>CAYYHR010000073.1:0-15316 GCA_964471705.1 uncultured Chromatiaceae bacterium
CGGGGTTTTACGCGCATGGCAAAGGGTAAGTTCGAACGCACCAAGCCGCATGTGAACGTGGGCACGATTGGCCACGTGGATCACGGCAAGACGACGCTGACGGCGGCGCTGACGAAGGTCGGGGCCGAGCGTTTTGGCGGCGACTTCAAGGACTACAGCGCGATCGACGCTGCGCCGGAAGAGAAGGCGCGTGGCATCACGATTTCGACGGCGCACGTGGAATACGAATCGCCGACGCGCCATTACGCGCACGTGGACTGCCCGGGCCATGCCGACTACGTGAAGAACATGATCACGGGAGCGGCGCAGATGGACGGAGCGGTGCTGGTCGTCTCCGCCGCCGACGGGCCCATGCCGCAGACGCGCGAGCACATCCTGCTGGCGCGCCAGGTGGGCGTGCCCTACATCGTCGTGTACTTGAACAAGGCCGACATGGTCGACGATGCCGAGCTGCTCGAGCTGGTCGAGATGGAAGTGCGCGAGTTGCTGGACAGCTACGAATTTCCCGGCGATGACACCCCCATCATCACCGGCTCGGCGCTCAAGGCGCTGGAAGGGGACAAGGGAGAGCTCGGAGCGGAGTCCATCATCAAGCTGGTCGAGGCGATGGACAGCTACATCCCCGAGCCGATGCGCGACATCGATCATCCCTTCCTGATGCCCATCGAAGACGTCTTCTCCATCTCCGGGCGTGGCACTGTCGTGACCGGGCGAGTCGAGCGCGGAGTGGTCAAGGTCGGTGAAGAGGTCGAGATCGTGGGCATCCGCCCGACGGCCAAGACCACCTGCACGGGAGTCGAGATGTTCCGCAAGCTGCTCGATCAGGGGCAGGCCGGGGACAACATCGGAGTCCTGTTGCGAGGCACCAAGCGTGACGACGTCGAGCGCGGTCAGGTATTGGCCAAGCCAGGGACCATCACGCCGCACACGCACTTCGATGCAGAGGTGTACGTGCTGAGCAAGGAAGAGGGCGGGCGGCACACCCCGTTCTTCAACGGGTACCGACCGCAGTTCTACTTCCGTACCACGGACGTTACCGGAGCCTGCGAGCTGCCCGAAGGGATCGAGATGGTGATGCCCGGTGACAACGTAAAAATGACGGTCACCCTGATTGCGCCCATCGCCATGGAAGAGGGGCTGCGCTTTGCGGTGCGCGAGGGCGGGCGCACTGTCGGCGCCGGCGTGGTCGCCAAGATCATCGAGTAGTGAGCGCAATGGCAAGCCAGAGAATTCGGATTCGCCTCAAGGCCTTCGACCACCGGCTGATCGACCAGTCGGCGCGGGAGATCGTCGACACGGCAAAGAGGACGGGCGCGCAGGTTCGTGGCCCAGTCCCTCTGCCCTCGAAGAAGGAGCGCTTCACCGTGCTCGTCTCACCGCATGTCAACAAGGACGCACGGGATCAGTACGAGCTGCGTACCCATAAGCGCCTGATGGACATCGTCGATCCGACCGACAAGACGGTGGATGCCCTGATGAAGCTGGATCTGGCCGCCGGTGTGGACGTCCAGATCAAGCTGAGCTGAGGAAACGACCATGGCGATTGGTGTGATGGGGCGCAAGGCGGGCATGACCCGACTCTTCACCGAAGAGGGTCTGACCGTGCCGGTGACGGTCATCGAAGTGACGCCGAACCGAGTGTCTCAGGTCAAGACCGATGAGAGCGACGGCTACCGGGCGGTGCAGGTGACGGCCGGTGTGCGCAAGGCATCGCGCGTCAATCAGCCGGAAAGCGGGCACTATCGCAAGGCCGGCGTGGCGCCCGGCAGCTTGGTGGGCGAGCTCCGCCTGATCGGGGACGAGGGGGCCGAGCTGTCTGCCGGTCAAGAGATCACGGTCGGTATATTCGAGGTCGGCCAGAAGGTCGACGTTCGGGGCGTGAGCAAGGGAAAGGGCTTCGCGGGTGCGATCAAACGCCATCATTTCAGGGGACAGGATTCCACGCACGGAAACTCCCTGTCCCACCGCGCCCCGGGATCGATCGGGCAGAATCAAACGCCGGGGCGGGTGTTCAAGGGCAAGCGCATGGCCGGTCAGATGGGAAACGTCAATCGCTGCCAGCAGAATCTGGAAGTGGTGCGGGTCGATGAAGCGCGCAGTTTGCTGCTGGTGAAGGGCAGCGTGCCGGGCCCTGCCGGCGGACGGCTGGTCGTGCTGCCATCGGTCAAGCAGAAAAGCAAGGGTTGATCCGCGATGGAGCTCTCGATTCGCAACAGCAGCGACGGCCTTCAGGTCTCGGACTCCGTGTTCGGGACCGGCTACAAGCCCGAGCTCATTCATCAGGTGGTGACCGCCTATATGGCCGCCGGGCGCGCGGGGACCAAGGCCCAGAAGAGCCGCTCCGATGTGCGTGGCGGCGGCAGCAAGCCCTACCGTCAAAAGGGCACCGGACGGGCTCGTGCCGGAACCAGCCGTAGCCCGATTTGGCGTGGCGGCGGGGTCACATTCGCGGCCCGGCCCAGAGATTACTCGCAGAAGGTGAACCGCAAGATGTACCGCGGTGCCGTGCGCTCCATCCTCTCGGAGCTGGCCCGGCAGGAGCGCTTGCTGGTCTTGCCCGAGTTCTCGCTTGCAGTGCCGAAGACCAAAGAGCTTGCGCAAAGGCTGAAGGACTTGGGGGTCTCGGGTGCATTGATCCTGACCGAGGACGTCGATGGCATCCTCTTCCTGGCCGCGCGTAATCTGCCCAGAGTGGATGTGATGGCCGTGCAGCAAGTCGATCCGGTGAGCCTGATCGCCTTCGACAACCTGATTCTGACGGAAGCTGCGGTCCGCAAGCTGGAGGAACGGTTGGCATGAATCAGGAACGGCTGATGAAGGTGCTGCTGAGCCCGATAATCTCCGAAAAGGCGACTATCGCAGCGGACACGAGTGCCAGGTACGCATTCCGGGTCGTCCCTGATGCGACCAAGCGGGAGATCGGCCGTGCCGTCGAGCTGATGTTCAACGTCAAGGTGGACCGGGTTCAGGTACTCAACGTAAAAGGGAAGACAAAGCGTTTCGGACGTCGCCTGGGCGCGCGTCCCGGCTGGCGGAAGGCCTATGTTCGACTGCAGCCCGGGCACGACATCGACTTCGGCGGCGGTGCCTGATGTCGCTTCACCATAGCCAGGACGACGCAAGATGGCACTCGTAAAGACAAACCCTACCTCCCCGGGCCGACGTTTCGTCGTCAAGGTCGTAACGCCGGAGATCCACAAGGGAGCACCCTTTGGGCCGCTGCTCGAGAAGAAGAGCAAGACCGGCGGGCGCAACAACAAGGGGCGTATCACGGTGCGGCACCGCGGAGGCGGGCACAAGCAGCGCTATCGCCTCGTGGACTTCAAGCGCAACAAGGAAGGGGTTCCGGCTGTCGTGGAGCGGATCGAGTACGATCCGAATCGCAGTGCCAGCCTGGCCCTGCTCAAGTACCTTGACGGGGAGCGTGCCTACATCATCGCCCCGAAGGGGTTGAGTGTAGGCGGCCGCGTCGTGGCGGGGGAGGATGCGCCCATCAGTCCCGGAAACTGCCTGCCGCTGCGCAATATTCCGCTGGGCACCCAGGTGCATTGCATCGAAATGCGGCCCGGCAAAGGGGCACAGCTCGCTCGGGCAGCCGGCTGCTCTGCGCAGCTCATTGCCCGCGATGGCCGGCATGCCACCCTGCGCATGCGCTCCGGGGAGATGCGCAAGATCTTCGCGGAGTGCCGGGCGGTGGTCGGAGAGGTCGGGAACGCGGAGCACAGTCTGCGCAAGCTGGGCAAGGCGGGGGCTACGCGCTGGCGCGGCACGCGCCCCACCGTGCGCGGTGTGGTCATGAACCCCGTCGATCACCCCCACGGCGGCGGCGAGGGTCGTACCTCGGGCGGGCGGCATCCGGTCACACCCTGGGGCGTGCCCACCAAGGGGTACAAGACGCGTAAGAACAAGCGCACGGACAAGATGATCGTGCGCCGTCGCGGAAAGAAATAGAGAGTCGAGGTCGAGCCAGTGCCACGTTCCGTCAGAAAGGGACCCTTTATCGATCACCACCTGATGAAGAAGGTTCAGGAGGCGGTCGCGCAGAACAGCAAGAGACCCATCAAGACCTGGTCGCGCCGCTCCATGGTATTGCCGGAGATGGTTGGTCTCACCATAGCCGTCCATAACGGGCGGCAGCATGTACCGGTTCTCGTCAATGAGAACATGATCGGACACAAGCTAGGCGAGTTCGCCCTTACCCGGACTTACCGGGGGCATGCGGCGGACCGTAAGGCCAAGAAGTAGCCTCCAGAGCAGTGGGCGTCGAGAGCTGACCGAAGGATAAGTAGATGCAAGCCGAAGCAAGTATCAAGCATGCCCGTATCTCGGCGCAGAAGGCGCGCTTGGTGGCAGACCGGATCCGTGGTCTTAAGGTGGAGGCGGCGATCGACCTGCTTGCCTTCAGCCCCAAGAAGGGGGCCGGAATCATCAAGAAGGTCCTGGAGTCGGCCATCGCCAATGCCGAGCACAACGAGGGCGCCGACGTTGACGAGCTCGAGGTGCAGGGGATCCAGGTGAGCGAAGGGCCGACCATGAAGCGCATCCGCGCTCGTGCCAAGGGCCGCGCCAGCAGAATCTGCAAGCGCACCAGTCACATCAGAGTGACCGTCGCCGAGAGCTAGAAGCAAGAGCAGCCAGCATGGGTCAGAAAGCACATCCAACCGGTATGCGTCTTGGAATCGTGAAGGACTGGACGTCCAAGTGGTATGCCGATTCCAAAGAGTACGCGGATCTCCTCAACACGGACCTTCAGGTGCGGGAGTTTCTCAAGAAACGTCTCTCCCAGGCATCCGTCAGCAGGATCCAGATAGATCGCCCCGCGAAGAATGCCCACATCACCATCCACACGGCGCGTCCGGGGGTGGTGATCGGCAAGAAGGGCGAGGACATTGATCGGTTACGCAAGCAGGTGTCCGAAAAGATGGGGATTCCGGTGCACATCAGCATCGAGGAGATCCGCAAGCCAGAGTTGGATGCCCAACTGGTGGCCGAGAACGTGGCCGGGCAGCTCGAGCGTCGCATCATGTTTCGGCGTGCCATGAAGCGCGCCGTTCAGAGCGCGATGCGCCTGGGCGCCGAGGGTATCCGGATCAATGTCGCCGGACGCCTCAACGGGGCGGAGATCGCCCGCAGCGAGTGGTACCGGGAGGGTCGCGTGCCCCTGCATACTCTGCGGGCGGATATCGACTACGGATTTGCCGAGGCGAAGACGACCTATGGTGTGCTCGGCGTCAAGGTGTGGATTTTCAAGGGCGAGGTCTTCGCAGGGCAGGAAGCGCAAGAGCCTGTCGCCAGGACTGCACGCGGGAGGGGCTGAGTCATGCTGCAGCCCAAGCGAACGAAGTTCCGCAAGCAACAGAAGGGGCGTAACCGTGGTCTCGCCCAGTCGGGCAACCGAGTGAGCTTCGGCGAGTACGCGCTCAAGGCGACCACGAGGGGACGCCTCACGGCACGCCAGATCGAGGCCGCCCGACGCACCATCACGCGCAAGGTTAAGCGTGGCGGCAAGCTTTGGATCCGGGTATTCCCCGACAAGCCGATCTCCAAGAAACCCTTGGAGGTACGGATGGGGAAGGGCAAGGGCAATGTGGAGTACTGGGTGGCCCTGATCCAGCCGGGTAAGGTGCTCTACGAGATCGAAGGCGTACCGGAAGTTCTGGCGCGCGAGGCATTCACTCTGGCTGCCGCGAAGCTTCCGGTTCAAACGAGCTTTGTGAGACGGACGGTGATGTGATGAAGGCAAGCGAGCTCCGCGGCGATAGCCTGGAAGATCTGCAGAAGCAGCTCGAAGGGCTGCTCAGAGAGCAGTTCAATCTGCGCATGCAGAGGGGATCCGGACAGCTCTCGCGACCATCTCAGATGCGGTCCGTGCGGCGCGACATTGCGAGGGTCAAGACGATAATGCACGAAATGAAGACAGGCGGCGCGCAATGACCCAGGAAGGCAAGAGGAATCGTACGCTGACGGGACGTGTTGTGAGCAATGCCATGGACAAGACGATTACGGTGCTTGTGGAGCGCCGCGTAAAACATCCGCTCTATGGCAAGTTCATTCGCCGCTCGACCAAGATCCACGCCCATGACGGTGAGAACAGCTGCGGCAACGGCGACCTTGTTACCGTGGAGCAATGTCGCCCCCTGTCCAAGACCAAGAGCTGGCGCTTGCTGGAAGTGGTCGAGAAGGCACGCTGAGGACTAGGACAAGCTTCCGGCTCGGCCCCCTCGCGAGGGGGCAACGCCGGAGACTTTTGCCGCGAATGTTGAGTAAGAACAATGATACAGATGCAGACAAACCTGGGCGTCGCAGACAACAGCGGTGCCAAGCGAGTGCAGTGCATCAAGGTGCTGGGCGGCTCGCATCGGCGCTATGCCGGAATCGGTGATGTCATCAAGGTCACGGTCAAGGACGCGATTCCCCGTGGGAAGGTCAAGAAGGGTGATGTGTTTCATGCGGTGGTCGTGCGTACGAAGAAGGGCGTCCGCCGTCCCGACGGGTCCGCGATCCGATTCGACGGCAACGCCGCCGTGCTGCTCAACAATCAGCTTCAACCCATAGGTACCCGTATTTTCGGGCCCGTGACCAGGGAGCTGCGCGGCGAGCGGTTCATGAAGATCATATCGCTGGCACCGGAGGTGCTTTGACAGGAAGGTCGATGGTCCGGTCATCCTGGCCGAGTATGGGCAGAATGGCTGAGAACGCGGTTTCCGGGTTTCTTCATTGTCGGCTGTTTGCCTGGCAAGAAACGGCGGGGGTTTCCGTCCCGCGAGGTACGCAGATGCGAAAGATCAGACAGGGTGACGAAGTCGTCGTCCTCACCGGAAAAGACAAAGGCAAGCGCGGGACCGTGCTGCGCGTTCTGGACGCCGAGCGCCTCGTTGTCGAGAACGTCAATATGGCCAAGAAGCACCAGAAGCCGAATCCGCAGAGGGGCGTGCCGGGCGGTATCGTCGACAAGGAGATGCCTTTGAACCGCTCGAACGTAGGACTCTACAACTCGGAGAAGGGCGGTCCGGACCGCGTGGGCTTCAGGATTCTCGAGGACGGACGCAAGGTCCGAGTCTTCAAATCGAACGGCGAAGTCGTTGACGTTTGAGCCAGACAGTCATGTCCAGATTACAGGCAGAGTACCGCGAGCGCATCGTTGGCCAGCTCATGGAGCGATTCGGTTACAGCACCCTGATGCAGGTGCCGCGGATCGAGAAGATCACGCTCAACATGGGTGTGGGAGAAGCGATTGCCGACAAGAAGGTCATGGACAATGCGGTCTCCGACCTGCGCAAGATCTCGGGGCAGCAGCCCATCGTGACCAAGGCGCGCAAGTCGGTGGCGGCTTTCAAGATCCGCGAGGGTTGGGCCGTCGGTTGCAAGGTCACGCTGCGACGGGAGCGCATGTACGAATTTCTGGACCGGCTGATCAATGTCGCCATCCCGCGCATCCGCGATTTCCGCGGACTGAGCGCCAAGTCGTTCGATGGGCGCGGAAACTACAGTATGGGGGTGAAGGAGCAGATCGTTTTCCCGGAGATCGATTACGACAAGATCGATGTCCTGCGCGGTCTGGATATCGTCATCACGACCAGTGCGCCTACCGATGAGGAAGGGCGGGCGCTGTTGGAGGCATTCAAGTTCCCCTTCAGGAGCTGAGAGCGCGATATGGCAAAGAAGAGCATGTTGGAGCGCGAGGTAAAACGCGCAAGAACCGCAGCCAAGTATGCGGACAAGCGCAAGGCGCTCAAGGCGATCGTCAACGATCGCAACGCGGGCCAAGACCAGATCGACGAAGCCCTCGCCAGTCTGCAGAAGCTGCCGCGGGACGCCAGCCCCAGCCGTCAGCAGCGCCGTTGCCGGGTGAGTGGGCGCCCACATGCCGTCTACCGCAAGTTCGGGCTGAGCAGAAACAAGCTGCGTGAGGCCGCCATGCGGGGGGATGTGCCCGGGCTCGTAAAGGCCAGTTGGTAGGGCGCGGACGGGCGTAATCGATTCGAGAAGTGGCCTGTAGAGGCTCGCCAGCGGTGAATCGAGTTGGTTCAATGACGGGTATCGCGCCGTAACGGCGGGCTGACCCGAGGAAATTCACATGAGTATGTCGGATCCTATCGCGGATATGCTGACCCGCATCCGCAACGGCCAGGCGCGTGGCAAGATCACCATCTCCATGCCGTCCTCGAAGCTGAAGGTGGCGATCGCCAGGCTGCTGGAGGAGGAGGGCTACTTGAGCGATGTGTCGCTGGAGTCAGAGGGCAACAAGCCGCAGTTGGTCATCAAGCTGAAATACCACCGCGGCAAGCCGGTCATCGAGCTTCTCAAGCGGGTCTCACGACCCGGCCTGCGCATTTATCGGGGAAAAGACGATCTCCCCAGAGTCATGGGAGGCCTCGGTGTGGCCATTGTGTCCACGTCCGGGGGGCTCATGTCCGATCGGGCGGCGCGCGAGGCGGGGCAGGGCGGCGAGATCCTCGCCTACGTTGCCTGAAGAGCGGGAGGCGAGAGATGTCACGTATTGCAAAGGCGCCCATCACCGTGCCGAAGGGGATTGCGGTGGAGATTTCCGGCCAGGAAGTCAGGGTCAAGGGAGCGAAGGGCAATCTTACCTGGAGCATTCACCCGAAGGTCAGGATAGCGCAGGAAGATGGGGAGCTGAAGGTTAGCCCGGTCGATGAGGCAAAGGAGTCCTGGGCCCTGGCGGGGACCACTCGCGCGCTGGTCAACAATATGGTGGTTGGTTGCGGAACCGGGTTCGAGCGAAAGCTGACCCTGGTCGGTGTCGGCTACCGCGCCCAGGCAAAGGGCAAGGTGTTGAATCTGAGCCTGGGATTTTCGCATCCGGTCGACTATCCGGTGCCCGAAGGCGTAGAGGTTGCGACCCCGTCGCCTACGGAGATCGTCGTGAGCGGTGCCGACAAGCAGCGGGTAGGTCAGGTCGCCTCGGAAATTCGCGGTTTTCGTCCGCCGGAGCCATATAAAGGCAAGGGCGTGCGCTACGCGAACGAGCAGGTCCTGCGCAAAGAGGCGAAGAAGAAGTAGGGGTATTGGGATGGACAAGAAACAAGCTCGTATACGCCGCGCCGCTCGGGCCCGTGCCAAGATCCGGGAGCTGGGTGTTCACCGGCTGTGCGTCTTCCGGACGCCGCGCCACATGTATGCCCAGGTCATCGAGCCAGGCGGCGGCAAGGTGGTCGCAAGTGCTTCGACCGTCGAAAAGCAGTACCGCCAGTCGAGCGAGGGGCCTTCGGGGAACACTACGGCCGCTGCTGCCATCGGCAAGGTCATCGCCGAGCGAGCCAGGTCGGCGGGCATCGAAAGTGTAGCATTCGACCGCTCGGGCTTTCGCTACCATGGGCGGGTGAAGGCACTTGCCGAGGCGGCGCGGGAAGGCGGACTCAAATTCTAAGGGCTGAAAGATGGCGAATTACAACCCCAAGCAGGAAGGTGACGACCTCCTCGAGAAGCTCGTAGCAGTGAACCGTGTCGCCAAGGTGGTCAAGGGTGGCCGGCAATTCGGCTTCTCTGCCTTGACCGTGGTCGGCGACGGCAAAGGTCGCGTCGGCTATGGTACCGGGAAGGCGCGTGAAGTGCCCGTCGCCATCCAGAAGGCGATGGAGGGCGCGCGCAAGAATTTGGTCGAGGTCAAGCTCAAGGGCACGACCCTGCAGTACCCCATGATGGGCCGCCACGGCGCGGCGAAGGTCTTCATGAAGCCGGCCTCGGATGGTACCGGCATCATCGCCGGCGGGGCCATGCGGGCAGTGTTCGAGGTGCTCGGTGTTCAGAATGTGCTCGCCAAATGCATCGGGACCAACAATCCGATCAACGTGGTCCAGGCAACCATCAAGGGCCTGGGGTTGATGACAGATGCCGAAAATGTGGCCGCCAAGCGTGGCAAGACGGTTGAAGAGATCCTGGGATAAGGGTCCCACGGGGGTAAGCGATGGCTGACAAGAAGCGGATGAAGGTTACCCTGGTGCGTGGCCTCGGGGGGCGACTGGCAACGCATAAAGCGTGCGTCCAGGGTCTGGGACTGCGGCGTATGCATCAGGTCGTGGAGGTCGAGGACACGCCGGCTACGCGCGGCATGGTGAGAAAGGTCTCGTACATGGTCAAGGTTGTGGAGGAGTCCGCGGATGCGCCTCAATGACATCAAGCCTGCGGCGGGTAGTAAGCGCGCCCCCAAGCGCGTCGGCCGCGGTATCGGCAGCGGCCTCGGCAAGACCTGCGGCCGCGGGCACAAGGGCCAGAAGGCCAGATCCGGCGGCTATCACAAGGTCGGCTTCGAGGGCGGTCAGATGCCGTTGCAGCGTCGCCTCCCGAAGGTGGGCTTTCGCTCTCGAACGGCATTGATCAGCGATGAAGTTCGCCTGCATGAGCTGGCACGAGTCGAGGGCGATGTCGTCGATTTGGCTTCATTGCGAAAGGCCGGCTTGGTATCCGGGAAGATCAAACGGGTCAAGATCATCTCCTCGGGTGAGATCGATCGCGCATTGACGGTACGCGCTTTGGGCGTCACCAAGGGCGCCCGCGCTGCGATCGAGGCTGCCGGGGGCACGATCGAGGACTGAAGGGCAAAGCGCACTACTCCCGATGGCAGGAAATACCTCTTCGATGGTCGGCGCCCTCGGCGGCATGGGGCGGCTCACCGAGCTGCGCCAGCGACTGCTGTTTCTGCTCGGGGCCCTGCTCGTGTATCGCATCGGAACCTTCATCCCCGTCCCCGGTGTGAACCCGGAGGCACTGGCCCAACTGTTCGAGCAGAATCAGGGTTCGATCCTGGGCATGTTCAACATGTTCTCGGGCGGTGCCCTGAAGCGCGCCAGCCTCTTCGCATTGGGGATCATGCCCTACATCTCGGCATCCATCATCCTGCAGCTGATGACGTCCGTGATTCCGAAGCTCGAGCAGCTGAAGAAGGAAGGCGAAGCGGGGCGGCGCAAGATCACCCAGTACACCCGCTACGGCACTGTAATCCTGGCGACCTTCCAGGCGATCGGTATCTCCATCGCGCTGCAAGGACAGTCGGTCGGAGGCTCGGCGATCGTAGTGACGACCGGCTATGGATTCGTGATCACGGCGACGATATCTCTCGTCACCGGTACCATGTTCCTGATGTGGCTCGGCGAGCAGATCACGGAGCGAGGTATCGGTAATGGCATCTCGCTCATCATCTTTGCCGGTATCGTAGCCGGACTGCCCAGAGCAATCGGGGGTACCCTGGAGCTGGTGCGCACCGGGGAGATGAACGCCCTCGCCGTATTGGCCCTGTTCGTGGTCGCCTTGGGTGTTACAGCCTTCGTGGTTTTCGTCGAGCGGGGTCAGCGGCGGATAACGGTTAATTACGCCCGCCGCCAGCAGGGACGCAGGCTGATGGCGGCACAGAGCAGCCACCTGCCGTTGAAGCTGAATATGGCCGGGGTAATCCCGCCCATCTTCGCCTCGAGCATCATCCTTTTCCCTGGGACACTGGGCCAGTGGTTCGGGCAATCGGAGAACTTCCGCTGGCTGGTGAACATCACGAGCAAGCTCTCCCCCGGTGAGCCGATCTACGTCATTACCTATGCCGTGGCGATCATCTTTTTCTGCTTCTTCTATACGGCGCTGGTGTTCAACGCCAAGGAGACGGCCGACAATTTGAAGCGCTCCGGTGCCTTCATCCCGGGTATCCGTCCGGGAGAACAAACGGCGCGTTATATCGACACGGTGATGACACGGCTGACCGCGGCGGGTGCCATCTATATCACGGCCGTGTGCCTGCTGCCCGAGTTCCTGATCGTCGGCTGGAATGTCCCCTTCTACTTTGGTGGCACATCGCTGTTGATCGTGGTGGTGGTGGTCATGGACTTCATGGCCCAGGTACAGGCTCACCTGATGTCGCACCAGTATGAAGGTCTGATGAAAAAGGCCAATCTCAAGGCGCCCGGCGCCGGTATCATCCGTTGAGATGTTGTTGGGTATTGTATTGCCCTACACCTGAGCTGTTGAGGAAGAGAAATGAAAGTCAGGGCTTCGGTAAAGAGGATATGCCGCAACTGCAAGATTATCCGGCGTAACGGGATAGTTCGCGTGATCTGTAAAGATCCGAGGCACAAGCAACGTCAAGGCTGATGCCGGGATATTGCGCTTTTCGTTATATGTGATAAACTTCCCCGTTTCCCAACGGTTCGGACTGAATAGACTTGGAGGCTGATCCGCATGGCCCGTATAGCCGGTGTCAACATTCCCGACAGGAAGCATGCCGTGATCGCCTTGACGTCGATTTACGGTATCGGACGTACCCTTGCGGCACGAATCTGCGATGCGACCGGTGTCGCGACCGATGCGAAGATCAGGGACCTCTCCGAGGATGAGATCGACAAGCTACGTGCGGAGATCTCCAAGTATACGGTGGAAGGCGATCTGCGCCGTGAAGTTTCGATGAATATAAAACGGCTGATGGACCTGGGATGTAACCGGGGAATCCGCCATCGTCGTGGCCTTCCTTTGCGTGGTCAGCGTACCCGCACCAACGCGCGTACACGCAAGGGACCGAGACGCCCGATCAAGAGATAGGAAGCCGGAGCGCGGGAGCGCTCGACAGGCTCGTGGAGCTGATAATCGATGGCAAAACCGACTCGGACTAAGAAAAAGGTCAAGAAACAGGTGGCGGACGGAGTTGCCCACGTCCACGCCTCCTTCAACAACACCATCATTACCATTACGGACCGTCAGGGAAATGCCCTCGGCTGGGCGACTGCCGGCGGCTCCGGATTTCGCGGCTCGCGCAAGAGCACGCCCTTTGCAGCCCAGGTTGCGGCGGACCGCGTGGGCCAGGCCGTCAAGGAATACGGTTTGAAGAACCTGGACGTGAACGTCAAGGGGCCGGGACCTGGAAGGGAGTCGGCGGTTCGCGCCCTCAATAATGCCGGTTTCAAGATCACGAGCATCACCGACGTGACACCCATTCCGCACAACGGCTGCCGTCCGCCGAAGAAGCGGCGCGTGTGAAGCGAATTTCGTCGGATGAGAATCCTGCTCCCAAGCTCGCCGGGCCGGATCCGGTAAGGCGTTACTTCTCCATCGCCCGAGGGCCGAAAGGCTGAGAGATATGGCAAGGTATACAGGTCCTACATGCAAGTTGGCGCGACGAGAGGGGACGGATCTCTCCCTGAAGAGCCGCGCCCGCTCCTTGGATACCAAGTGCAACTTGGAAAAGGCGCCGGGCCAGGCGGGGGATCGTCGGCGGCGGATTTCCGATTATGGCCTTCAATTACGCGAGAAGCAGAAAGTGCGGCGCATTTACGGCGTCATGGAAAAGCAGTTCCGTAATTACTACAAGAAGGCGGCCGGCAGCAAAGGAGCCACCGGCGAGAACCTGCTGCGACTGCTCGAACGTCGCCTCGACAATGTGGTGTACCGGATGGGCTTCGGCGCGACCCGCGCGGAGGCACGTCAGTTGGTGAGCCACAAGGGCATATTGGTCAACGGCAAGACCGTCAATGTTCCGTCCTTTCAAGTCAGCGAAGAGGACCGGGTCGAGGTTCGGGAAAAGGTCAAGAAGCAGGTCCGTATCCAGAACGCTCTGGCCTTGGCGGAGCAGTACGGGTTCGCCGATTGGATCGAGGTCGACACCAACCTCCTCAAAGGTGTCTTCAAGCGTACTCCGGACCGAGAGGACCTCCCGCCGGATATCAATGAATCGCTGATTGTGGAGTTGTATTCCAAGTAAGGGGGTCAGAGGGTTCTTGCATGGCTGATGCTGTTAGCGATTTTCTAAAGCCGCGTATCGTAAAGGTCGATCCGGTCGACGGGAGCCGCAGTCACGCCCGGATCTCGCTGGAGCCGCTGGAGCGGGGCTTCGGCCATACGCTGGGTAATGCTCTGCGCCGTATCCTGCTCTCCTCGATGTCCGGGTGCGCCGTCACCGAGGTCGAGATTCAGGGAGTACTCCATGAGTACACCACCTTGGAGGGCGTCCAGGAGGATGTGCTGGAGATCCTTCTCAACCTCAAGGAGCTTGCGATCTCGCTCGAAGGGAAGGACGAGGCGACCTTCACCCTCTCCAAGAGCGGACCTGGACCGGTAACGGCAGGCGACATTGCCCTCGATCACACGGCGGAGATTGCCAACCCCGAACTGGTCATCGCCAATCTCACGGGCGGGAGCGAGCTCAGCATGACGCTCACCGTTCGCCGTGGTCGTGGCTACGAGCCGGTCACCCAGCGAGAGTCGGAGACGGGGGATGAGCGACCCATCGGCAAGCTGCCGTTGGATGCCTCCTACAGTCCGGTACGGCGTGTGGCGATCGACGTCCAGTCAGCCCGTGTCGAGCAACGTACGGATCTGGATCGTTTGGTCATCGACCTGGAAACAAACGGGACTATCGATCCCAAGGGTGCGATCCAGAAGTCCGCGGCTATCCTGCAGGACCAGCTCTCCAGCTTCGTCGCATTGGAAGGCACCCAGCCGATCGATGCCGCCGGCGAAGAAGAGCATGAGAAACCGCCGATCGACCCGATCTTGCTGCGTCCGGTCGATGATCTGGAGCTCACCGTACGTTCGGCGAACTGCCTAAAGGCCGAGAACATCTATCTCATCGGAGACCTGATCCAGCGTACGGAGGTGGAGCTCCTCAAGACCCCGAATCTCGGCAAGAAATCGCTTACCGAGATCAAGGATGTGCTGGCAACCCGCGGGCTATCCCTCGGTATGCGGCTCGAGAACTGGCCGCCGGACAACATCGACGAGCTAGCCGTAAAATAAGATCGAGTAGACAAGCATGCGTCATCGCAAAGCCGGAAGGCATCTCAATCGCACCAGCTCGCACCGGGACGCCATGTTCCGCAACATGGCGAGCTCGCTCTTTCGGCACGAGCTCATCAAGACGACACTGCCAAAGGCGAAGGAGCTGCGGCGCGTTGCTGAGCCCTTGATCACGCTGGCCAAGACCGACTCCGTGCACAAACGGCGTTTGGCCTTTGCACGTCTGCGCGACAAGGAGATGGTCGGCAAGCTCTTCGTCGAGCTGGGGCCGAGGTACGAGACCCGCCCGGGCGGCTACCTTCGCATCCTCAAGTGCGGCTATCGGGCGGGAGATGCAGCGCCCATGGCGTACGTGGAGTTGGTGGACCGGCCGATCACGGAGAGCGACGAAGACGACGGGGATTGATGCGCCGTCTTTCCGTATCTGAAGAACCGGGCTTTTGCCCGGTTTTTTGTTTCTACTCGAGCTCGGGTTGTGCTCAACAAGAGCAGTTGAACCGCCAAGGCGCCAAGATAGCCAAGTTTTCCAAGGAAAATTCCCGAATACGGTGATCGCCATACGGGTGGAAGCCTTGCTTCGATTATC
>CAYYHR010000074.1:0-15027 GCA_964471705.1 uncultured Chromatiaceae bacterium
GGAGCCGCCGACGATTCTGTCCGTGTCCACAGGGGTATGGCCATCGCCCCGTGGAGCCTGCGCAGGGTACATACCTGAAACCCTTCCCTTGAATTCCTTGAATATTGCCGGGATGTTAGCTTCTTGCTCACGCCCGGACAACCTCCGCACAGCCTGCGCCGGTCCCGACAGGGTCATCCGGTAGCCCGAACCGAGCTCACTGGGGGCATGTGCAGGAAGGTCTTCACCCACACCCCACCCGGGCGCAGATTTCCAGGGCCGTACACAAGAGGATACACTGCGCCGCAGTCCCCCGTTCATGGAAATGAAACATGCTGAAGCTCTTCCGCGTCCCCGGCTTTCTGCCCTTCATCCTGATGGGCTTCCTCAACGCCTTCGTGGACCTGGGGCACAAGATCCTCATTCAGAACACCCTCTTCAAGGTCTACGAAGGGGATGTGCAGATCGTTCTGACGGCCGTGGTCAATGCCCTGATCCTCTTGCCCTTCGTGATGCTGTTCACGCCCTCGGGATTTCTCTCGGACAAGTACCCGAAGAACAAAGTGATGCGGATCAGCGCCTGGATCGCGGTCGGGCTCACTCTGGCGATCACGGCCTTCTATTATCTGGGCTGGTTCTGGCCCGCCTTTGCCATGACCTTCCTGCTCGCCGCGCAGAGTGCAATCTACTCGCCGGCCAAGTACGGCTATATCAAGGAGCTGGTGGGCAAGGAGTCCTTGGCCGCCGCCAACGGCGCCGTCCAGGCCACGGTAACCACCGCTATCCTGGCGGGCATCTTTCTCTTTTCGGTTCTCTTCGAGGGCTTCCTCGAGAAACAGACCTTTCACTCCAGTGGGGAGGTCATGGCCCTGATCGCGCCCGTGGGCTGGTTTCTGGTGGGCTTTTCGCTGCTCGAGCTGATCCTTGCCTATCGGTTACCCGAAAAGCGCCCGGAGGCCGCGTCCATGGGCTTCGACTGGCAGGCCTATGGTACCGGACGCTATCTGAGGGAGAACCTGGGCGCGGCCTTTGGGAATCAGGTCATCTGGCTCTCGATCGTCGGCCTGTCCGTGTTTTGGGGCATCTCCCAGGTGATGTTGGCGTCCTTTCCAGCCTTCGCCAAGGAGACCCTCCAGGAGACCAACACGGTGGTGATCCAGGGGGCCATGGCCTTCTCCGGGGTCGGTATCATCCTCGGTTCGGTGATTGCGGGACGGGTGTCGCGCAGCCACATCGAGACCGGACTCATCCCAATCGGTGCGCTCGGCATCTCCGCCGGCCTCTTCCTGCTGCCGGGACTGCCCTCCATCTGGGCCATGGGCATTGCCTTTCTGCTGATCGGGGTCATGGGCGGCTTCTTCCTGGTCCCCTTGAATGCCTTGATCCAGTTCAACGCCGGCGACCAGGGTCTGGGCCGCGTTCTGGCGGCCAACAACTTCGTGCAGAATCTGGCGATGCTCGGCTTCCTGGGGTCGACCGTGGCGGCCGGCCTCCTGGAGAGCGGCGGCCGCTTCATCATCCATGCCCTGGGTGCCATCGCCCTCGTCGGCGCCCTCTACACCATCTACAAGCTGCCCCAGTCCCTGGTGCGTTTTCTGGCAGGACGTATCGTCGCGACCCGCTACCGGCTGGAGGTGATCGGGCTGAAGAACATGCCGCCCCAAGGCGGTGTGCTCATGCTGGGCAACCATATCTCCTGGATCGACTGGGCCATGGTCCAGATCGCCAGCCCGCGCCCGGTGCGCTTCGTGATGTACCGCGGCATCTACGAGCGCTGGTACCTGCGCTGGTTCCTCGATTTCTTCGGCGTGGTGCCGATATCCGGCGCTCAGAGCAAGCAGGCACTGGCGACGATCGCCGATCTGCTGGACGCCGGTGAAGTGGTGTGCCTGTTCCCGGAGGGGGCCATCAGCCGCACCGGTCAGCTGGGGGAGTTCAAGAAGGGCTTCGAGCTCGCGACGGTCAAGGTGGAGGGGGGCGTCATCCTCCCCTTCTACCTGCGCGGGCTCTGGGGCAGCGCCTTCTCCTTCGCCAGCGCCAAGCTCAAGGAGAACCGGGGCGCCTCCCGGGTGCAGAATGTAGTAGTGGCCTTCGGAGCCGAGATGCCCATCACCGCGACCGCCGAGCGGATCAAGCAGTGCGTGTTCGAGCTTTCGGTCAGCTCATGGCAGACCCACGTCCGGACCCTTCCCAGCCTGCCGGAGGCCTGGCTCGCAGCGGCCCGCCGACGGCTCGGCCAGCTGTGCGTGGTGGACTCCTCGGGCACCGCCCTGAGCAACCGCCGTTTCATGGCCGCAGTCTTCCTGTTCGCCCGCCGGGTCCACCGGTTGGGGGTGGAGAGCAACGTCGGGGTTCTGATGCCAGCCAGCAGCGCCGGGGCCATCGCCAACATGGCGGTGCTCCTGGCCGGCAAGACGGCGGTCAACCTCAACTACACCGCCAGCCGCGAAGCCTTGCGCGCGGGCATCCAACGAGCAGGCATCCGCAATGTCATCACCGCCCGGCGGTTCTTGAAGAAGCTGGAAGGCAGGGGGCTGGATCTGAGCGAGGTGCTGGAGGGCACGGACATCCATCAGATGGAAGACATCAGGGCGGGCATCGGCAAGGCCGAGGGTCTGCTGGCGTTGGCGGCGGCAAGCATCCTGCCCGCAGGCTGGGCCATGTCCCTCTTCGGACGTCGAGCCGAGCCCGGGGATACCGCCGCTATTCTGTTTTCGAGCGGCAGCGAGGGTACACCCAAGGGCATCGAGCTGACCCATCGCAACATCATGGCCAACGTCCGCCAGACCTCCGACGTGCTCAACACGGCGGCCGACGACGTGGTCCTGTCCAACCTGCCCCTTTTCCACGCCTTCGGGCTGACGGCAACCACCTTCCTGCCCCTTTTGGAAGGCATCCCCATGGTGTGCCATCCCGACCCGACCGATACTCTGGGCTGCGCCAAGGCCATCGCGCAGCACCGCGCCACCTTCCTGTGCAGCACATCCACTTTTCTACGGCTCTACTGCCGCAACAAGCGCATCCATCGCCTGATGCTGGATTCCCTTCGGATCGTGGTGGCGGGCGCCGAGCGGCTGAGTCCGGACGTGCGCGAGGCCTTCGCCCTCGAGTTCCAGAAGCCCATCTACGAGGGCTACGGCGCCACGGAGACGACGCCGGTGGCGAGCTGCAATCTGCCCGACAGCCTGAGCACCGACGATTGGCGGGTCCAAATCGGCAACAAGCCGGGCACGGTCGGCATGCCTTTGCCGGGAACCAGCTTCCGCATCGTCGACCCCGTGAGCCTGCAGCCCCTGCCGACCGGTGAGGAGGGTCTGATCCTGATCGGCGGCGTGCAGGTGATGAAAGGCTATCTCGCGGATCCGGAAAAGACCGCCGAGGTCATCGTCGAGCTCGACGGACAGCGCTGGTACAAAACCGGCGACAAGGGTCGGCAGGACGAGGACGGCTTCCTGACCATCGTCGACCGCTACAGCCGCTTCGCCAAGCTCGGCGGCGAGATGATCAGCCTGACACAGGTGGAGGAGCAGGTCCGGCAGGTGCTCGCCGAGCCTGAGCTGGAGCTGGTGGCCGTCAATCTTCCCGATCCCAAGAAGGGCGAGCGCATCGTCCTGCTCGTCGCATCCGACCTGGACCCTCTCGGTCTGCGCAAGGCGTTGATCGATGCCGGTCTGAATCCACTCACTATCCCCGCGGAGATTCGCCCTGTGGAGCAGGTGCCCAAGCTGGGTAGCGGCAAGACGGATTTCTCCGGAGCGAAGAAGCTGGCACTTGCTGCCTAACGATCATGGGGCGAGTCGAGCCACCCCGGAGATATGAAAGGTCGCCTCGCCCCTGATCGTTCCCTCACCCCGGCCCTCTCCCATAAAGGGAGAGGGGGCGAACGTGCTTCGCGAATTTCACCGTAAGGAGTCCCTATGGTTACCCCGAGTCGTGTCTTTGCCGTCCTGTTACTGGTGCTGATCGTGGCGGTCGCCGCCTGGTCAAAGCTTCGCTTTCTCGACGAGGACAGCTTCAAGCCACAGCGTATCCGGATCGAGGACTTTCCCGCCTTTCAGAAGCAAGAACCGGTCGCACGTTATCCAGCTAGCGAGTCGTGACGGCCGAGCTGCCGTGCGTTATGCGGCTCGTCGTCGTCACGGCCACAGCTAGAAGCCGTAGCCGCCCCCGGAAGAGCCGGGAATGTACACATAAGTAGGCGGGAAACGGGTGCCCGGGAGCTTGATTGCATTGCTCTCGAAGAAGCTCCCGAGCGAGACCTTCTTGCCGGCGGGGAAATCCCCCACCTTGATCTCGTTGGCGGTGACCAGGTAAGTGCCCTTGCCCGGGGGCATCTGAAAATAGACCCGGCAAGGATTGGATTGACAGGTGCCTGTGTCGCCGGGAGCCAGGTCGATCTCGCCCCAGTCGGTGACATGCCTGCCGGTGCTCGCGCAAGCCGCCAGGAAGGAAGCCGCACCTGCCAGCGCCCAACGGGCGCTCGACCCTCGCTTCAACATCGCCCGACTCCAAAGATCACAAAGAGAAAGGGGCCGCAAGTGCGACCCCGATGAGCCGCTCGTAGCGACCCGGAAATCATCGCCCCCGGCTTCACCGGGGGCTCGTCATCGAAATGCGCTTCTCCAGGAAGCAACCCTTAAGAAGTCCGTACCGCCCCGAGGTTCCAGACCTCTGGGGAGTAGTAGAGGCGCTGGAGCAACAGCTCGCGCTGCAGCTCCATTTCCCTCGGCAGGTGATCGCCGAACCGGGTGAAGAGCTCCTCCTGATCGTTGGCCTCCTTGCGTGCGATCTCGCGGTTGATATTCATGATCTCGTAGTAGGCATCCTTACTGAAGTCCAGGCCTTCCCAGTCCAGGGCCTCGTAAGGCGGCACCCAGCCGAGCGGGCTCTCGATGGCTCCGGCACCGCCATGGCAACGCTCCACGATCCACTCGAGCGCCCGCATGTTCTCGCCGAAGCCAGGCCAGATGAACTTGCCGTTCTCGTCCTTGCGGAACCAGTTGACGCGGAAGATACGCGGCGGCGTTGCCACCCGCGAGCGCCCGATGCGCAGCCAGTGCTTCCAGTACTCGGCCATGTTGTAACCGCAGAAGGGCAGCATGGCCATGGGGTCGCGGCGCATGGCTTCCTGGCCGATAGCGGCAGCCGTGGCCTCCGAGCCCATGGTGGCAGCCATGTACACCCCGTGCTCCCAGTTGTAGGCCTGATAGACTAGGGGGAAGTTGTGGCTCACCCGTCCGCCGAAGATGAAGGCGCTGATGGGCACGCCAGCGGGATCCTCCCAGGCCGGATCGATGGAGGGACACTGGCCAGCTGGCGCGGTGAACCGTGAGTTGGGATGGGCGGCCGCCCTGCCGCAGCCCGGATCCCAGTCGTTGCCCTGCCAGTCGATGGCGTGGGCCGGCGGCTCGCCGTCCATCCCCTCCCACCAGATGTCCCCGTCGTCCGTAAGGGCGGTGTTGGTGAAGATGCAGTTCTCCTTCATGGAGTCCATGGCGTTGGGATTGGACTTGTAGTTGGTTCCCGGTGCCACCCCGAAGAAGCCGTACTCGGGGTTGATGGCGTAGAACCTGCCGTCTTCCTTGGGCTTGATCCAGGCGATGTCGTCGCCGATGGTGGTCACCTTCCAGCCAGACATGGTCTTGGGCGGGATCAGCATGGCGAGGTTGGTCTTGCCGCAGGCACTTGGAAAGGCCGCCGACACGTAGCTCTTTCGACCCTCGGGGGACTCGATCCCCAGAATGAGCATGTGCTCGGCGAGCCAGCCGTCGTCGCGGGCCATGACCGAAGCGATGCGCAGGGCCAGACACTTCTTGCCCAGCAGGGCATTGCCGCCATAGCCGCTGCCGTAGGACCAGATCTCGCGGGTCTCGGGGAAATGGGTGATGTACTTGTCGTCGATGCTCGGGGCGCAGGGCCAAACGCTGTCCTGCTCGCCCGGCTCCAGCGGCGCGCCCACGGAGTGCATGCAGGGCACGAATTCGCCGTCGGGACCCAGCACGTCCAGGGCGGCCTGTCCCATGCGGGTCATGATGCGCTGATTGGTCACCACGTAAGCCGAGTCCGTGATCTCGATGCCGATGTGGGCGATATCGGAGCCGAGCGGACCCATGCTGAAGGGGATGATGTACATGGTCCGCCCATGCATGCATCCTTTGAACTTTTCGTTCAGCGCGGCGCGCATCTCCGCCGGATCCATCCAGTTGTTCGTGGGACCTGCGTCTTCCTCTTTTTCGGAGCAGATGAAGGTGCGGTTCTCTACGCGCGCCACGTCGCTGGGGTGGGAGCGGGCCAGGAAGCAGTTCGGTCGCTTCTCCGGGCTCAGGCGGGTGTAGACGCCGGCCTCGACCAGCTCGTTGCACAGCCTGTCGTACTCTTCCTGGGAGCCCTCGCACCAGTAGATGCGTTCCGGCTCGCAGAGCGTGGCCATCTCGTCGACCCAGGCAAGCAGTTTCTGGTTCTTGGTGCGGGAGGCACCGTCGTGTGTTACTGTCATTTTCAGCTTCTCCTCCAAGTTTCGGAAGGGCCTAGTCAGTTTCGTCCGCGGGAATCCAGGAGTCTTGGAACAGCGGATCGGGGGGCGGGCATTCGGCGATCCCCCAAATGCCCATATGGTTTGCGCTCGACTTCCGCACAAGGACGATATGGTGCACGAAGTCGACCTCCGCGAGAAAGTTTTTCTAGACTGTGGGCCGGCCTTGGAGTTGCTCGATCCAAAGTCAGCGCAGAGCGTAACGGCCATCCGGTCACCGTTCTCACATGTTGCGCTCGTCGTTGAAAATTCCGCGTTCGCCGTTGTAATCTAGCAGCTCCTCCTTGGCTGAGGCGGTCTGTCCCTGGGCGGCGTCCGCAGAAAGTGCGTCTTACCCTCCAGTCCCCCTTAAATCTTTCAACAATAAACTCAATAGGTTAGCGTTGGAGAACCACCAATGGCGTTAGATCTGAGCAAATATGGCATCCAAGATGTCAAGGAAATTATCCACAACCCTTCGTACGAATTCCTGCACGAGGAAGAGCTGAGGCCAGAGCTGGAGGGATATGAGCGCGGCCAGCTCACCGAGTCCGGCGCCGTCAACGTGATGACGGGCGTATTCACCGGTCGCTCCCCGAAAGACAAGTTCATCGTGATGGACGACGTGTCCCGAGATACCATATGGTGGACATCGGAGGGTGCCCCGAACGACAACAAGCCCCTTTCTCCGGAGGCATGGGCCGACCTGAAGGCGCTCACGGCCAAGCAGTTGTCGGGGAAGCGCCTGTTCGTGATGGACACTTTCTGTGGCGCCAACGTTGATACACGCCTGAAGGTGCGGTTCATCGTCGAGGTGGCCTGGCAGGCACATTTCGTCAAAAACATGTTCATTCGGCCCACCGACGAGGAGCTGGCCAACTATGGCGAGCCCGACTTCGTGGTGTTGAACGGTTCCAAGACTTCGGATATGGATTGGAAGGCGCACGGCCTCAACTCGGACGTCTACACCGTTTTCAACCTCACCGAGAAGATGCAGGTCATCGGCGGAAGCTGGTATGGCGGCGAGATGAAGAAAGGGATCTTCGCCATGATGAACTATTTCCTGCCGCTGAGTGGCGTCGCCGCCATGCACTGCTCGGCCAACGTGGGCAAGGCCGGCGACACTGCCATCTTCTTCGGGCTATCTGGAACCGGTAAGACGACCCTGTCGACCGATCCCAAGCGGGCACTCATCGGCGACGATGAGCACGGCTGGGACGATGAGGGGGTGTTCAACTTCGAGGGTGGCTGCTACGCTAAGACCATCCGCCTGAGCAAGGAGGCCGAGCCGGACATCTATAAGGCCATCAAGCAATTCGCGCTGCTGGAGAACGTCACTGTCGATCCGAGCGGCAAGATCGACTACGATGACGCGTCGACGACCGAAAACACCCGGGTATCCTATCCGATCCACCACATCGAAAATATCGTCCAGGGGGTATCCAAGGCGGGTCCAGCGAAGACCGTGATCTTCCTCGCCGCCGATGCCTTCGGGGTGCTGCCGCCGGTGTCGAAGCTGACGCCCGATCAGACTGAGTACCACTTCCTGTCCGGTTTTACGGCAAAGCTCGCGGGCACCGAGCGTGGCGTCACCGAGCCGCAGCCGACTTTCTCGGCCTGCTTCGGCAAGGCGTTCCTCAGCCTGCACCCGACCAAGTATGCAGAAGAGCTGATCAAGCGCATGAAGCCCGCCGGTGCCAAGGCCTATCTGGTCAATACCGGATGGAACGGGACCGGAAAACGGATCAGCATCCAGGACACCCGCGGCATCATCGATGCCATTCTGGACGGGTCGATCGAGAAGGCCGAGACCAAGACGATCCCCATCTTCAATCTGGAAGTCCCCACGGCCCTGCCTGGTGTCGACAGCGGTATCCTGGATCCTCGTGACACCTATGCCAATCCCGGCGAGTGGGAAGAGAAGGCACAGGACCTCGCCGGACGCTTTGTCAAGAACTTCGTGCAGTACACAGACAACGAGGAAGGGAAGCGGTTGGTCGCCGCAGGTCCGCAGCTGTGAGCTGACAACCTGAGCCGGCTATAGCCGAAGAAAAGCCGGACCTTGTGTCCGGCTTTTCTTTTGGCAAGTGTGAGCAGTTGACCCCGCAGCAACGATGTAGGGGAACTGCCGGGCTCGCGCCCCATGGGCTGCAGAGATCAACGTGAGCGACGCGGCCGCTGACGCCCCTTATAGGCGGCAATCTGCTGAATGATGAGCCGAAAGGGCAGATTGGCGAGATTACCGAAGCGTTGCAGCGCCGCGTCGATGATGCCGTAGATATCGGCGATCTTCTCCGGGACAGGCTCCTCGGGCGTCATGGCGGCGTGAAGCCCGCGGAGGCCGCCGACCTGCACGCGCATGGCCTTGGCATGTGGAAGGCCGGCCTGCTCAGCGGTGCTCTTCAGTGCGAAGCGGGCATTCCGGCGCAGCAGCTCGAGGAACGCCAAGCACTGTGCCTGGGCCGCCTCAGAGCCGCAGTTGACCCCTTCGCGCTCGGCGATACAGAAGCGACGCGCCCGACTGCATTCGCAGTTGTTCGTCAGGATACTCTTCTCGAAGGGGCAGAAGCGCTCGTTGATGGTCCGGTAGGTCTTGCGCAATACCTCATTGTCCATAGCCGATCTCGCTCGCTCCGATTCAGTTGTCCGATCCGCGCGTGAAACGCTCGATCATCCGGCGGTCACGCTTGCTCGGCCTACCCTTCACCTCCTGACCAGGGGCACCGCCCTCGCGCCGCACGCGCACCAGATCCTGGCGGCGGAGGCGACTCTCCTCGGTCTCCTCGTAGAGCAGGACCGCCTCGGACGCCGGGCGGCGCTGGCGGGAGATCCCCTTGACCACCAGCTCCCACTCCAGGGAGCCCTTGTGGATGATGAGACGCGACCCGGGCTGGACGGTCTTGCCCGGCTTGGTGCGCTGACCATTGACCTGGACCTTGCCCCCGTTGATCGCATCGACGGCGAGCTGGCGTGTCTTGAAGAACCGCGCGGCCCAGAGCCACTTGTCCAGGCGGATGCCCGTCCCTGCTCCAGCGCCGTCCGTGCTCATGGCTCCAGCAGGGGATCGAGCTCGCCTCGCGCCTCGAGGGCGGCGAGGTCGTCGTAGCCCCCCACATGGTGGTCGCCGATGAAGATCTGGGGCACGGTCCTGCGGTGGCTGCGCTCCCACATGATCCGCATCTGCTCCGGATCGCCGTCGACGTGGATTTCTTCGGGCTCCACCCCCTTTCGCAGGAGGAGATGCTTGGCTCGGACGCAGTAGGGACACTGCATGGTCGTGTACATGACAACTCTAGGCATTCGCGCTAATCCTTCCTACCAGGCCGGGCGGGGACATTACCGCAGAGAGCGATCGTTACCTCCGGCCATTGAAATTTATGGCTAAGGACCGAAAAAAAACCGAAGCCGAGGTCCAACGCGCCATCTCGGTCCGATTTCATCCGGGATGGGTGCGAATCCGATTACCATTGCACACCCGTGGGCCGTACTTCGAGACTCAGTGAATCTCGGCCTACCTCTCCGTATTGAAGGAGTCATTCCGTGTATCGCGACAGCCCCCACCCCGTCTATCTCGAAGATTACCGCCCTCCCGAGTTCCTCGTCGACCGGGTGGACCTGCACTTCGACCTCGACCCGGAGGTCACGCACGTGGAGGCACGGCTCGATGTCTACCGCAATCCCGCGGCGGTCCGGGGTGACGGATGCCTGCAGTTGCACGGGGAAAAGCTCGAGCTCGAGCGAATCGCCATCGACGGGCGGGATCTGCCGCCGGCGGAGTACCGGATCGAGGCCGAGCTCCTGACCCTACATCGGGTTCCGGACCGCTTTCGACTGGAAACCCGGGTGTGCATCCATCCGGCACAGAACACCGCACTGGAGGGACTCTATCTCTCCGGAGACATGCTCTGTACCCAGTGCGAGCCGGAGGGGTTCCGACGCATCACCTACTTCCTCGACCGCCCCGACGTCATGGCCCGCTACCGCACCAGCCTGGTAGCGGACAAGTCGCGCTACCCGGTCCTGCTGGCCAACGGCAACCCGGTGGAGGCCCGCGACCTGCCCGACGGCCGCCACCTGGCCTGCTGGGAGGACCCCTTTCCCAAGCCGACCTACCTCTTCGCCCTGGTGGCCGGAGACCTGCGGTCGGTGGAGGACGAATATCACACCGCCTCGGGCCGCGAGGTCGAGCTGCACATCTACGTGGAGCCGGAGAATCTCGACAAGTGCAACCACGCCATGCACTCCCTGAAGAAGGCCATGCGCTGGGACGAGGAGACATATGGCCGGGAGTACGATCTGGATGTCTACAATATCGTCGCCGTGAGCCACTTCAACATGGGTGCCATGGAGAACAAGGGCCTCAACGTTTTCAATGCCAAGTACGTGCTGGCACGTCCCGACACGGCAACGGATGCCGACTTTCAGGGTATCGGGGGCGTCATCGCCCACGAGTACTTCCACAACTGGACGGGCAACCGCATCACCTGCCGGGACTGGTTCCAGCTCAGTCTCAAGGAGGGCTTCACCGTCTTCCGCGAACAGGAATTCTCCGCCGACATGGGCTCGCGCGGCGTCAAGCGCATCCAGGACGTGCGCGTCCTGCGCGCCCGCCAGTTCGCCGAGGACTCGGGCCCTCTGGCCCACCCGGTCCGGCCCGAGTCCTACATCGAGATCAACAACTTCTACACTGCCACCGTCTACGAGAAGGGAGCCGAGCTGGTCCGCATGCTGGCGCACCTGCTGGGTCCCGGGCTGTTCCGCAAGGCGACGGATCTCTATTTCGAGCGCCACGACGGCCAGGCCGTGACCACGGAGGACTTCGTGCGCCGCATGGAGGAGGCGAGCGGACGGGATCTCGGGCAGTTTCGGCGCTGGTACTCCCAGGCCGGCACGCCGGAGCTCGAGGTGAGCGATGAGCACGACGCCGCCACCGGGACTTACAGCCTCCGGGTGCGCCAGCACACGCCGCCGACGCCGGGCCAGCCGCACAAGGAGCCCCTGCACATCCCGCTGGCGGTGGGCCTGCTGGACGCGGCCGGCCATGACCAGCCTTTGCGGCTGGAGGGGGAGGACGAGGGCGAGACGGAGGCCCCTATCCGGATGCTGGAGCTGCGCGAGGACGAGCAGAGCTTCCGTTTTCTGGGGATCCGGGAGCGGCCCGTTCCCTCCCTGTTGCGGGGCTTCTCGGCGCCGGTGAAGGTCCGCTACGACTATTCCGACGAGGAGCTCATGTTCCTCATGGCCCACGACAGCGACGGCTTCAACCGCTGGGACTCCGGGCAGTCCCTGTCCACGCGCATCCTGCTGCAGATGGTGGCAGAGCCCGGATTTCGGGTACCGGACGGCTTTCTCATGGCGTTTCGCAAGGCGCTGAGGGATACCGGTGCCGACCGCGCCCTGCTGGCGGAGATCCTCACCCTGCCCACCGAGTCCCATCTCGGCGACCAGATGGAGACGGTCGATGTCGATGGCATCCATCGTGCGCGGGAGGCCCTGAAGTCGCACATCGCGGCAGAGCTGCATGCGGATCTGCTGGCGGTCGTCGAGCAGAACCGGGAGGCGGGTCCCTTCGTGCTGACGCCCGAGGCCATCGGGCGCCGGTCCTTGAAGAACCTGTGCCTCGATTACCTGATGAGCGGTAACGATGGGCAGGCACCTGTCCTGTGCCGGGAGCAATTCTCGGCCCACAACAACATGACCGATGATATGGCAGCCCTGCACCTATTGGTCGATGATGGCGGACCCGCGGCGGAGACGGCCATCGCGGAATTCTACGGGCAATGGAGAGACGATGGGCTCGTGCTCGACAAGTGGTTTGCGGTTCAGGCCACCTGCAAGCGGGACGACACCCTGCGGCGCGTTTACGGCCTGTTGAGCCATCCCGATTACTCCATGACCAATCCAAACCGGGTGCGGAGCCTGGTCGGCGCCTTCTGCATGGGCAACCAGCATCGCTTCCACTCCGCGGACGGGGCGGGCTACGGCTTTCTGGCCGATCGGGTATTGGAGCTCGACCCCCTCAACCCTCAGATCGCGGCCCGGCTGCTTCATGCCATGGCCCGTTGGCGGCGCTTCGACAGCGCCCGCCAAGGGCTGATGCGCGCGGCACTCGAGCGCGTCCTGGGGGGCGAGAATCTGTCGAAGGATGTCTACGAAGTCGCCTCCAAGAGCTTGGCGGATTAGCGGTCCGCTGTTTTCCCGTCTTTTCTTGGGTTACCGTGCACCACCCGAATGTCAACATCGCCGGACGAGCTTAGATTGAGAGAGGTCGGTTACAGAAGATGCGTGGCCTGGTACTAGTCGCCCACGGCAGCCGCCGCGAGGCATCGAACGATGAAGTGCGCGCGATTGCCGCCGCCCTCGCCGAGCAGGCCGACCGCCGATTCGAGCATGTCGGCTTTGCCTTTCTGGAGATCCTGGCGCCGACCATCGGCGACGGCATCGAGGCGGCGTTGCGGGCCGGGGCCAGCGAGGTGGTGGTGCTGCCCTACTTCCTTTCGGCGGGCAGACACGTCGCCGAGGATATTCCCGCTGCGGTCGTGCGCACGCGCCGCAGCCATCCGGATGCTCGTATCCGGATCGCCCCCCATCTGGGCAGGGCCCCGGGACTGACCGAGACCCTCCTGGACCTCGCGGATTCTTCGTCCGACCCTCTATGAGCAAGATCGGGGGGATCGAGTATTCGGGAGTGAAACGACCTCCGACCTGCCGGGCCGGCCACCCATAGGCGCTCGCGAGCTGATAGTATGACGACCAAGCCTTTGCACGGGTCCGCAACCGGATTCTTCCCAAAGCAGATTGAATGAGCCAGGGTATCCTCTTCATCATTTCCGCTGCCTCTGGCGCCGGCAAGACAAGCCTCGTCAAGGGACTGCTGGGGCGCGATTTGGGGCTTCGCCCCTCGGTATCCTTCACGACCAGGGCCCCGAGATCCGGCGAGCAAGACAGGGTGCACTATCACTTCGTGAGCACCGACCGCTTTCTGCGCATGGTCGAGGCAGGCGAGTTTCTGGAGCACGCCCAGGTCTTCGGAAACCTGTACGGAACCGCGGCGAGCAGTGTGCGCTCGGAGCTGGACCAGGGGCGGGACCTGCTGCTGGAGATCGATTGGCAGGGGGCAAGACAGGTACGCAAACGTTTTCCGGAGGCGGTGTCCGTATTCGTCCTGCCGCCTTCGGCCCAGGCGTTGGAGCAGCGCCTGCGTGACCGTGGACTCGACAGTGATCGCGTCATCGAGGACCGTATGGCCGAGGCCCGATCGGAGATGTCGCACTACGGAGAATACGATTACCTGGTGGTGAACGACGTCTTCGAGGATGCGTTGGAAGACCTGGCCTGCCTGGTGAAGGCGGAGCGTCTCCGGCGTCCAAACGGCGAAGCGCGGCTCCGGACCCTGCTCGCCGGGCTGGCCGGTCGGGCTTGAGCCGGCGCGATTGGATCATCGGAATAGCACCGTTCGGAATAGAACCGTCCGGCCCGAATCGCCGGGTTTGACGAGCCGTGTGCCGGCGAGTCGCCGCCGCCGTGTTCTTTTGTTAAGCTACAAGAGGTTGCGGCGATGCTCGCAGCCCTGCGCACCCCGCGCATGGCTCGAATCCCCGATCTTTCTGCGCCGGCCCCGAGCAGGGGCGGGGCGGATTTCCGTCGTCGTTGTGCAACCCCAACCACTGGCCGGAGAAGCATCTAAATGGCACGCATTACCGTCGAGGACTGCCTCGATCACGTGGACAACCGATTCGATCTCGTCCTGCTGGCTACCAAGCGGGCGCGGCAGCTGGCCGGCGGCGTGGAGCCACTGTTGCCCTGGCAGAACGACAAGGTCACCGTCATGGCCCTGCGCGAGATCGCCGCAGGTGTGCTGAGCGCCGACTCCATTGCCGCTGCGGAGCAGAAGGAGGAGGACACCACCAAATCCTTGGAACAGGCCCTGGCAGAGGAGCTGGCGGCGGACATGCAGAGGGAGATGCCGGAGTAGGGAGCCCGCATGCCGTCGTTGCCCGGAAATCCTCGCACACCGACCATCACCGGGTACTGCCTGGCGGGGGCGCCCTGAGTCGGTCCCTGCGCAACAGAGCTCGCTGACATTCCCAGGCGGAGTTTCCCCGTGACGGTGGACAAGCCACGTTTTCTAATCAGCGATCTCTGCGCTCATCTCGAATCCTATCTCTCGGAAGGGCAGATCCGCGAGGTCTACCGCGCCTACCTGTACGGCGCCGAGGCCCACGAGGGCCAATGGCGCATCTCCGGCGAGCCCTACATCTACCATCCCATCGCGGTGGCGCGCATCTTGGCGGACCTGCGCATGGATCACAAATGCCTGATGGCCGCCCTGCTCCACGACGTGATCGAGGACACGGCTACCGCCAAGGGAGAAATCGCGGCGACCTTCGACGAAGAAATCGCGGAGCTGGTCGACGGTGTCAGCAAGCTCACCCAGATCAACTTCAAGTCTCGCGCAGAGGCTCAGGCCGCCAGCTTTCGCAAGATGATGCTGGCCATGACCAAGGACATCCGCGTCATCCTGATCAAGCTCGCCG
>CAYYHR010000075.1:0-1438 GCA_964471705.1 uncultured Chromatiaceae bacterium
CCCTGATCGTCAGCGACATCCGCCCGGTCATCGACTTCGGCTGGATGATGGTGCTGGGAGTCGGCCTGGCATTCGTCCTCTGCTTCCTGCTCTTCCCGGCAAGCACGGTGAGCCTGCGTCCCGGCCGGCCGGTATTCCGCCACCACGATCTGACCGCCGCGATCACCCGTTCCCTGGCCCGGGTCATCGAGCGCTTCCGCAAGCCGACCCTCGCCGTCTACGCTCTGCTCCTGGTCCTGGGCATCGGTGGACTCTTCCGGCTCTCGGTCGAGAACAGCTTCATCGATTACTTCAAGAAGAGCACGGAGATCTACCAGGGCATGCTCCTCATCGACCGCCATCTGGGGGGGACCACTCCGCTGGACGTGATCCTGGATCCGGACCGGAGCTTTCTGGAGGCGCAGGCCGAGGAGAAGGCGGCGGAATCCGTTGAATTCGACGACGATCCCTTGTACCAGGACGAGACGTCCGAGGGCGAAAGCGCCGGCATCAGCGGGGACAGTTACTGGTTCAACGTCTTCCAGCTCGCCCAGGCCGACAAGGTTCATGCCTATCTGGAGAGCCTTCCCGAGACCGGCAAGGTGCTATCCATCTCCACTACCATGGCGCTCATCCGTCTGCTGAACAACGACCAGCCCCTGGACAACCTGACGCTGGCCGTCATGTACAAGCGGCTCCCGGAGAACATCCGCGACACCCTTTTCAAGCCCTACATGTCGGAGGACGGCAATCAGCTGCGTTTCTCCATCCGGGTCGTGGACTCCGACCCCCACCTGAAGCGCGGCGAGCTCATCAAGCGCATCCACCGAGATCTGGTCGACAAGCTGGGGCTGGAAGAAGGGCAGGTACACCTCACCGGGATGCTGGTGCTCTACGACAACTTGCTCCAGAGCCTGTTCCGCTCCCAGATCCTCACCCTGGCGGTCGTCTTCCTCGCCATCGGTGCCATGCTCCTGGTCCTCTTCCGAAGCTGGAAGCTGGCTGCCATCGGCATCGTGCCCACCATGACGGCGGCGACGCTGATCCTCGGGACCATGGGATGGCTGGGAATCCCGCTGGATATCATGACCATCACTATCGCCGCCATCACCATCGGCATCGGAGTGGACAATACCATTCACTATATCCATCGGGTGCGCGAGGAGTTCGCCCTCGACGGCGACTACTGGGCCGCCGTCGAGCGCAGCCACGGCAGCGTCGGGCGGGCCATCTACTACACCTCGATAACCGTGACCCTCGGCTTCTCCATCCTGGTCCTATCCAACTTCATACCGACCATCTACTTCGGCCTGCTGACCGGCATGGCAATGCTGATCGCCCTGATCGCCAACCTGACGCTGTTGCCGCTGCTCATCGTGCAATTCAAGCCCTTGGGTCAGGGGACTGCTGCAAACTGAGGCCCGGGAGGCATTCACCCTAATTCCGGCAGTATTCAATG
>CAYYHR010000075.1:1538-14960 GCA_964471705.1 uncultured Chromatiaceae bacterium
CTGCTGCAAACTGAGGCCCGGGAGGCATTCACCCTAATTCCGGCAGTATTCAATGGCGGCATAGGGATGCCGACCTACAGGGCGGCAACCCTTTGCCGCCGTCTGCCGCGGTATTCGATGTCGGCATAGGGATGCCGACCTACAGCTGGAATCGGGTCCGTAGGCTATCCTCGATCGGCCCCGACGAATCGGGCGATCCTCCGCACCCCCTCCTGTAGCGCCGTCAGGCTCGTTGTGTAGGCGAAGCGCAGGTAGCGCTCGGGCTGGTTGGTACCGAAATCCTGGCCTGGGGTCACGGCGACGGCCTCCCGCTCCAGCAACTGCTCCGCGAAGACCGAGCTGTCCGCGGCTAGATGGTCGCAGCGTCCGTATAGGTAAAAGGCGCCTCGAGGCACGACCTCGAGCTCCAGCCCGAGCTCGGCGAGGGCGGGCAACAGGAAGTCACGCCTGACCTCGAGCTTACGCCGCCGGGATTCGAGGATCTCCAAGGTCTCCGGCTCGAAGGCGGCAAGGGCCGCATGCTGGGAAGGCGTGGGGGCGGCAAGGTAGAGATTCTGGGCCAAACGGTCCAGTGTGGGTACGCAGTCGCCGGGGGCCACGACCCAGCCCAGGCGCCAGCCCGTCATACCGAAGTATTTCGAAAAACTGTTGACAACGAACAGCCCCTCGGAGCCGGTGGCGAGCGCCGTGTAGTCGGGGCCGCCGTAGATCAGGCCCTGGTAGATCTCGTCCACCAGCAGGCTCGCGCCCCGCTCGCGAACGGCCTGATACAGCCTACTCAGCTCCTCGGCACTCAGGAGGGTCCCCGTAGGGTTGGACGGGCTCGCTGCCATGACCAGGCGCACATCCGGGGTCCAGACCGTTTCCAGCAGCTCCGCCGTGAGCTGATAGCCGGTGTCCGGCCCCACCGGAACCGGTCTGGGAACGCCTCCGAACAGCCGCACCAGGTGCCGGTTGCAGGGATAGCCAGGGTCGGCCATGAGAACGCCGTCGCCCGGATCGAGCAGGGCGGCGAGCAACAGTTGCAGTCCGCCGGAGGCGCCCGGCGTTATCAGAATCCGCTCCGGATCGACCCCGATCGAAAACCGCTGCCCATAATAGCGGGCAATGGCGGCGCGCAGCTCGGGCAAGCCGCGCGCCGGGGTATAATGGGTCTTGCCCTCCGCCAAGGCCCGTCGCCCGGCTTCCAGGATGGGCTCCGCGGTCGGGAAGTCCGGCTCGCCGACCTCCATGTGCACCAGGCTGCGGCCCGCGGCCTCCATTTCCCTGGCACATGCCAGGATCCGCATCACATGGAAGGGTGCAACGGACGCCGACCGCGCGGAAAGCCGCGACCCGACGACACTCATGGCTCACCTTCCGCCCAAGCCCGGCGGTGCATGGCGTCCAGCGCGGCGAGGTCGATATGGTCCGAGCCCTCCAGCACACCCTGCAGTACGCTCACGGGTCGCCCGGGATCTCCGAGACCATCGGTCACCAAGGCTGCGCCGGTGAAATCCTCGTTCCGGGTATAGTCGTTGACGGTCACCAACAGGGACCGCAGACCGGCCCCGAGGGCGGAGCGCACACCGTTCGCGGAATCCTCGACCGCGATGCAATCAGGCGCCTGAAGCGCCAGCTCCTTCAGCACCAGATTGTAGATATCCGGGGCGGGCTTCTTGGCCGGCACGATATCGCCGGCGGCGATCACTTCGAGCCAAGACAGGATCTGTGCATCGGCACTGCCCTCGAGCAGGGCGGTAACATTCTCCGGCGTGGTGGTGGTGGCGATGGCAAGGCGAATGCCGGCAGCGTGGGCATGGCGCAGCAAGCGCATCACCCCCGGGCGCAACGGGATCCCTCCGCGGCCCGACATCTCCAGAAAGTGTCTGGTCTTGCAGCGGTGCAGATCCGCAATGAGGCCATCGAGATCGCCCACCTGTGGAAGTGCCGGCTGCCATCGCTCGACATAGTAGCGAATCCGCTCCTTTCCGCCCGTAACCGCGAGAAGCTCGTAGTAGAGGTCCTCCGACCAAGCCCAATCGAGCCCGAGCTCGGCGAAGGCCGCGTTGAATGCCGACCTGTGACCGTCCCGCTCGGTGTCGGCGAGCGTCCCGTCGACATCGAAAATCAATGCCTCGTACCCGTACATCGTTTTTCTCATGGCCTCTTAGAAATTCGACATAGAGCCTAACGATCATGGGGCGAGTCGAGTCACCCCGGACAATGAGAAGGTCGCCTCGCCCCTGATCGTTGCTCACCCCGACCCTCTCCCATAACAAGAGGGCAAGTCGGAGCGCCTCCGGCGCCTACTTTCACGATAACCCATGGGCCCCCCGGCGCACAGCTAGAACGGGGGTTTCGGTCCGCCCCCGAGAAATCGGTTGCCGGAGAAAGGCCGATTTGGTATTAAACGGCGTCTTCGAGATCGGAGATCCGCGCCGCTGCGGTGCAACATTGCCCCAATGCCGGACGGATCGCCGCAACCATCGGCAGACCGTTCAGGAGAGCTTGCATGGTCGAGACAGAAAAAACGGATGCGAAGGCGTTCGGCTTCGAGCCCTACGAAGCCGCCAAAGGCGAGGAATACATGAGCCCCGGGCAGGAGGAGCACTTCAGAGGCATCCTCCTGGCCTGGAAGCGAAGCCTGATGGAGGAGGTGGATCGCACCGTCCACCATATGCAGGACGAGGCGACCAACTTCCCCGACCCCAATGATCGGGCGACCCAGGAGTCGGAGTTCAGTCTGGAGCTGCGGACCCGTGACCGGGAGCGCAAGCTCATCAAGAAGATCGACGAGACCCTGGGCCGGCTCGACACGCACGAATATGGCTTTTGCGAGGCCTGCGGCATAGAGATCGGCATTCGCCGCCTGGAGGCCCGCCCCACCGCCACCCTCTGCATCGATTGCAAGACCCTGGACGAGATCCGCGAGAAGCAGCACGGCTGATTTTCCCCCGAGCCCAGAAACGACTTCCGTCTCGGAAGATTCCCGAAGCAAAGCCGGGGCGGCAAGGCGCCGGGGCGGCCCCGGCGCAGATCGGCCCGCTGCCTATCGAGGCCGTTTCGCACCCTCCCCAACGGGTCCATTGCATTTCGGCTCACTCGTGGCTGCGTTGGGCAGCTACCTCGACGCACGGACGGCAGGGGGCGAGTGGCTGGTGCGCATGGAAGATCTCGACCCTCGGCGCGAGGTGCCTGGCGCCGGCGACGGCATCCTGCGCACCCTGGATGCCTTCGGATTCGAGTGGGACAGGGAAATCCTCTATCAAGGCACCCGAACGGACGCCTATGCGCAGGCCGTCGAGCAGCTGCGCCGCGCCGGTCTGGTCTTCCCCTGCGCCTGCAGCCGGCGGGAGATCACGGCGAACGGCCTGCCCGGCGCGGACGGCCCCATCTACCCCGGCACCTGCCGTCACCGTCCGCCGCCGGGAAGGCAGGTCAGGTCGCTGCGCCTGCGCACCTGCTCCGATCCCATTCGTATCCGCGATCGCATTCAGGGCGAGCTGCGTCAGGACGTCGAGCGCGAGGTGGGTGACTTCGTTCTGTTTCGTGCCGACGGCATTCACGCCTACCAGCTCGCGGTGGTGGTGGACGACGGATTTCAGAGGATAAGCCAAGTCGTCCGCGGGGCGGATCTGCTGACCTCCACCCCGCGCCAAGTGCTTCTGCTGCGGGCCCTCGGGCTCCCCGTCCCCGGTTATGCCCACCTGCCCCTGGTCACCGATGGTGCCGGACGCAAGCTCAGCAAGTCCTGCGCGACGGCGCCCGTCGACCCCGAAGCCCCTATCCCCGCTCTGCTCCGGGCCTGGAGCTTTCTGGGACAGGAGCCCTTCCCGGAGATCCCGGCGAGCCTCGCCGAGCTTTGGAGTCATGCCCACTCGGCCTGGGACATGGAACGGGTACCGAAGCAGCGATCGATCGGCGTCGGGGAGTCAGGCTAGACTGGATTCCCACATTGCATCTGTCCCTTCGTCACTCCGGTCCCTTTCTCCAAAAACCGGCACGTTGCAGCGCAATCAAACCTCGGGTCGCTGGTTTATCTGCACGGCAACGGTCAGCGCTTGCGAAATGTTTTTTGGACCGGTAAAGGTTACCGCCACGGGCGGCACGGCCTCGGGGTGGCGATGCACGGCGACTGGTATGTGGTCTGGACCGACAACGCTCGCATTGGTCGGGTCGAAACCCTTCCAGCCGGCCCCGGGAAGATAGACCTCGGCCCAGGCGTGGGAGGCGGCGCCTCCGGCTTCCGTGGCCGGACCATGCACGTAACCGCTCAGGAAGCGTGCGGCGATTCCGAGTCGGCGGCATGACTCCAGGAACAAGGCCGCCAAGTCGCGACAGGAGCCCGCGCCGCGCCGCAACGTCTCGGCGGGAGCCAGTACGCCTACTTCCTCGCGTACCTCATAGGCAAAGTCGGTATGTATCCGGTGGTTCATTCGGTCCAAAACGGAGAAAGTTTCGGTGCTCTTCGGGACATGCTCAAAGGGCGCCAGCCAGGACGCAAGTCGCGAATGGTCGCTGTAGATTGGCTCGAGATAGGGGCGCAGAGCAGCCTGCTCCTCGGGTCTGTAGCGGAACGGGAAGTGCAGCGCATGGTCCTCGACGAGGAAGTTCAGGGGCATGGTCTCGTAGAGCTCGACCTCCAGCGTGCTCACGATGGTCAGGTCGGTGACCGGCTCGGCGCCGAAGACGGCGATTCCGAGCACATTCTCGAAGAGGTCGCGGCGCCAGGTGAGCGTCGCCGTCGGGGTGATGTCGAGCGCGGAGGAGGCGATACGCAGGTCGTGCCCCTCACGGGGGCGCAGGAGTAGGGTATGAGGCCCTAGCTGCACCGGTGCCCCGAAGCTGTAACGGGTGTCGTGCCGGATCTGGAGTCGCTTCACGGGCGATACTTCACTTCAACAATGTGGAGGCTGCTCCTCTGCGACCGTCACGAGCTGGTCGTCCACCCGTACTCCCATCTCCCACTGGGCCGTTGCACATCTCCCTATCCGAAAGGAGCGAGTTAAGGACCCCATTTTTCCGTATATCCGGGAAAACAGCTACCACGCCTGCATGTTCGCTTGCGAAGACCGAGCCAATCGAGGAGGCTCCGCGGAGCTCGGCTCGATACCGAAATAGACCCGGCAAGGATAACACTCTCGCGTCTTCAGGCCGCTCCCTTCACCTCCGCATTCACGGCTCCGTCAAAGTTCCGGCGATCTGACGACGTGTGACAGAAATCGAGAGACTGTATCGTCGGGAACGTGCGCACAGGACGGTTGGAAGCGCGAATCGTTGCACGAACCAGGGTTAGCTTGCGCAGATTTCCGCTCGTATTGGCGAGCGGACCTGGCCGCCTAAGCGGCGCCTGAGGGGCGCGTTGGTGGTTCTAGTGCACCGCTGTAGAAATTCCGAGACCGTTTCGGTGTTCAGGCCGCCAAGGGCTTGCCTTCATACGTCCAGCGGAATGTTTTGGCCATGGTCTTGTTGAAGAAATCTAGTGCCTGGGCCGAAAGTTCCCTTGATTTTATTTTGTTATAAATAACATAATGTTACAATCAAATCCTGCGACCTACTTGTGATCGAAGATCACGAGGATGGGTCGTGAGCGAGGAGCGGGAGTGCTCGCGACTGATTGATTCTGAGTAGTCTCTCTCGTCAATTTGGGCTTCTGCGAATAGCCATGGAATGAATTCTCATAAACTTCGTCATTCGAGGCCCCATGCGTCAAGTCATCAATCCGCAATTGCAATTCGGCGAGCAAGACATTTCGGCCATCGTGCTCGACCCGAGATCCCGCGATGACATTCCGCGCATCTTGCGAGGATTGCAGCACATCTATACGACGCCGCAGCTGCGCGAGGAGGTGTTCGCCATCCTCGCCGAGGTTCTCCCGGAAGGAGAGGATGGCAAGGGCAAGGTCAGCGCCGAGACCGGGCGCCCTGGCATGGAGCAGTGGAAGATCCTGGTGCTCGGCACGCTACGCTTGGGGCTGAATGCCGACTACGATCGCATCCAGGAATTGGCCAACCAGCACACGACGATCCGCCAGATGCTCGGCCATGGCGACTGGGCCGACGAGAGGCGCTACAGCCTGCAGACGCTCGAGGAGAACCTGCGCCTGCTCACCCCTGAGATCCTCGATCGCATCAACCAAGTGGTGGTTCGCGCCGGGCATCAGTTGGTAAAAAAAAGCCCCGAGGAAGGGCTCAACGCGCGCGCTGACTCCTTTGTCGTCGAGACCGACGTGCACTACCCCACCGACCTCAACCTGCTCTTGGATGCCGTGCGCAAGGCCATCGAGACCTGTGCGCAGCTGTGCCAGGACGAGGGCCTGAGCGACTGGCGCCAAAGCAAGCACAACATCCGCAAGCTCAAGAGGCTCTATCGGCGCCTGCAAAGCCTGAAGCGCTCCAGCGCCAAAGACCCGGACAAGCGCGCAGCGCGTCAGGGCGAGATCGAGCAGGCCTGTCGTGAGTATCTCGCCCTGGCCGAGGACTTCCTCGCCCGCGCACGCGATACCCGTGCCACGCTGCACATCGCTCAGAACAGATCCGAGAGGATGGCCTGAGGTTTTTTCGCCGAGCCCGTCCATCAGGCAGGCGCCGCGGCCTGTTTGGACTGAAAGCTCGCAATGCATCTCATGTTGATCCATGCCGCGCGGGATGTGGACCACAGCTGGACCCGAAACTTGCCCCGGTACTTCAGCTTCTTCCCGTTGGTGTGGTAGCAAAGCTGAAAGATAGTTGCCTCGACATTGCAGCGCCGGTTGAAGAGTTCGCGTGGCAGCTCTTGCGTTCGCCTGCGACATGCAGCCGCATCGATGTCTTTCTCCGTGATGTAATGGCACTTGCCATCCACGCGGAAGCGATAGCGCACTGGCTTGTATTCTTCAGCCAGTTGCCGCGCACCACTCTCCCGATCGATGACCACGATGCCCGTTTCGGTTCGCTCGTAGTCGTAGCACCCTGCCTTACCCGAAAATCAAGTGTAGTGGATTTTCTTCTCCTCGCCCTTGGCATAGGCTTCGTTCTCGGCGCTGTAATAGGCACCATCGGTGGAGATCTCCCGCGCCGAACCACCCAGAACCTCTTCGCTGTTGCCAACCGCTCCTTTCAGAGAGCTGTTGTCGGCGCTCGTCGCCGCCTCGAACTGCACGTCTACGATCAGGTTGAGCTGTTCCTTACAGGTCTCGGTCACGTTGGCGCTGTACCCAAGTACCGTCTCGTCTTTCTTCTTGCGGTAGGTGGCCTCTTCATCATGCGCTGACTGCAGCGAATCGGCGCTGATCTGTGCCGGCGCCTTGAGTACGACGCGTTGCTTCTCACCCTCGGTGTCGATTTGATACTGCTCGAGCAACAGCCGCTCGATAAGCTCATAATGCGCGCCGCTGTGCACACTGTAGGTGTTGTCTCTCGGATTATTCCCCCGCCAATTTCCCAAGTGGTTTCTGAGCGTATCCGGTACGAATTCCCACATTGATGACACCGGTGGGATATTGGTGGGAGACGGAGCAAACTGGGACGGCAGTACCGGGCGCGTCGCAGGGTGGACGAGAGGTACCGAGGTCCTGGCCGAGGCCCTGGAGCGAGAGCTGGTCGCACGCCAGACCTCGAACCTGATCTCACCCTATGGCGGTGCAGTGCTCGGGGAAGGTAAGAGGGGCGGTGAGCGGCGTGTGATGCCCCGCCACTGATGACTGAAAAGGGGAGCGGATCGTCGAAATCGAACAGATCGAGCTGCGAGGTATCACCGTAGACACGGTCGTTGCGTAGGTGCTCGATCAACTCGACTTCATAGCGGTTCCAGATAGCTTCGGGCAGATCGTTGAGGAGCTCGTAGACGGCCAAGGCCTCTGCCGGGGTCCAGTAATCGGGAAGGCGCAGGGTAACAAGCTCGCTGAGCGTGCTCATGGGGCCACCTCATCGCGCGCAGCTTGAACATGCTCGGCGGTGACGATCTTGGCCTTCTCGATCGCGGCACTGGTCAAGGCATAATGAGCGAGGCGATTGATTTTGCGCGGCGTTCCCTGGGTAGCCTGGAACAGCGCCTCGATGGCCGGTGGCTCGAGCAGCGGCAGCTCGCAGCCGGCCAGGCGCAGGCGATGGGTCAAGTACGCGGGCAGCTCCTCATGCTCCAGGCCAGTGAGGTGATAGCGCACCACGATGCGCTGGGACAGCGACTCGTGCACAGAGCTGGACCGGGTCGAGGAGCCTGACCTGATCCTGCGGCAGGCTGACCACCCTGGCCGTCTGGCTGATGGCAGCCGGTCTCTTGTGGGTGCTCCCTGCGCCCCCGCCGCTCTACCTCCTGGCCCACCTGGCGATGCTATGGCTGGCCCGGTCGCTCTGCTTCCATCAGGGGCCGCTAGCCGCCCTCGCGGACCTGGGTCTCACCGGATCCGGGCTGATCGCCGCGGTCGGTGCGTACCTGCACACGGGCAGCCTCTTCCTGTCCCTCTGGTGCTTCTTCCTGGTCCAGGCCCTGTTCGTCTTCATCCCGAGACGGACCGGAGCCGAAGGTGGGAAGGGCGCCGATGAGGAAGACCGCTTCCGGCGCGCCCATCGGGACGCGGAGGCAGCGGTCCACCGCCTGTCCTCGATCCACTGATTCACGAAGAGCTATGAAGGAGACGACACCATGAAATCCAAGATCCTTGCCCTTGCAATTCTCGCCTTCACGGCCGCTGCCGTGGGCCTCTACCCGCAGCTTCAGGGGGCAGCGATCGGCAAGCCGGTTACTGCTACACCGCCGGCTCCCGATCCGCTCGCCAACACCAAACCGCGGGTCGAGGTGGCCTTCGTGCTGGACACCACCGGCAGCATGGGTGGGCTGATCCAGGCCGCCAAGGAGAAGATCTGGTCCATCGCCGGCACCATGGCCGCCGCCCAGCCCGCACCCGAGATCCGGATGGGGCTGGTGGCCTATCGGGACCGGGGCGACGCCTATGTCACCCGTGTCGTGGACCTGTCTTCGGACCTGGACAGCGTCTACGCGACCCTCATGGACTTCCAGGCGCAGGGCGGCGGCGACGGCCCGGAGAGCGTGAACCATGCCCTCCATGACGCGGTCCAGAAGCTGTCCTGGAGCCAGGACGACCAGACTTACCGGGTGATCTTCCTGGTGGGCGACGCCCCGCCCCACATGGACTATCCGAACGACGACAAGTGGCCCGCGACCCTCGAGGTTGCGCAAAGCCGCGGCATCCGGGTCAATACCATCCAATGTGGCCAGATGCCGGCCACGAAAGAGGAATGGCGCAAGATCGCCCACCTCGGCCAGGGCAGCTTCTTCCAGGTCGAGCAGGCCGGCAGCGCGGTGGCCATCGCCACCCCGATGATGAGCGGCTCGCCAAGCTGTCGGCGGAGCTGGACGGGACGCGCCTCTACTATGGCGACGAAAAGGACAAGGTGAAGCAGGCACGCAAGCTGGAGGCAACCAAGAAGCTGAATGAAACGGCCTCCGTGACGGCCAAGGCCAGGCGCGCGGCCTTCAACGCCTCCAAGAGCGGCGAGATGAACCTTCTCGGCGAGAGGGAGCTGGTGGATGATGTGACCAGTGGGCAGGTGGACCTGGACTCCATCGAGCCCGAAGAGCTTCCCGCGCCCCTGCAGGCCATGTCCGCAGGCGAGCAAAAGGCCCTGGTTATCGCGGCCGGCGAGCAGCGTGCGGACCTCAAGCGCCAGATGAAGGACTTGGCAGACCAGCGCGCTGCCTACCTGCGGGACAAGGTGGAGGAGGGCGGCGCTGCCGAGGGCTCCCTGGACGAGGGCATCTTCCGCGCCGTTCGCGAGCAGGGGGGCGGTCGGGCTCGAATACGACGCAACAGCGCCCGCCTATTGACCTCGATCTACGGGGCCCGGCACTTGTGCCGGGCTCCGGCTATGCACCTGGTACAGGACCGCTCAGATGAGGAAACGACAACTCGGACCAGAGGTAGGTCAGCGTCCCCACGCCGACATCTGAATATCGGATCATACTTGGAATCGCGGGGCAAACGGCGGCAAAAGGTTGCCGCTCTACGGGCGTTTGTGCTCACCTTGCCCTGTTTGAGAAGCAGCTCGTCGTCGGGATGGCGGAAAGGATCCCGTACCCAAGGGGACGACAGGTCAGGACTGCAAGAGGTGATTTCCCATGCGGCGTCCAAACAGGCTGTTGCCGGTCCTCGTCATTGCTTCGTCGGCGACAGCCGGGGGATGGCTTTCGGTGAGGAGTCCGGAAGTGGCGGGTGCCGAGTGGAGGGAAGCCGAGACCGCCGCAGCACAGTCCCCCGCGACCTCCCGTGAGGAGATGCCGCTACGGGCACAGGCGCCGGACAGAGGTCTCCTGATGGAGGCGCAGGGCACCTGGCTGGACCCACCGCTGTTGCAGCCGCCGCCCGCTAGAGGCCCAATGCCCCCCTGGGGGCATCCGTACGACGCTGCCGAGCGGCCTCGCAACCCCTGGTGGCCCAGATATGGCGGGCCGGGGGATGCCGATCGCGAAGGGCTCACGAGCTGGATGGACGACTTCTGCCCCTTGCCGAAGTCCAGGCACGGCTGGTCCGGCGGACGCCCTTATCCGCCTCAATGGGAACAGGACTACCGACCGCCATACGGGGACCCCGTTGCGAGCCCACCCCGGTTCGGGTTAGAGGCGCCGCCCCGCTAACAGGCGACAAGGGAGGGCGGATTTCCCTATCATTGACCAGATGCATCCCGGCTCAATGCTCGACCGACTCGACCGCAGCGAAATCTCCGACCGGCTGGTAGCCGGCCTGGTGCCTCACCCCGCGTTCCAGGAGCATCCGCAGCTGGCGTACGAAGACCCCAAGCCGGCATCGGTGCTGATCCCCATATTTCGCCACCTGGATGCCTGGCACCTGCTCTTCATCCGCCGCACGGAGCAGGAAGGGGACCACCACAGCGGGCAGGTCGCCTTCCCGGGCGGCGGCCAGGAGCCGGGAGATGCCGACGCCGTCGCCACGGCATTGCGGGAGGCCCAGGAGGAGATCGGGCTGGACCCGGCGCAGGTGGTGCTGCTCGGGGAGATGCGACCGATGCATACGGTGAGCAATTTTCTGGTCACCCCGATAGTCGGCGAGGTCCCCTGGCCCCTGGAGGTGACGCCGGACCCGGTCGAGGTTGCACGGGTATTCAGCATCCCCTTGGCCTGGCTGGGAGAGCCGGCCAACCGCCGGGTCCTCACCTGGCCGTCCCCCGATCATCCCCAGGCGCGGGAGGTGGTCTTCTACGACGAGTTCGATCAGGAGCTGCTGTGGGGGGTGAGTGCCCGCATCACGGTGGATTTTCTGGCGGTCCTGTTCGGCTCCTGAGCGCACAGGTCTTACGACCCGGGGGCAGGGCCACTATACTCGCGCTTTTTGGAGCGGCATCCGTTGACCTCCTTCGCCAAGTCTATCGCCAAGGTCGGAGTGTTGATCGCGCGGTCCCTCAACGGCCTGTCTGTTGTTGCGATGATTTCCATTTCCAGCCCCGGTTGGCTCGCTAGCAGCTCGAGCGCATGAGACTCTTACGCAGCCTCGTAACTGTCGGCGGCTTCACCATGGCAAGCCGAGTGCTCGGTTTCGTGCGCGACATCATGATGGCCATGGTGCTTGGGGCAGGACCGATCGCAGACGCCTTCGTCGTGGCTTTTCGGTTTCCCAATCTGTTCCGACGTCTGTTCGCGGAAGGGGCATTCAACTCCGCCTTCATCCCTCTCTTCGCCAAGCGATTCGAGGGGTCCGGCCACGAGGAGGCGAAACGGTTCGCCGAAGAAGCAATGGCGGTTCTGGTCGTTGCATTGCTGGTGGTTACGGCCCTCGCCGAGATCCTGATGCCTTGGCTGATGCTGGTACTCGCCGGCGGCTTTGTCTCCGATCCGGAAAAGTTTGATCTCGCCGTGCTGCTGACCCGCATCACCATGCCCTACCTGCTGTTCGTTTCGTTGCTGGCACTGTTTTCGGGCGTGCTCAATACCTTCCACAGATTCGCTGCAGCGGCGGCGGCGCCGGTGCTGCTCAACGTGGTGCTCATCGCCGCGCTGGCGGGACTGCTGGTGCTGCAGCTCGGAAACACACCCGAGGCCGGCATCGTGCTCGCTTGGGCGGTCTCTGTGGCAGGTCTGCTGCAAATGCTTGTGGTTATGTTTGCGGCCCGTCGGATCGGGCTGTTGCTGCGTCTGCGATTGCCGCGCCTGACGCCGGGCGTGAAGCGCTTTGTGACGCTCGGGGTACCAGGGGTGATCTCCGGCGGCATCATTCAGATCAATATCGTCATCGGTACCTTCATCGCTTCGCTACAGGACCATGCAGTGTCCTGGCTCTACTATGCGGACCGGCTCTACCAGCTTCCCCTCGGTGTCGTCGGCGTCGCCATCGGCGTTGTGCTGTTGCCGCAGATTGCCCGCCTGCTGCGGGCCGGCAAAGAAAAGGAGGCACTGTACAGCCAAAATCGATCGCTAGAATTCGCCCTGCTCCTCACCTTGCCCGCCGCGGTTGCCCTCGCGGTCGTGCCGCAGCCGCTTATCCAGGTATTGTTCGAGCGGGGCGCTTTTGCGGCCAAGGATACGGAAATGGTTGCCCGGGCACTGATGGCCTTCGCCTGCGGCCTCCCGGCTTTCGTGCTCATCAAGGTCTTCCAACCGGGCTATTTCGCCCGCGAGGACATGCTGACACCCATGAAATACGCTGCCATTTCGATGGTGCTCAACGTTATCCTCAGTGTCTCGCTGTTTTTCGTGGTCGGGCACGTCGGCATCGCCGTCGCAACGAGCACGGCGGGCTGGATCAACGCGCTGATGCTTTGGGTGACCCTGAAAAGACGGGGGCACACGACACTCGATGCCGGGGCGCGGCGGCTGATCCCGCGGGTCTTGCTGGCCAGTTTGCTGATGGGCGGGGTCCTGCGCGCGGCCTTACCGGTGCTGACGCCCTGGCTGGAGCGTAGCCAGCCCTTTTTGCTTCAGGCCGTGTCTATAGCCTTGTTGGTTTTTAGCGGCATCCTCGTCTATTTCCTGGCCGCCTGGCTGCTCGGAGCCTATGGAATCAGGGACCTGCGCGCTCGGCTGTTTCAGCGGCGCGAAACAGCCTCGTAGGGGGCGGTTCGTACCTTGGCACATCCTACGGGCTTACCTCCTCCACGGGCTGCGCTGGCCGGGCATCGATGCCGCGCTGGAAGCAGCGGGAAATTTCTGTGCTTAATTCCGAATTTTCGGCTCTTGCCCCGGGCGCCATGAAGGTCATTCGTGGTCTGCACAACCTCGAGCCCGAGCACCAAGGCTGCGTAGCCACCATCGGCAACTTCGACGGCGTGCACCTGGGGCACCGCGCGGTGTTCGGACGGCTGTTGGAAAAGGGTCGTGCCCTCGGGCTGCCGGCCACCGTGATCACCTTCGAGCCCCAGGCCATGGAGTATTTCGCCCCGGAGGCCGCACCGGCGCGCCTGACCCGCCTGCGCGAGAAGCTCGCAGCCTTGG
>CAYYHR010000076.1:0-14817 GCA_964471705.1 uncultured Chromatiaceae bacterium
TTTTCTCCCGTGGCCTGCTGCACGTGCTGCAGGTGGTGCGCGACTGTAATTCCGACGCGCCGGTCGAGGTCCTCGAGTGCAGCGTCAATGCAGAGACCAAGGCGGGGGGGCACTGATGAAGATCTGTCAGATCGAGCGGCCCCTGGTCGCGACCAATCGCATCCCGGGACTGGAGCACAAGCACCTGCAGGTGGTGCGCGATGGATCATCGAGCCTCGTGGCCGTCGACGCGGTCGGCTGCATCCCCGGCGACTGGGTGATCTGCGTCGGCAGCTCGGCAGCCCGCGAGGCGGCCGGGAGCAAGGAATACCCGAGCGATCTGACCATCGTCGGCATCATCGACCACTGGCCGCCCAAAGAAAGCTCACAACAGCAGAGTCCAGAAAAGCAGAGCCCACCGCCCGAGAGCCCACCGCAGGAGAGCGAGTGATGGACATCTTCCAGGTGGAATCGTCGCTGGTCTGCACGCGCCGTATCGACGGCCTGAAGAAGGTGAGCCTGCGCGTGCTGCGCGACGCCAAGGGCAAGCTTCAGGTGGCGTCCGATCCGGTCGGCGCACGACCCGGCAACCAGGTGTTCACGGTCAGCGGCTCGGCGGCCCGCTACGCGCAGGGCGACTTCGCCGTGCTCACCGATCTGACCATCGGCGGGATCATCGACGACTGCAACGAACAATCGCCGGTACCGGCAACCCTTTGAAAAACAGAGTCCGAAATTGTGAGAACGATCGAACGAGTCAGCAGGAGACCAAACGATGGCAAGTGAAAACTACGGTATCGCACTGGGCATGATCGAGACGCGCGGGCTGGTACCCGCCATCGAGGCCGCGGACGCCATGACCAAGGCAGCAGAGGTGCGTCTGATCGGGCGCGAATTCGTCGGCGGCGGCTACGTCACCGTGCTGGTGCGCGGTGAGACCGGGGCGGTGAACGCCGCCGTGCGTGCCGGTGCCGATGCCTGCGAGCGGGTCGGCGACGGCTTGGTGGCGGCGCACATCATCGCCCGTCCCCACCGCGAGGTGGAGCCGATCCTCGGCAACAAGTGAGATCGGGCGCCGCGGGTGATCGCGGCGGCCGGAACCTGAATCCCTGATCCTTTACTCGAGAACGGAGAACAGACAATGGCAAGCGAAAACTACGGTATCGCATTGGGTATGATCGAGACGCGCGGGCTGGTGCCCGCCATCGAGGCTGCCGATGCCATGACCAAGGCAGCGGAGGTGCGTCTGATCGGGCGCGAGTTCGTCGGCGGCGGCTACGTCACCGTGTTGGTGCGCGGTGAGACCGGGGCGGTGAACGCCGCCGTGCGTGCCGGTGCCGACGCCTGCGAGCGGGTCGGCGACGGGCTCGTGGCAGCACATATCATCGCGCGTCCCCACCGCGAGGTGGAGCCGGTGCTGCCGACCGGCAGCGCCGATACCGCCGCTCGTGCCGCCTGAGACGACGGCCCGTAGCGGTATCCTCCGATGCCGGAGCAACGCAGCGACCCAAGCATTCTGGGCTACCTGGGCCGCGCCCTCAGCCTGGAGCTGTCGGCGGTTCAGCTCTACAGCACCCAGGCGCGGCTGGTCGCGACCTGGGGGCTGGACGAGCCGGCCCGGAGGCTGCGCGACGAGTCCCATGAGGAGATGGGGCATGTGGAGCGGATCATCGCCCGCATGCTCGCCCTCGGCGTGGCACCCAATGCCTCACAGCTGCGGCCAGCGCTGTTCGGGGCTGACCTGCCTGCTCTGCTGCAGGCCGACTATGCCTTCGAAATGGAGCTGGTGCAGCTGTATCTGGATGCGGCGACCCACGGCGCGCGGATCGGCAGCCATGACGACCGCATCTTCTTCCAGGCGCTGCTCGAAGAGGAGCAGGCCCACGCGCGGGAGCTGATCGCTTGGATGCAGGCACTCGAGCGGCCGATCGGCGAGGGTTTGCAGCAGCGGGTTGGTCGAGTATGGCCGGAGCTATGATCAAGGCCGGAGAAGAGGAATGAGTCAGAATTGGCTGGAAAGGTCGCGCCCGGCGCGTCTGGAGCGGCGCTACGAATTCGAGAGCTATCATTTGCTGCGCGACTTTCTCGATTGCGCGGCGGAGATCTCCGAGCGCGAAGGATTCTACCCGGACATGGGCTTCGGGCGTGATTACGTGAATATCACGATCCACGCCGACGAGGGCGGTCAGTCGCTGGACGACAAACAGCGCCGCTACGCACGGCTCCTCGATGAGCTGTGCCCACCGGGCACCTCGGCCTGAGTGACCGGCGGTGGCGGTGGTCAAGTTCTTGGGATTGCGCCTCGGGCACCTTGCTGGCTGCTCTCGGTGATTCAAAAAGACCGGTTGAACCGCAGAGACGCTGAGGGCGCAGAGAGGAATCAGTTTGTCACGCCCTTTCAGGGCTGACTCGACACGGCAACCAACCCAGGGCTTCGCCCTGGGCTGATATGTCATGCCCCTTCGGGGCTGAGCCGTTCATTGCGGTGCAGTTACATCATGTTTCCGTCACTCGTGCGCAGCCGTACCAGGGTGACGGATCAGCGTATCCTGGGAAGTGCCGTCGCGGCTGAAGATCCATCAAATTATCGAAGAGATACACATCAGAGGAGGTTTCTAGGCATGACCACCACCGACAAGACCGGCGAGAAGCCCGTCGCATCGACACGCCGTGCCAAGACGGGTTCGTCCGCTGCGAGCAATCCGACATCCGCCGCAATGCCCGAGCCCGGCCAGGAGGTGGCGGCTGGGGTCAGAGCCGAAGCGGCTCCGGCGGCGGATGAGGACGAAGCGGCTTCTGAGCGGGCGCACACAGCGCCCGACAAGGCCGGGCCGGGCGCTGCCTTTCGTTCGACGGGGCGCGTCTGGCCGGACTGACCGTTGCCGCGGTCGCCTGCCAGTCGATCTTCGCCACCAGCCCATGCAGGGGTGACCCGTGCCTCCGTACAGTGACCAGACCTATACGCCGCCGGCGGCGATGCCTCATTACCTGATCCGGCATGCCAGCCTGCGTCAGCTGCAGGTCTTCGAAGCCATCGTGCGGCTCGGCAGCTTCACCCGCGCCGCTGACGAGCTGTTCGTCACCCAGCCAACGGTGTCGATGCAGACCAAGAAGCTGGCCGACGTTCTGGGCCTGCCCTTGCTCGAGCAGAATGGTCGTCAGGTCCGGCCTACCGAGGCCGGGGCCGAGCTCTACAATTCCTGCCGTGCGATCTTCGAGACCCTGGCCAACCTGGAGATGAAGATCGACGACCTGAAGGGGATCAAGCGCGGGCGCCTGCGCCTCGGCGTCATCACCACGGCCAAGTATTTCGCCCCGGAGCTGCTGGGCGAGTTCTGCAAGCAGTTTCCGGGCGTTGGCTCGGCTCTCAAGGTCTCGAACCGGGATCGCATCCTGGAGCGCATCTGCGCCAATGAGGACGACCTCTACATCATGGGCCAGGCGCCCGAAGGCCAGCCCGATGTCGAGTCCCTGGCCTTTGCGCCGAATCCGCTGGTGGTGATGGCCCCGCGCGATCATCCCCTGGTGGGAGAAAGGAACATCCCGCTCGCCCGTATCGCCGGGGAGCCCTTCATCCTGCGCGAGCCGGGCTCGGGGATTCGCGACGCCACCCTGAAGCTGTTCGAGGAGCACGGGATTCGCCCCCGTGTCTGCATGGAGCTCGGCAGCAACGAGGCGATCAAGCACGCGATCGTGGGCGGCCTGGGGCTTTCCGTGCTGTCCCTGCATACCCTGACCCTGGAAGGGCCGGACGGACCGGTCGCGCTCCTCGATGTCGAGGGCTTTCCGATCATGCGTCAATGGTATCTGGTGTACCCGAAGGGCAAAGAGCTGTCGCCGGTAGCCCAAGCCTTTCTCCAGTTCGCACTGCAGACCAGCCCGAGCATGTACGAGCGCATGGCGCGTTTGTGGCCCGACCTCGCGTCCTATTTCGCAATGGACGAAAAGCCCACTCCCGCCGCGCGGACGGATCAGATCTCCTGATCGCCTTTTTCGGCATAGACCGCCGTGGTGGGAGCACCGAGCTGCTGTCCCATGGTGGACAGGTGTAATTCGATCTGCGCCAGACGCTCGCCGTGCTCCGCCTGCGTGGATCGGATGGCCCGCAGGTGCTCCAGAACGAGGCTGTCGGATTGGTCGGTCATGGGGTGCTCCCTTGCGCGAGAAAGCTGTCAGCTTTTGGCTGTTGGCGCTTGGTCAATCGAAATTGATCGAATCACCGGAATGGTGAAGAAAACAGAGGGATTTTCCATTGAAAATCAAGAGCTAATTGCTAAGCGCTAAAGGCTGATTGCGCTATTTGACATTATAGCCATTCGCGCCAACGCCGACGAAAGCCCAGGTCCGTGGGCATTTTCAGGACAGCGACCCTACTGCCGCAGACGTCGGGTCTTCTCGACCATGCGGTGGGTCGAGCGATTGTTGTTGAACCGCGCCACCTCGTGGAGCGGCGCCCAAAGCACGTCGTGTGACTCGTCGCTGCCCGGGACGGGCAGGTCGTCGTCCATCTCCACCAGAAAGCGGATGTCGATGTGCTCATGCCGCGGGCCGCGCTCACTGGCGTCTATGGTATGGATGTCGACGTCGAAGACGTCGGCCTCGACCAAGCGGATATGCGACGGATCGAGTCCCGTCTCCTCGGCGGTCTCCCGCAAGGCGACGCGCAGGATATCGGCATCGCCGTCGGCGTGTCCGCCCGGCTGGAACCACTGGTCGTGCTTGCGATGGTGCACCAGCAGCACCCGGTGGCGGAGCGGATTCACCACCCAGGCCGAGCCGGTGACGTGCCCCGGCCACAGGTCGCGGCGAAAGCAATCCTCGTGGGCCATGACGAATTCCCGCGCCCGCGCCACGTAGGCGGCCTCTTCCATGAAACGGGTCTCGTGCGCATCGAGCAGGGCAATGAGCTCTCTGCGGTGCATGGGTCCGTTCAGCGTCAGAATCCCGAGGGATTCCGGGCCGCCTCGATGGCGGCCGCTGCCGCCTCGTCCACATCCCCCTCGCGCCCGGACAGGACCAGGCGCCCGAAGGCACCGACCGCCCGAACGTCGATCAGGGTGATGTGCGCGGCCTTCTCCGCCTGGTTCGCGGCATACACGATGTACCCGGCCGGCTCGGTCTCGAGGATGAACATGCTCTGGCCGGGCAGGATCATGGAGCCGCGCCGGTCCTGCCGATTGATCAGCACGCAGTGGTCCGGGGTCATGCCGCGGATCACCTCGTGCCAGGCGATGCGGCAGGCCTGGCGGTCGTGCAGGGAGGCGTTCATGTTGGCGAGCACGACGCGCCCGGCCTCGAGCACGTCGCTCTGGTCACGCTGGTGGATCACCATCGAGCCATAGGCGCGCTCGACGACCTGCTGTGCCAGGTGCACGCGGGTCGCCTTGAGCGCGATGTCGGTGAGCCGGTGGACCGCCATGCCGGGCGAGACCTCGACCCACAGGCAGGCGTCGCTGGGTATCGGCAGAAAGCCCTGGGATACCGACGCGATGTAGGCGGCGAGCTGCGGCTGCAGCGAATCGATATAGACGTAGGTTCTGAGCTTGATCATCGTGGCTCGCAATCAGATCCGGATAGCTTAGTCAGGGACTTTGTGCGATGGAAATCGTTATTCGTCGCCGGCGGGATAGACGCTGCTCTATGTCGAAGGGCACGGGCTCACCATTTGAGCCCATGCCTGTGCTACAAGGGCCGGGACCAAATCAAAAGGGATGGCCCATCCATGGATCTCTCGTCCGCTTGCTTCCGCTACTGGGGAAAGGCCGATCCGGGTTATCCGGGGGAGCCGAAGTCTGGAGTGGTTTGGCCGTGACTTCGGGAGCTCGTTCATTCCGCTTTTCCGATCTTTCTCCCGCTGCCCGATCTCTCTGGGCAAAAAGCGGTGAGCCCCGAGGGCATGGCTTGCTTGCTCACATGTTGGACGTGGCCGCCGTCGCAGAAGCCATTCTGGGGCGAGAATCGGTCCAGACGCTGGAGTGGGCGGCGTCTTCCTTCCATCTGCGCGGAACGAGCGTAGCGAGGTGGCTCGCAACCGCCGTCGGATTGCATGATTTCGGCAAGGCAATACCCGGATTTCAGCGCAAGTGGACCGATGGGCAACGTCTTGTCGCGGAGTCGGGACTCGCGTTCAAGCAGGCGGCACTGTCGGTTCATCGTCACGACTACGCCGGTGCTGCTCTTCTGCGCAGACTGCTTCCAGCGCGGCTTCGAGGTGCTGACTGGGTGCTCTCGGTAACCCTGGCCCTGGGCGCGCACCATGGCTATATGCCCCGTTCCACCGAGCTGAGGGACGCCCTGCCGTTGCATGAGGGGCCCGGTTGGAAAGAGGCCAGAAACGAGATCCTCGATGCCTATCTGCAAGTCCTATCGCCGTTCGACGAGCCCGCCGACGGCGATATTGCGCTCCCCGCCGTCGCCTGGCTGGCCGGCCTGACCAGCATTGCCGACTGGATCGGCTCGAGCCAGGAGTGGTTTCCGCTCGGCGAACGGGCCGATACGCTTGCGGGGCATTTCGCCGCGGCCGGCAGGCTCGCCGAAGCGGCGCTGGACGAGATCGGCTGGCCCGGATTCCGCACGCTCTTGACCTGCGAGGCCGATACGGACTCGCTCGTTTCGCGCATGCTCGGGCGATCCTCCGAGTCCAAACCGGTCGCCGCGCGCCCGCTCCAGGCTCTGGCGGATCGACTGCTGGCCGAGGCAAAGGGGCCGACCTTGCTGATCGTCGAGGCCCCCATGGGCGAGGGCAAGACCGAGCTTGCGCTGCTCGCCCACCTGCGGCTCCAGGCCACCAACGGACATCGCGGGCTCTATTTCGCCCTGCCGACCCAGGCGACGGGTAATGCCATGTTCGATCGCGCCTTGGGCTTCCTGCGCCAATTCGCACCGGATATCCGCCTGGACATCCAGTTGGTACAGGGCGGTGCCGTGCTCGACGAGCGGATTCATCGACTACGGGAAGTGGACGCCTCGGACGCCGAGTCCATCGCCTCGTCCGCGTGGTTCTCCCAGCGCAAGCGCCCGCTCCTCTCCCCTTATGGCGTGGGGACGGTGGACCAAGCCCTGTTCGCCACCCTCAACGTCAAGCACCACTTCGTACGTCTTTGGGGGCTGGCCAACCGCATCGTCGTTCTCGACGAGATCCATGCCTACGACACCTATACAACGGGACTGATCGAGGCCTTGCTGCGCTGGCTCAAGGCGATGGGATGCTCCGTCGTGCTCATGAGTGCGACCCTTCCGACGAGCCGTCGGGCCGCCCTGCTCGGGGCTTGGGAAGCCAAGGACGGACCGTATATCCCCTATCCCCGCGTGCTCATGACCCGTGGTGAAGAGACCCTCGGCCAACACGTCCCGAGCCGGCCCCTCGATCCCATCCAGGTCTCCGGCATCGACGAGTCTCTGGAGACCTTGGCGCAAGCGGCGCTCGGGTGCCTCGTACAAGGGGGTTGCGGCGTCGTCGTCCTGAATACCGTGCAACGCGCCCAGGACCTCTACCGGATTCTGCGCGAAAAGGTAGTCGAGGATGCGGAGCTCCTGTTGTTCCATGCACGCTTTCCCGCCGACGAGCGCGGTCAGCGGGAGCGGGCGATTTTGGGATGCTTCGGGCGCGGGGGCGACGAACAGCGCCCCAGGCGCGCCCTCTTGATCGCCACCCAGGTAGTCGAGCAAAGCTTGGATCTGGACTTCGACTTCATGCTCACCGATCTAGCCCCAATCGATCTACTGTTGCAGAGGGCAGGGCGCCTTCACCGTCACCGGCGGGAGCGTCCGCCGGCTCACGAGCCGGCAAGGCGCATCGTGGCCGGATTGGTCGGCGAGCGGCCACCAGAGCTGCAGGATACCGCCTGGGGCTATGTCTACGATCCCTACATCCTTTACTGCACCTGGCAGGTCTTAAGCCGGGAGCCGGTTTGGAAGCTCCCGGGGGATATCGATCGTTTGGTTCAAGCCGTTTACTCCGAGGACCCATTCGAGGAAGAGGGCAGGCCGGAGCTGGTGACCGGGCTGGACAAGGCGCTCGGGGAGCACTACGCGAGAATCCAAGATGAGCGGCAACGCGCAATGAATGTGGCGATCGATGCCGACGAGGAGCCACAGAGTGCTTACCAGCAACACCGGCGAGGCGATGAAGAAGACGCGGGCGACGGCATCGCCATCGTGACCCGCCTCGGGCAGGACAGCATCACTGTGGTTCCAGTGCTCGCATCCGAGGACGGCTGGCGCCTATTACCGTCCGACACGCCATACGACTCAGACCGAGCCCCAGACGACACCCTCGCCCGGCGCATCTTCGCCCGCCAGCTGCGGGTGTCGCGCAAAGACATCGTCAAATCTCTACGGGCCGAGCCCGCGCCGAAGGTCTTCGACGAGCATCCATTGCTCCGCAATCTGAAGCCGCTGGTGCTGCAGGCCGGCGAGACGGATTTCGGAAACCTGCACCTCCGGCTCGATCCAGAGCTCGGCCTTGTTTATGAAACCTTGCCCCAACCCACGGAGGGCGCATGACACAGCAATCGACCCCCGCCTTCAATCTTCTGGACGAGCCCTGGCTACCCGTCCGCACCCACACCGGCGAGGTGCGCGAGGTCGGCCTTGCCGCCGCCCTGCTCCAAGCCGCGGACTACAGCGCCTTGGCCGAGACCTCGCCGCCGAATCTGGTGGCTCTTTATCGCCTGCTGCTGGCCGTCCTGCATCGCGCACTGACCCTGCATTATGGTTCCTGGAAGGATGCAGACCGGGTGCGCTGGTACCGCAAAGGACTGCCCACTGATCCCATCCGCGCCTACCTGGAACAGTGGCGGGACCGGTTTTGGCTGTTTCACCCGGAGTATCCATTCATGCAGGTTGCAGCCTTGGCCGATGCCCAGGAAACGAGGGACAAGAAGAAGCCGTGGACGCAAATCGCGCTGGAGGGCGCCAATGGCAATTCACCGCTCGTATTCGATCATGCAATGGACGACCTCCCCACCGAGATTTCATCCACTATCGCCAGCCGTCACCTCTTGGGTGTCCTCCAGTTCACGCCGGGAGGATTGATTAAAGTGCTGCGTAGCTCGGACAAGGCGGGGGCGTTGGCAAATACAGCCGCAGTGTTGCCCACGGGTAGCAACCTCCGCGAAACCCTCATTCTCGGGCTCCACCGGCCGACTGTTGCCGGCGTTGACGATCGCCCAGCCTGGGAGCAGCCGGCCGCTACGACAACCGCGTTGAAAGCACCACCGACCTTGGCAACCGGTCCCAATGATCGTTACACCAGGATGAGCAGGGCAGCGCTCCTGCTGCGCGAGTCTGAATCCGGAGCCATACGGTACATCCGATTTGCAGCCGGCCTAGCTCTGGAAGAAGACATAAACGCCCCGGATCCCATGGCCTGTTACCGAATGAACAAGGATGGGAAGCCCATCCGGGTAACCTTCACGGAAGGGCGTTCCATCTGGCGAGACCTGCCGGCATTGGTTCCGGACCCGAGCGGCAAGCTCGGTCAACCACCTGCGATTTTGGAGAGCGCGACGACCCTTTACGAACGACTTGCAATGTTCGATGCGCCCGTGCAAGTGCTTGTTGCAGGGATTTCAAGCGATCAAGCCAAGCTCCTGCGCTGGCGCTCCGAGCGAATCGAGCTTCCCTTGACGTTGCTGGCCGATCCGGATGCCGCTTCCGAGCTCCGCCGTTGGATGGTCTTTGCCGACGACTTCTATTTCCGGCTGCGGGGTCTGTGCGCGGGGATGATCGCCGCTGCGATGCCCGACCCGGAGCACAAGGACACCAAGAAGAAATCCAGAGAGATTCTGGACAAGGGTCCAACCGCCGCGGTGTTCTTCTCCACCACCGAGCGCGCCCTACCCGGGCTGATGCAGCGGATCGCGGCCGGTGACGGCGATACGACCTACGCGTTCTGGATGCAGGTCTTGAAGACGTCCGCCCTCCATGCCTGGGAAGCGACCGGACGGGTCCTCGGCAGCTCGCCCCGCGCATTGCGCGCCGAGGCGCGTGCCTATCCCAGGTTTCGGGGCTTGTTGCGGAGCCTCGAGCTGCCTGAAGACGAACAAACAGCAACGGAGGCAACCCCATGAGCGAGCACGCCGAATCCTTCATCGATCACTTGCACGCCCTCGCCGAGCGAGATCGGGGGGCGCTCGCCCACCTGCGCCGAAGCCTCGGCTTCTCCCCGGGCGCTTATCCCCAAGCCTATCCCTACGTGGAGCGTTTCGTCCCCGCGGACAGGCACGCCCGAGATCCCTGGCGAATGGCCCTCTATCTCACCGCCGGCCTGTTTGCGTTTCACCCGGAGCATCGGGCAGGGGAGTCCCTGGCCACCGCACTGGGACGCCTCGCCCGGGCGCGGGAGAGCACGAGCATCGAGCAGAGGTTCATCGCCCTGCTGAGCGCCGAGCCGGAAATCCTGCCGCACATGTTGCGGCAAGCGGTCTCGCTACTGGCCGCGGATGGGCTGCCGTGTGATTTCGCTCGCCTGTTGGACGATCTCGGCGTCTGGCTCCGAGCGGTAGACCCGGACGGGCGCGACCGGCTTCGCCAACGTTGGGCGCGGGACTTCTACCGCGCCTACGACTCATCTTCGGGTCCTGCCCCAAGAGCCAATCAAGTCTCCATCGATAACCAATCTGCCACCTGACAGGGAGCGCACCATGAGCCTGTTCATCGAATATCACCTGATCCAGAACTTTGCTCCGTCCAATCTCAACCGTGACGACACGGGCGCCCCGAAAGACGCGATCTTCGGAGGACAGCGTCGGGCCAGGGTCAGCAGCCAATGCTTCAAACGCGCGATCCGGCTGAAGTCCGCCGAGATAGCGGCAATCCCCGAAGAGAACCAGTCCGTGCGAACAAAGAAGCTCAAGGACTTGCTGGCGGCAAAGCTGAACGAGCTCGGTCACCAGGAGACGGATGCTCGGATCGAGGCGGCCCTCGCCGCAGCAGGCTTGAAGGTCAAGGATGACGGTAAGACCGAGTACCTGTTGTTCCTCGGGCAAGGGGAGATCGACGGATTCGCGGACCTCATCCACCGGCACTGGGACGCCCTCGCAGGCCCACCGGCTGGCACCGAAAAGAAGACAAAGAAAGAAGCAAAGGCCGGCGCCCCACCCGAGGTCGTCAAGGAAGCGAAAGCGCTGCTCGACGGCAAGAAGGCGATCGACGTTGCGATGTTCGGACGCATGCTGGCCGATATGCCCGGAGTGAATCAGTATGCCGCCTGCCAAGTCGCCCATGCCATCAGCACCCATCGGGTCGAGCGCGAGTTCGACTACTTCACCGCCGTCGACGACATGGGAGACATCGACGAGACGGGTGCCGGCATGATCGGCCAGATCGAGTTCAACTCCGCGACCTTCTACCGCTACGCGGTGATCGACGCCCACAAGTTGGTGAGCAATCTGCGCGACGACCGGGAGCTCGCGCTGACCGGTATCCGTGCCTTTACCCAAGCCATGGCCCGTGCCATTCCCAGCGGTAAGCAAAATACATTCGCCGCGCACAACCCCCCGAGCTTCGTCGGCGTCGTGCTGCGCCACGCAAGCCCCTTCAACCTGGCGAATGCTTTTGAAAAAACCGTCTGGCCGCGCCAGGATCAGGAGTTGACAGCCTTGTCCGTCGACAGGCTGGCAGCGCAAGACGCCAAGGTAGCCGGCGCGTTCGGCGATGGCCGCGACGAGTGGGGCTATCTGGATCTGACCGCCGCTTGGCCGGCGGATAAGGGCCAAGCGCAGGGGACCCTCGACGCCTTGACCGATTGGGTCATCGACCGAACCCGTGCCGAGTTGGGGGACTGATCATGCCGACGCTGCTGCTGCGGTTGGTCGGCCCTATGCAATCCTGGGGGACGACGAGCCGCTTCGACGAGCGCGATACTCAGCTCGAGCCCTCCAAGTCCGGTGTCTTGGGCCTGATCTGCGCGGCCATGGGGCGCGACCGATCAGAGCCGGTCGAAGACCTGGCTGCCCTGCGGATGGGCGTGCGGGTGGACCGTGAGGGGCTGCTGATGCGCGACTACCAGACCGCAACCGGCGTGATGACGGCGGCCGGCAAGGTCGATCTGCATCGCACGGTCGTCAGCCCACGCTATTACTTGGCCGATGCCGCCTTTCTGGTCGGCCTGGAAGGCAGCGACGAGGAATCTCTGAACGCCGTCCGCGCTGCGCTCCGCAACCCGGTGTGGCCGCTCGCTCTCGGACGCAAGGCATTCCCACCGGGTCTTCCGGTTTGGCTGGATGATGACGTTGTCGCTGCCGGCCTGCGCGACGCCTTGCTCCAGGCCCCACGCGTGGCCTCGCAACGCCGGGAGCACGAAGGAGAGCCCCTGCGGCTCATCCTGGAGCATGACAGCGCCGGTGCGGTACGGCTGGATCAGCCCTTGGCGCCTTTCTCGGAGCGGCGCTTCGGTCCTCGCTACATCGCTTCGGAGGTGGTCCATGTTCCTCAGTAGGCTGACCCTTGATCCCGGACACCCCCAGGCTCGGCGAGACCTGAGCAATCCCTATGAGATGCATCGCACCCTGGCCCGCGCTTATGCACCTAATTCGGAGATACAACCGTACCGGTTTCTCTGGCGGCTGGAGCCGAGCCATACCTTTTCTCCATCCGCCGTCTTGCTTGTGCAGTCGGATCAGCGAGCCGATTGGTCGGTGTTGGACGCCCTGCCGGGATATGCGCTCGAGATTTTCGGCAACAAGCTGGTGAGCCTGGAAAAGCTGATCCAAGAGGGCTGCCGTTGCCGTTTCCGGTTGCTCGCCAATCCCACGGTTACCCGTGACGGGAAACGACACGGCTTGGTCAAGGAGGAAGAGCAGCGCGCATGGCTCGAGCGTCAGGGCAAGAAGGGAGGGTTCGAGCTGCTCGGGTGCGTACGAGGCGGCAGCGCGCGCATCCAGACCCGGCAGAGCGGCAGTGGGCGACGAATCACCTTGCAAACGGCCCTGTTCGATGGTGCGCTCGAGATTACCGATGCCGAGCTTCTTCGGTCAGTGGTTTGCAAGGGCCTGGGACATGGCAAGGCATTGGGGCTTGGATTACTTTCTCTGGCGAGGATGACGTGACGCAAGCTTGCTCCGCAGGGCGTACAGGTTTTGCCAAGTCTTCGGTTGCGGCTTGTTGCTGGTCCGGCGATTGAGCTAGATTGTGCCCATACTTGTGGGCATAACTCGGAGCCGATCATGCAAACCTTTACCATCCGAGATCTTCGGGACCGCACCGGTGAGCTGGTGCGCGAAGCCGAGGCGGGCAAGCTGTCCGTCGTTACCAAGCACGGCCAACCGGTATTCGTAGCGGTGCCGTTCGATGAGGAGCTCCTCAAGGAAGGCGTGAGTGTCGCCTTGGCCGTTAGGCTTTTCGACGAGGAAACGATCTCCCTGGGCAAGGCGGCGAGGTTGGCGGGAATGAGCCTTTCAGACTTCATGGATCACCTTACCGAGCTGCATATCCCTGTGGCCCGGCCGAGGCCCGGTGAGCTGGAGCAGGAGCTTGAGGCCTTCGGCTGAAAACATTGTCGCGAATGCAGGTCCGCTGATCGCTCTGGCGAAAGTGCAAGCCCTGCCCCTTCTGCATGCGGTATTCGCCCAGACGATGGTGACGGAGACCGTTTTAGGCGAATGCTTGTCCCTGCCGGATCGGCCCGATGGAGCAGAGATCTCGGCGGCGGTGGCAGGGGGCTCGCTCGTCGTGATACCCGACAGCGCAGCCGGGAGCGCTTGGGGTCTGGACCCGGGCGAGGCGAGCGCAATCGCCGCCGCGCTTGCACGAGGTGCCAGCATACTGATGGATGACCGTGCAGGGCGTCGTGTCGCCAACGAGCTCGGCGTACCAGTAATCGGTGTGTTGAGTGTGCTGATTCTTGCCAAACGTCGAGGTGAGCTGCCCGCCGTTCGGCCCTTGGTGGATCGACTGATCGCATCCGGTTACTACTTGGCAGATGCAGTTATAGAAGATGCCTTTCGGCTCGCCCGGGAGGCAGCGGATTGATGCTCGTGCTTCTCCTGGATACCATCGTCTAGGCTAGAATCAATCTAGACAGTCTAGCCAGAAAGTGGAGGTCACCATGAGCTGGCAGCTTCAAGAGGCGAAAAATAGGCTCAGCAGAGTCGTCGAGGAGGCCCGAAAATCCGGGCCGCAGGTGATTACCGTACGCGGAAAGGAAGCGGCAGTTGTGCTGTCGATCGAAGATTACGGCAAGCTCACGCGCCGAAAGGAATCCCTACTCGAATTCTTCCAGAGATCGCCGTTGTGCGGCATCGATTTGGATATCACTCGAGATCAGGATTTTGGACGGGATGTGGATCTGTGAGCTACTTGCTGGATACCTGTTTGCTGTCGGAATTGCCCAAGGCTCACCCCAACGCCGGTGTAGTCGCGTGGATAGAGACAACGGATGAGTCCCTCTGCTACGTCAGTGTCCTTACACTGGGCGAGTTACTCAAGGGCATCGAAAAGCTCGCAGACGGGCAGCGCAAGAAGGTGATCCGAGACTGGTTCGAGCAAGATGTCGTCACCAGGTTCCAAGATCGAATCTTGTCGGCAGACCTCGGTATCTGCCTGCGTTGGGGACAGTTGAGTGCCGATCTCTCTCGAAGGGGTTGTCCACGCCCCGCGCTCGATGCCTTGTTGGCGAGCACGGCCTTGGTTAACGATCTGGTGTTGGTCACGCGTAACGAGCGGGATTTCGCACACACAGGTGTCAAGATCATCAACCCCTGGACCTGAGTATCAGGCTCGGAACCGAAGGAACCGCTTTGCTCCCACCCCTCAAGCCCATCGCCATGAAGGAGCGCATTTCCCTGATCTTCATCGAGCGCGGCGAGATCGACGTGCTCGACGGGGCCTTCGTGG
>CAYYHR010000077.1:0-14776 GCA_964471705.1 uncultured Chromatiaceae bacterium
GCCCTTGGGCGCCCTCGCGCTCACTCCCACTAGCTTCGACTATGGTTCCGCAGAAATAGCTGGGGCGAACCTTTTCACCTGCTTTAATACCAGGACTCGGCTCGCGGGCGGGCGAGCCCAAGCAGAAGGACGGTGGAATCCCGCTGCCCTGTAGGTCATGAAGGAAGGGCGGGGCCAAGCTCCCCCCAGCTGAGCACGGCCCCGCAGCCTGGCGTCTCATACAGGTCGATCCGGTCAATTTGCGGGAGTCGTGTCGCCGCCTCTTCGCGCATCCAGAGCACCAGGCTTGCCGGATCGGCGTCACCGAGCCGCGGCAATTCGTTGAGCAGGTGGTGGTCCAACTGCCGGTAGACGGGTCGGAAAAGCTCCTTGACGTCGCCATAGTCCAGCGTCCAGCCCATGACTCGATCCAACGGTGCGGTCAGGTAGAGGCGCAGCAGGTAGCTGTGGCCGTGCAGCCGACGCCTGGGGTTCCCGTCTGGGGCTTTGACTAGGCGCAGGGCGCTCTCGAAGCGCTGTTCCTTCCAGATGCGATAGTGCTCGCCATCGTAGTGGCAGCCGGCGGTCGCCGTTTCATAGACGCTGATCCAGGACAGGCTCGGAAGGACCGGCTGGATCCGGGCCCACAGCCAGGCGGACAGCATCTCGCTGGTAGGGTTCTCCAGCCCGGGAATGTCGTTCAGACAGGTGAAGTCGAGCTCCGTGTGCAAGGGCGTCCAGAGATCGCCGAGGTGATCGAAGTCGACACCCATGTCTCGGCCTCCAAGATCCTGTGTGGCGTGCAAGATCACCTCGAAGCCGTGCCCGTGCATGCGCCCACATTTGTGGCCCTCCGGCACGTTCGGCAGCCGGTGGGCGGCCTCGAAATGGAAACGACGCCAGAGATGGACCCGCTCCGAACAGTCGAGATCCACCCCCTGGTCAGGAGTACTCTGGATACCTACCGACTCGATCCCTGGAGCTTGTAGAGACTTGTGCACCCAGCGGCCGAGGTTCTCGTCGGTTGGGACCGGCAAGTGCTCGTTGAGGTCGCAGTAGTCGAGCGACGCTACGCACCGTTCGAGGTCTGCCTTCAGCGCACCCGCCTCGCTGCCGGCGAAGGGCGCCCAGCCCGCAGGCAGCTCGGCACGCACCCGGGCGAGGAAGCTGTGGCCGTGCAAGCGACGCGACCGATGCCCCTCCGGAAGGATCGATACGCGCCGCGCTGCCTCGAAGGGGGCCGTTGCCACATGGAAGAGTTTTTCGGTCATAACGGGGCGTTCTGAGCCAAAGGTTGGCGTGCGGGCTATCGATGAAGGAGTGTAGCGCGCAGGGGGCGGAGTTTCACAGGCCCGACGAGGATAAGGACAAGGGACGGTTCCGACTCGGGATCTCGGGTTTATCCGATATCCACCATTTCGAACGGCGTCCGGACGCGATCCCGGGGTCTGTGGCTCAATCGCTGCGGCGATTTCTGGTATTCTCTGCGCGACCTTTCCTGCACGTACGGAGACATGGCCGCATGACCGCCCATCACGCATTGGTACTGAACCTCCATCAGCCTCCGAACAACCTGCAGGACCTGCTGAACGACGGAAATTGGGAGGCCACGGAAATCCTCTACGCGCTGGATCGGATCCCGCGCAGCCTTTGGGGCTACGAGGACGTGGCTCGGGTACATCTCTCCCTGTCCGGTACCCTGCTCGAGACGTTGAACGATCCCGGGTTTCAGCAGCGCGTCTACGGCGTCGTCGACTGTGGTGCCATGCTCTGGCATCTCCAGAATCAGGACTTGTTTGAGATCCTGGGAACCGGCTATTACCATCCGGTTCTACCCCTGATCCCGGAGGTGGATCGTCAGGAGCATCTGGAGCGCTGGCTCGGCATCGCGCGCCACATCTTATGGCGGCCCCGGTTCCAGGGCTTCTGGCTGCCGGAGATGGGATTCTCCATGGAGCTCATCCCGCTTTTGCGCTCCTTCGGGTACCGGTACGTGCTGGTAGACAGCGAGCATGTAGAGCCGATTACGCCCATGACCTGGCAGGAGGTACGCTACAGGCCCCATGTGGCACGCTACGGCGACGATGAGATCGTGGTTATCGTCCGTGATCGGGACCTGTCCAATGCGCAGGAGGCGGGCATGGATGTGGGCTGGTTCGACAACGAGATTGCCGAGCGCACCAAGTGGTGCGACTTTCCCGCGCTGGTCACCACCTGCACCGACGGCGAGAACGGGGGCTGGTTCCGTAATACCACCGAGGGTGCCAACTTCTGGAGCGCCTTCTATCTACCCCTCCTGGAGCGGGTCCGCGCCGGTCAGTCTGCAGTCTCTCCGACCTTCATCAGCGACTATCTGAATCGTCATGGCACCCACGGGGAGGTCCTGGTGCGCACCGGGGCCTGGAACACCGGCTGGCACGACGGGCGTGGCTTCGTTCAGTGGACCGGTTCGGACTGGCAGAAGGCCACCCTGCGGGCGGCGGGAGACCTCAGCGCGGCGATTCACGAAGCCGCACGGCGGGCCGCCGACAAGGGCATTGCGGGGGACGCGGGACTGCAGCATGACCTGGAGGAGGCCACCTGGCACCTGCTACGGGCAGAGACCAGCTGCAACTTCTACTGGGGCGAGGCCTGGGTGCCGCGCGCCGACGCGGATCTCGCGGCTTCCTGGGATGCCTTGAGCCGGGTGCGCGCCCGCTTGGGTGACTGACTCTGGGCAGCGAGCCGGGCCGAGCAGCGACGGTCTCCCGAGATCGATCAGGGTATGACGCCGCTGGGTAGTGCCCGCCACTCCCTGCGTTGAGAAACAGCCAAAATTCGGCTGCATCGTGCAAAGCGCGAAGCTGGACGAGTCCATTGTCCAGGCACGACCACCTGACAACATAACGACCAGAACAAAGTAAAGACGCCTACCAAAGAGGATCGGTCCAGTGAATCAGTTACCCGAGTACGTCGAAGGCTTGCCGAATGTCAGCGGCGAGGAGGCCGAAGTCGAGCAGGTGGTCGCCGCAGGTGCAAAGAATGTCTTGTACAAGGACCGCGGTGGAGTGGATTTCGGCTCCATCCGCGCCGCGGCCGCCATCGCCCTCCATCAGCATCAGCCCTTGATCCCCGCCGGGGGCGGCGACCTGCGCACCGCCGGCATCATCAGCAATCTGCAGTACATGATGGAGCACCAGGACATCGGCGATAACCACAACGCCCCTGTCTTCGTCTGGTGTTACAAGCGCATGGGCGAGATCATCCCCCAGTTGGTGGGGGAGGGGAAGTCGCCCCGGGTCATGTTGGAGTACTCGGGTACCCTGTTGCACGGGTTGCGCCACATGGGCGAGAACCATGTCATCGATGCCCTGAAGACCATCACCTGCAATCCGGATTACTACTGGACCACCGAGTGGCTCGGAATGCCCTGGGGTCATGCGGTCGCACCCTCCACCCCGGTGCAGGACTTCCGCCTGCATGTGCGCGCCTTCCAGCACCACTTTGCCGCCATCTTCGGCTGGGAGGCCCTCGAGCGGGTGCGTGGCTTTTCGCCCTCCGAGATGGCCCTGCCCAATCACCCGGACGTGGCCTACGAGTACGTGAAGACCCTGAGGGATTGCGGCTACCAGTGGCTTCTGGTCCAGGAGCACACGGTCGAGCAGCCTGAGAACGGCTGGAATCCCCAGCGGCCACACCTGCCCCACCGCCTGGTCTGCACCAGCTCCCGGGGCGAGACGGCCAGCATCCTCGCCCTCGTCAAGACCCAGGGCTCGGATACCAAGCTGGTGGCCCAGATGCAGCCCTGGTACGAGGCCCAGGGACTGAGCCGCCTGGAGCTGGCGGGCAAGTCCGTCCCGCCACTGGTCACCCAGATTGCTGACGGGGAGAACGGCGGGGTCATGATGAACGAGTTCCCGGGCAAGTTTATGGAGGTCGCGCATGCATCAAGCGGATCGGATGTTCCCATGATGAACGGGAGCGAGTACCTGGAGCACCTGTTCGCTATGGGGATCAAGGAGTCAGACCTGCCGGAGATTCAGCCCCTGTTCCACAAGAGGATCTGGGAGCAGATGAGCCCTGGCGACGGACCCGAGCGCCTGGAGGCGGTGATCAAGGATCTCAAGCAGTCCGACCACAGCTTTCACATGGAGGGTGGGAGTTGGACCAGGAACCTGTCCTGGGTACGGGGATACGAAAACGTGCTGGGTCCCATGGAGGAGGTCAGCGCCCTGTTCAATGAGAAGGTGCTGGTGCCCGGCGTCCCCACAAATGAGCACCGCTACCGTAACGCCCTCTTTCACCTGATGAGCTCCCAGACCAGCTGTTACCGTTACTGGGGTCAGGGCCTATGGACCGATTATGGGCGGGAAATCTGCCGGCGGACGACGGAGATCCTGAACAGCGATTTCGGCTGACAGGAAGCAGAAGTTGGACGTCCCCCGGACATGCATTCCGGGTGGCTTCCGGCGCGGCGTCTCACCCGACGCCTCGCCGTAGGAAGATTTTGCTTCCAATGTCCGAATCTGATGTTCTCCTCACATCCAGGGGGAGAGATGTTTGGCAGGGTCATCTATGGAAGCCGTACTGAAAGATGCAACCCATCGGCAGCGGGCGGAGATCGCCAAATTGCTGCACGCCCCACTGAGCCACCTGGCGCAGCAGTGTGTTTCCGCCTGGAGTGACAGGGAGCGGCTCAACGAGGTCTTGGTCGATGGTTGTTCCCGTATCCCGCACTGTGCCTATATCTATGCCCTCGACCTGTCGGGGGTCCAAGTTAGTGACAATGTGGGTCCCCAGGGTGTGAGCTCCGGCGAATTCGGTAGGGACCGCTCCACGCTTCCCTACCTGAAGGAGCCCATGCCGGAGTGGGGCTTCCTGCTCTCCGACGCCTACCTGACCCGGAGGTCCCAACGCCCGTCTCTCACCGGTCTGCACGTGGTCATGGCCAACGGGCAACTGCTCGGCTACCTGGCCGCCGACTTCGACCTGCGCGACCTGCCCATTACCGGTCCGCTCTATCGGGAGTCGCAGCAATGGCGGCAGGTCAAGGGTGACCCGTCAATCCGTCAACTGCTGTTCCAGCAGACTCGCTCAGAGAGCCCGATGGACCGTAACATCGACGAGGCTCTGGCCATTTTAGGGGAGCTACTGACCGAGCGGGGCGTGTTCCAGTGCGCGATTCACTTCTCGAGCAGTCGCGCAACCGTCTGGACCATCGACGACCCCTACCGCTACCGGATGTTGGACGCCGAGGCTATGGTAGACCCTGATATCTGCCTCGCCTACCCGAGGCGCTCCTACCCCACAGACGCCCTAATACCAGTCTCCAGCATAGAAACCATCCTCCAAGAACTGCGCGGTCTACGATTTCTCGATGAAACCCTTTACCTGCGTGTTGCATCAATCAACCTGTTCAACGGCGTGGTGGGTCTCACCTTTTCCTGCGACGGCTCTCATTACATGCGCTACGACGAGTTTCTGGAGAAGAACCTGTCATTCTGGATAGGTGCGACCGCCTGAGCGGGGCGGGCTATCCCTTGACGACGAATCCCCCAGATTTCTCGTCGCGCTCCAACTCCAGGATGCCGCGCTCCTTGGCCTCTTCGAGCAGATCGCCGAAGGACCGAAATCCATAGTAGGACTCGGCGAATCCCGGTTTGCGGCGCTTCAGCGCCTGTTTGATCATCGAGCCCCAGATCTTTTCCCCTTCCCCGCGCTCTCCCAGAAGAGCCTCATAGGTCTCAACGATCAGGTCCCAGGCTTCTTGCTTCCTGTCCTCGCCATCCGCCTTGCTCTCCGCTGTCTTTTTGCTCCGAGGTTTCGTCGTGCCTCCCTTACCGGCTGCCACCTTGGCTGGCGAAGGCTTATGCTTGACCAGGTCATCGTAATAGATGAACTCGTCACAGTTGGCGATGAGAAGGTCGGAGGTTGAGTGTTTCGCGCCCACACCGATGACCATCTTGTTGTTTTCCCGCAGCTTGCTCACCAATGGGGAAAAGTCCGAGTCACCACTGATGATGACGAAGGTGTCCACGTGCTCCTTCGTATAGCAGAGGTCCAGGGCGTCCACGACCATGCGGATATCTGCCGAGTTCTTGCCCGACTGGCGTACGTGGGGGATCTCGATCAGCTCGAAAGATGCCTCGTGCATTGCGGCCTTGAACTCCTTGTATCTGGCCCAGTCGCAATATGCCTTCTTGACCACGATGTTCCCTTTGAGGAGGAGCCGCTCCAACACCTTGCCGATCTCGAACTTGCCCTGATCCGCCTCCCGGACCCCCAGGGCGATATTCTCGAAGTCACAGAAGAGGGCCATGATTCTGGCATCGTTGGATTGCGTCATCGGATTTGTCGCTCGGGTTTCATGGAGTGTCCGTACCTCATCCGGCAGCACTCTTGCCGATGCGCCGGATTTCGTGCTTGCCGGTATCTGGATTGTACGATGTCAGAGAAAGGATGCGATAATAGCCTTTTTACTACAGACTTTCCCCTCACACGAGACTGCAAGGCGAAATGTGAGCTTGGCCCTCGTTCCATAGTCGACAGCGTTTGAACTTTCTACGAGCCGGATGCCATCAAGACCTGATGTGCTCTCTACCCGTGCATTCGAATACCGACATGGCCACTCAGAGGCCAATGCTGAGCGTCGTTGCCCCTCTGTTCGATGAAGAAGTTGTCTTACCGGAATTTCATCGCCGCTTGAGCATGGTCTTGGATCGTCTCGAAGGAATGTCTGAGATCATCTATGTCAATGATGGCAGTCGAGATAAGACGCTTTCCCTGCTCCATGAGCTGATACAAACCGATTCACGGGTGGCAATCGTCAATCTCAGCCGCAACTTCGGCAAAGAGATTGCGCTTACCGCCGGCATGGATCATGGCCGCGGAGAATCCGTAGTCGTTATCGACTCGGACTTGCAGGATCCTCCGGAGCTGATTCCGCAGCTTTTGGATCGCTGGCAGAAGGGTTTCGATGTGGTTTATGCGACACGGATAGCGCGTGATGGAGAGACCTTCGTCAAGAAGGAGACCGCAAAGTGGTTCTATCGACTCATAGGGTATATGACTCGGATCGAGATTCCGGCCGATACGGGAGATTTTCGGTTGCTGAGTCGGCGAGCCGTGGACGCCGTAAGGCGGCTGCGCGAGCAACATCGCTTTATGAAGGGACTGTTCGCTTGGATCGGTTTTCCGCAGACATCGATCACCTACCATCGCGACCCGCGCTTTGCCGGTGACACCAAGTGGAGTTACTGGAAACTCTGGAATCTCGCCATCTAGGGGATTACATCCTTCACGACGACCCCCCTCAAGCTCGCAAGCTACTCGGGCCTGATCACCGCCTTCGTGGCATTCGTCTATTCTGTCTGGGTCATTTACAAGACATTGCGATTCGGTGATCCGGTAGCCGGTTATCCATCACTGATGGTCGTCATCCTCTTTCTGGGCGGTATCCAACTGACCGCAATTGGAATAATCGGTGAATACTTGGGACGCATTTTCAACGAGACCAAGCATCGGCCCCTTTATCTGGTAGAGACCCATGTACCGCCGATGGGCTCGCTGCAGGACTCAGGCTCGACAAGGGATGCGGATCTCCCTGGCCGGTGAATCTGCTCGCTCCCAAGGAGATTCCTGCATGATCCGCCGCCTAGCTTCTGTCCGGGAGGCGGGTCGCGTCTGGATTGCGGCTGGGATCTTGTTTTTATTCGCCTCTGCGATCTGGATCCCGGCCCTCGATACCCCTTTCTGGGGTGACGACTACCTGTTCGTGAGCACCGCACACGCGGCAAGTGTGGCACGGGATCCTTGGTGGGCAGCCTTTTGGCCGCAGCATCCGTCCCAGTTCTGGAGACCACTCGCACAGGAGTCCTTCTGGCGTCTCGTCGATGTACTGACCGGTGATGATCCCCGTGCGGCTCATGTGATCAACCTGGGTCTCTTCGTTCTGGCGGGGATCGGCGTTGGAGCTTTGGGGCTGGTCCTGGCACGCAGCTGCGAGTGGCCCAACCCCCTCGGTACCGGAGCCCTGGGTGGACTGTTGTATCTCACCCTGGCCCTCAACATTCTCCCCGTTCATTGGGTCAGTGCAGCCAACAGCTCCATTCTCGTCATTTTCACGACGATTTGTCTCGCGCTTTGGATGGTTGCGGCGCGAGTCGATTCCGCGTTTCGTTTCCTGTTGCTGGGCCTGATTCCCATTCTTCTGACGGCGGCGCTCTTGAGTAAGGAATCGGCCGCCTTGACTCCGATATTGATGCTGACCATCAGTTTTTTTGTCGGGGCGAATGCCCGACCCCGCGGGGCAGAGATGGTTATTTGGCTCGTCAGTTGTGCGATAGTCGCCGTTTGGTTGGTCCTGCGTGCGAAAGCAACCTCTTCGGCAGCTCCACAATACGACCTTATCCTTGGCACGAACCTGATTCGCAATCTGGCCTCGCTGGGTGCCTGGCTCTTGAACATACCCAGGGAAGCGTTGCGCATGCTGGTCACAGGACCCGTGACGCCGGCGCTGTTGTGGATCACTGCGGTTGCCGTCCCGATGCTGGCCGTCTGGTCATTGGCCGGCAATACCTTGGTGCAGGTCATCGGACGCCGCCAGTTGGTCGCCGCCGGTGCATTCGTTTTGTTCGCTTATGCTCCCTATCTTCCGCTTGCATGGAACAGCTATGCCTACTATGCGGCTATTGCGGCGATCTTGCCGACCCTCATTCTGGCGCGGGGGCTGGTGACGTCGCGGTTCGTCGTGCTGGCTGTCATCCTGGTCGGAATTTCCTCGGCGATATCCGTGCAGGGAACGCGTATGCTCGACCATCCGGGCCTGATCGGTCGGGCACGTTGGGCGGAACGAGCTCTGTCCAAGCTAGAGGACGAGCAGATATCGAGACCCTTGCTGGTCCACCCCGCCGATGAACTGCGCTTCTACGCCATAGGGGCTGCCGGCCTGGCGTGGCGGTTGGGATTGGATCAGCAAGACGTCAGGGTGGTCGATCGGTGTCCGGATGAGGTAGGCAACTGCCTGGAGCTCGATGCGACGGGGGAATGGTCCTGGAAAGCGGGTCGATCGAGATATTCCCGCGATGCCGGGCGATGAGGTCGCTTCGGAGCCGGCGGCATCTGCCGGTCCGGCGTCTCAGATCGATGATCCCACTTCGCAGCGACTTGCTCGACGCCCCTGTATTCCGTAGTCTTACAGCCCGTCCCTCCCGATTTCGACGCAGCGATACCCGCCCATGAATAACAGCATCGACAGAGCCCGCTTCAACATGATCCAGCAGCAGATCCGGCCCTGGAACATTACCGACGAGCGGGTGCTGTCGGTCATGGCCGAGGTCCCGCGCGAGTTGTTCGTCCCTGACGCCTATCGAGGCTTGGCCTACGCGGACATCGAGATCCCCATCGCCGAGGGCCAGACCATGCTGGCGCCGAAGCTGGTGGCCCACATGCTGCAAGCCCTCGACATCCGGGACGGCGACGAGGTCCTGGAGATCGGAACCGGGACCGGCTACGTCACTGCCTGCCTCGCCGGACTCGGCGGCCGCGTCACGAGCATGGAGATCCACGCGAGCTTGGCGGAGCAGGCCCGGGAGACCCTCGCCGCACTGGATGCGGGGCAGATCGAGGTGCGGGTCGGCAATGGCCTGGAGGTGCCGATGGACGCGCAGCCCTTCGATGCAATCGCCGTCACGGGATCTCTGCCGGACAGCGAAGCCCTGCAGGTCCTGAAGGAGCAGCTGTCCCCTGGTGGTCGCCTGTTCGCCGTCGTGGGTGAGGACCCCGTGATGGAGGCCATGCTGATGACCCGCCTCGCCGGCACGGAGCTCAGCACCCAGACCCTGTTCGAGACCAGTGTGCCGGCATTGGAAAAGTCGCCGGAACCGGAGCGTTTCGTCTTCTGAGGCGATTGAAGGGAGAGCATCGTCTGTACGAGATGAGCGCGCGGGAGCTTCGCTCCCGGCTTTGCAACGGCTCCGAGCCCCCATTGCTGCTCGACGTACGAGAGCCCTGGGAGCTGGCGATCTGCCGCATCGAGGGGAGCCGAATGCTGCCCATGCACAGGATCCCCGCCAGCCTTTCGGAGCTGGATCCGGAGCGTGAGACGGTGGTCATCTGCCACCATGGCATCCGCAGTCGCCAAGTCGCCCTGTACCTGGAGCGGCAAGGTTTTTCCCGAGTCATCAACCTGAGCGGCGGCGTCGATGCCTGGGCGCGGGAAGTGGATCCCGCGATGGCGGTCTACTGAGAGCTTGTGACAAGGATCGGACGCTCAGGAGCACCCTCGCTACGGCGGACGAATTATTCACAAGCTCTGAGCATAGACGCCATCGAGGAGATCCAGCAGGCGCGCAAGGGCGCCTTGGTTCTCCTCGACGACCCTCCGCCCACGTTCGCCGACGCGTGCCCGGGCGGCGGCATCTCCCAGCCATTCCAGCATGCACCCGGCTAGCGCATGCGCATCGGCCACCTGTACCGCCGCCCCTTCCCGTACCATCAGCTCGGTGATCTGGGCGAAGTTGAAGACATGGAGACCCAAGGTCACTGGTACGCCGACCGCAGCGGCCTCCAACAGGTTGTGACCGCCCACAGGGACCAGGCTGCCGCCGATGAAGGCCGCATCGGCGGCGGCGAGAAAGGCGGGCAGCTCCCCCATGGTATCGCCGAGGAATACCGAGATCTCATCGCTGAAGCCGGCCTCGACGGAGCGACGTGCTAGCGCGAAACCCCGGCGCTCGACGAGCGTCGCCACCCGGTCGAATCGCTCGGGATGCCGCGGTACCAGGACCAGGAGTGTGCCGGGCAGCCTGCTCAGGATCTCCCGGTGGGCATCGAGCACCTGCTCTTCTTCTCCCTCGTGGGTGCTCGCGGCGACCCAGACTGGACGCCCTTCGCTCCAGAGGCGGCACAACGCCTCGGCTTGCTCGAGAAGGCTGTCCAGCCGGCGGACATCGAACTTGATGCTTCCTGTCACCCGAACCCGTTCGGCGGGCGCGCCCAAGGCACGGAAGCGCGCCGCGTCATCCGGACCCTGCGCACAGATGCCCGTGAATCGCTTCAGGGTCTCGCGGGTGAAGCCTCCGAGCCGAGCGTAACCCCGTGCCGACCGGGCCGACAACCGAGCGTTTGCCAGCACCACCGGTATGCCCCGGTGCTCGCAGGCCTGCAGCATATTCGGCCAGATTTCGGTTTCCATGACGACCGCGATCCGAGGCCTGACGGCGTCGAGAAAGCGGTCCAGCACCGGTAGCAGGTCCAGGGGCATGTAGACATGGCGAGCACGGTCTGCAAACAGGCTGTGTAGGCGCTCCGAGCCGGTGGGCGTAGTGGTCGTCACCATGACGCCGGCGTCCGGATAGCGGTCGAGGAAGTGCTCGATGATCGGCTGGGCCGCCTGGACCTCACCGACCGAGACGGCATGCACCCAGATTCCGGCCCTCAGGGGGCGTCCTTGGTAGGAGCCGAGGCGCTCTCCCCATCGCGCTCGGTACGCGGGTGCCCGGCGGCTGCGCCAGACCAGACGCAGCAACAAGAAGGGGAGGGAAAGATAGAGCAATAAGCTGTAGAGCTGAGTCACCGGTGGTGAGGGTCGGGGCCTGATGCCTGGATGCGCCGATCGCGGGCGCTTTTTCGTCCGGGAAGCCGTCCGGAGGATGCAGGCGCCAGTCTAGCATGAGGACTCGTCCGCAAGGCGTTGCCGCCACTGTATCAGTCGAGGCTTGGGCCGGTTCTTGACGGCGAGCTTCCAGAAGTAGCCGATCAGGTTGTCGCCGAACGAGATGGCTTTGCGGGGCAGTGCTAGTGGGTGATCTGAAGGTTCTGCTGGGCCACGTAGGCAAGTGGTGGCGCTGACGTAACCGGCCTCGGCGCCGGCACGCACCGCGTCCAGGTCGAAGCTTCCGTATGGGTAGCAGAGGTGCTCGACCCGCTCGCCGAGCAGATCTTCGAGGGTGGCCTTGCTCTCGGACAGCTCCCTTGTCTGTCGATCGCGACTCATTCCGGCCAGGCGCGGATGGCTCGCGGTGTGGGAGCCGATTCTGATGCCCGAGGACTGAATCTCCCGCAGTTGGGCGGCGCTCATCAGCTCGGGAATGACCCGTTTCGGATCTTCCCTCAGCCACTCCGCCCTCTGCCCGACGAGGCCGCTGACCGCATAGACGGTGGCCGGGAAGCCGTGACGCTGGAGCACCGGTAAGGCGTATCGAATGAAGTCGGCGTAGCCGTCGTCGAACGTGAGTGCTACCGCCCGCGGCGGTATGGGAAGATCGCCACGCAGGCAGGTGAGCACTCGATCCAGGTCCAGAACCCGATAGCCGAAACTTCCGAGATAGGCCATCTGCGTGGCGAATCGACGGTGGTCGCAATAGCCCGCCCGGTGCTTCTTCATGGGCCTGAATTCGCCCACCTGGTGATACATGAGGATGGAGATCCGGTTGGCCACCCGTTCTTCTCCAGCCCCGGTCGAAGTCGTCTATTCGGTTTGCTGCGCGCAGCGTCTGCCTTGGCCGGCCGCTTGCCGCGGGGAATCGGGCCTAAATTCCGAAGATTCTGCTCAGATTGTCGAGACCCACCTGGTAGATTCCCTGGATGATCCTGATGGCCTCGTTCTCGGGCACGTTCGCCGCCTGGAAGTCCCCGGACCATTCGACCGTGCAGCCTGTACCGTTGGTGCTCGGTTTGACGCGGATGGTGCCCGTGCAGTTGCGAATCGGAAAAGGGGTCTCCAGGACCGAGTAGCTGTAAGTATGTCCCTCACTGGTGCTCTGGAGCTGCTCGATGATCGATGCACCACTGACCAGGTGCAAGGTGCGTCTGGATCCATCCTCGGACAGCTCGGATTTCGAGATTGCCGGATGCCAGTCGGGAAGGGCGTTGAAGCCGCCGACCAGATTCCAGACGCTCTTGACACTGGCCGGCAGCTCGGTGGACAGGGAGACTTTGGACATGCTCGCATTACCTCGGGGTGGTCTGCCCGCTGTCGGTGTCTGTCCCTTTCTCTCGTTCAGCGGCTACACAGCTCTAACGGGCACCTGTCGATCGTTGGATCCACGAACCGGTGCTCTGGCTTTGGAGGGCCAGTATAGTTTGTAAATAAGTGCGACGTCAGGGTGCGATATCAATCGAGCAGCCGAACAGGGAGCGGCGAGCCTGGACCCTGGTGTTCCGAATTGCGCCATGATCGTTAGGCCCCTGCTAGCTTCCGGTAGAGCGTCAGGTATTGATCCATGATCGGCCCGCGGCCGAACTCGGATTGCACTCGTTTGCGTCCTCCCTCGACCAATTCGGCGGCGAGTGCGGGATGGCGCAGTACCTGCTCGATCCCCTGGGCCAGCGCCCGAGCGTCGCCACAGGGAACGCACCAGGCGTCTCGCCCATGGCTCGTGATCTCCCGAGCGCCGCGGAAGCGGGCGGTCACCAGGGGTCTGGACCAGGCCCATGCCTCCAGGATCAGATTGCCCAGGGTCTCCGCGTCCAGGGAGGGGAAGACGACCAGGTCTGCAAGCTGGAAATAGGGTCCGGGCTCAGGCTGCCAGCCAGCCCAGATCAGACGCTCGGCAACGCCTGACTGGTCGGCCTGCACGCGCAGTTGCGGCTCCAGAACGCCGTCTCCCAACAACACCAGACACCAGGGCCGACCCTGAATCTCTGCGGGGAGTAGGGACAGGGCCTCCAACAGATAGGTATGCCCCTTTACCGGTACGAAGCGTCCGGCGCTCATCATCACCCAGGCGTCCGGCGGAATCTTCAGCGCTTGGCGCAGGATTGCGATCTTCTCGGCAGGAACGGGGCAGGGTGAATCGACGAAATTGTAGATGTGGAATACCCGCTCTGCCGGCAGGCCCTGTTGTACCATCCAGTCGCACAACCCCTTGGTGTTGCCGATCCAGGCATGGGCGTGAAGGTAGGGGTGGAGCGCATAGTAACCCCCCAGGCGGGCGATGTGGACGGGGCTCGCACCACGCTTCAGCCGTGTCAAGCGGGTGGCGCGGCCCATGTAGGTCTGAACGATGTCGGGCTTGATCCGACGGATCAAGCCCGAGACGGCTCCGCGGGAGAATGGGTCCCATACAGTCCGAAAGGGCAGGCGGTGCAGGGGTAGGGGGGGGAGATCGATAGCCTCCAACGCGCTGCCGGCCCGGATCGCTAGCTCGGTCCGCGTCCCATGCCGTGCCAGGGCGTCGGCGAAACGGACGAACCAGCGCTCTGCCCCGCCGAGGCCCCGGCTGCCCACCATCTGCAGGTTGGTCGGTATACTCATGAAGGTGCATATTTTTTCAGAGCTTATGAAAAATCCGGATACCGTAGCGAGAACGTTCAGGGGCGTTCGCAGCAGGCGTCCGATTTTTTCACAAGCTCTCAGCGCTCGGACTTCGAATCATAGAGATATCCCGAAATTCGGCCAGCCCGATGGAGGTTAACTCGATGACTCGGTTGATCCAGCCACCGAGAACGTGGATACTCCAACCCTATTGGTTGTTGGGTATCCTGCCTCCCTTTCTCCCCGGCATAGCTCCGAGGGTCTGCCTTGTCGATGAGCGAATCCCTGGCATGGATGATGCCTAATTTCCGGACCGTTGCTCAGGGTCCCGGGTATGCCGAAGTCCAAAACCCAGGTACTAATGCTAGCCCGATCGCGGCAACCATCGGTATCGGAGGAGGGGTAAAATGAACCATGAGGGGATGAAATGAACCATTCGATGACTGATTGTTGGGTGTGCCGATGGTCGCGCTCAACAACGCTAAAGGGCGAGTGGCATAGGGCATTCGCGGCTTGCGGACAATGCGTATACCAGACCGGGAGGTTAGTACCGAGATGAGA
>CAYYHR010000078.1:0-14657 GCA_964471705.1 uncultured Chromatiaceae bacterium
TATTTTTGACAGAAATCGCCTCAATGATACCCCTCGCCTCCTTCCCGCTCGGGGGACATGCCGCCCTCGTCGGCGGGCTCGGAGAGACGGTGGCTCTCGTCGAGCCATTCTCCAAGATCGATCAGCCGGCAGCGCTCGCTACAGAAGGGCCGCCACTTGGATTCGGGCTTCCAGGGAACGGGCTTTCCGCAAGTCGGGCAGGCAACGGTCTTGGGCATGGTGCAAGAACCCAGCTCTGGTGCGAAAACCTATGGACCCAGCTCGGTGCCGGCGGATAGCGGCTTGGCACGCTAGAAGACGCAGCAGGTCAGAGTAAAGTCGGTGTCCTCGCGCCAGGGAGCCGGCCGCCCGGTTTCTGCGAAGTCCATGAAGCGGATGCTGAAGCGGTTCTTGTGGCCACTGATCTCCGGGAAAATCTGTACGCCGCCGTTCAGGGTGACGCGCACCAATTGTGCCGGGGCCTGGACATTCAGGGACTCCTGAAAAAATCCACCGGCGGCGGTCACCTCGCGCGGTGCTGCGCTGGAGCGTGCCAAGGACAGCACCAAGGCAATGGCTGCGCTCACCGGCTGCAAACCCTGCATCCAAGCCTGCAACTGCTCTTGGCGCACCTGTGGCGGCTGGGTCAGCCAATACTGGTATTGGGGCAGATCGAAGCTGCAGGTACCACCCGGTATGCTGCTGCGCTTGGCTATGCTCTTGAGAAACTCGTCCTGACGCAGGGATTGCCCGATCTGTCCGCCGAGGGCATGGAGATCGGATGTGGCCTGGCGCAGATCGTCGAGGATCTTTCCCAAGGTCTCCAGATCGACCCCCGGCTGGCGGCTGATACGGTTCAGGGTGGCGCTGTTCCGGTCCAGCTCTTTCAGCAGCTCGGTCTTGACATCCGCGCGGGAAGTAACGGCAAGGATATCGAGGACCCCCTCGACCGACGCCCGCGAGGTCCAGGTATCCTCCTGACTGTAGAAATGGGCGACCTTTCCGAACAGGTGCTCAAGGCGCAGGAAGGTGCGGATCCGCTCGTTCAGGGGGTGCTCAAAGGTCAGCTTTGTGGGCACGATCGCTCCCCTGGGTCAGGTGTGACTAGAGCTCGGAAGTGTCGGCGCGTAAACAACCCCTCGGCCATTCGGCACTGGCAATTCCGAGCGAGACTCTTCGGATAATAGACACCGATTCTCCGGAATTCCGCCCGGCGGGTAAAGGGGGATCCGGTCGCCGTAGGGATCGAGACTGGGATGTTTCCGGTCCGCCACACGAAAGACACCTCGATCGCTTCGGGGACAGTGACTGCTGTACACGCGCCTCCCGGATATCCTGCCCACCATTGAAGTCCGTCACTCCATCGACCATGCTTTGAATGAGGGAGGATGAGCAGATGGGTCGATGCGTGTGGAACGATGGCACAGGAGGCACAATGAAAAATGTAAGCAATCTCTATCGGCAACTGTTGGCGGCCGTCGACCTGGGTGATGCCACGGATTTGGTCGTGGCTCGGGCTGTGGACATCGGCCACTTTTGCGGGGCCGACGTAGACCTCGCACACGTTCTGGAAGGGCTGCCGACTTACCTCGACCAAGCGGTGTCGTCGAACGAGCTCGACGAGATCCTGGACAAGGGCACTCGCTGGAACCGTGAGCGCATGGCTGAGCTCAAAGCGAGACAACCGGGTATTCGTGAGATTCATGGGGTCACGGGCATACTTGCCGATGGGATCCGTGATCTGATCGCCCGAATCGAGGCGGATCTCCTCTTGGTCGGCGCACATGACCGGCGGGGCGTTGCGGTCCTGTTTCGGGACCGTTCCGACGAGATCCTGCATCGGGCACCCTGTGACACGCTGGTCGTCAAGAAGGAAGGGCCGGCGCAGCCGTACGGGCACTTACTTGCCGCGATCGACCTGACCGGCGGTGAGGCACGGATCATCGAACGGGCCGCAGACTTGGCGAGGTTGCTCGGCGCAGACCTCACGCTGATGCACGTGATCGAGCACTTTCCAGTCGATCGGTCCAACCTGATTATCCCGCCGGAGGACGAGGACCCGCTAGCGTTCGAGCGCGAGCAGACCCTGAGCCGCCTCCGTGAGCTGGCGCAGACGGCAGGTGTCGGTGATTGCGGGCAAGAGGTGGCGGTGAGCGCCACCACTGCGAACCGTGCGATTCCCGCCTTCGCCGCGGCAAAGAGTGTGGACCTGATCCTGGTCGGCTCACACGGACGTCACGGCGTGGGACGCCTGCTCGGCTCTACGGCGAACGGGATCGTGCACCGTGCCAGCTGCGACGTGCTCGTGGTACGCCAACCCACTGCCTGATCGACTTCTTCCGTCACGGCCACAACGGCGCCAGGCCTGTTTCCGTCCGGCCTCCCCGGTTCATCCTTTGAGGAGGGTGCCGGCGTGGGCCACCTACATTCCGCAGGCGCGGGGCCGTCATAGCTCGTCGGATCCGGAAAATATCCTTCGTTGCCATACGCGAAGCGGGGCGGTATCCATACTGGCGAAATGGCTCATCGCGGAGCGGGCGCGAACCGCGAGCGTGTGGAGCTCATCGGAAGGCACCTCATCCCCGATCTGCTCATGGTAGATTTGGGGTGCGTTCGGGTCGATGTGCACCTGCGCGTGATCGGCCCAACCCGGATCCGCGGGTGCGAACCCCTGGGTGTACTGCATGCCATTGGTTGCGGGATCGAACAGGACACCACCGACGAGCAGGGTTTCTTCGACCAGGTTGAAGACCTTGATGATCTTGCCACTGTGGTCGCCGGTTACGCGGTAGTGATGACCAATTTCGACGGCTGTTTCGCTCATCTCTTGCACCTCTCCTTGTTGTGTCCGCAGACCGGAGGCTAACCTAACCCGCCGGCGGAGATTTCGAGCCCATATAACGACACTTCCGTCCGCAATTTGCAATGCCTCTTTTACTCGGTGGGCCTTCGGAATATTGACGCCCTCCTGCCGGGGCCGAGTGCGATCGGAGCCATGATTTCCCCGTTTACCGTGAAATTCGCACCGACGGTGTTCCGTCTCGCTTATGACTATCACAAGCTCTGAGACGGGCAACTGCGCGTCTCCGATTTGACTGTGACTATTGTAATCCTAAACCCATTAGCCTTTTCCAATTGATATTTCAGAATTTTCTTATATACTAACGGTCGTCAGTCGGCTTGCCGTATCGCCACTGGCTCCAACGACAAGGCTTTGGCCATTACCCATGTTATCCGTCGACTGACAGGTATGATCGAGATGAAGAAGATCGCAACCCTCGCTTCCACCCTCGCGCTTTCACTGGCCTCGGTATCCGCCAGCGCATGGTGGGGCAGCCCTTATGGCAACCCTTATCCCTGTGGTGCATACGGCATGAGCCAAGAGCAGCAGGCCAAGGCCATGGAGCAGATGCAGGTCATGCATCGCCGAATGGCCGAGCAAATGGCCAGCCGGCAGGCCGAGATGGCCAAGCGCATGCAGGAGCGGGGCACGAGCCCGAAGGCCATGGATTTCCCCGGCCCCATGGGCCCGTGGAACGACATGGGACCCTGGGGAGGCATGGACCCCTGGGGTGCCGGGGATCCATGGAACGCTATGAATACACCTGAATTCCCGACGATGCCTGAGATGCCGGCAATGCCCGAGACGCCCTCCTTTGGCGAGATGCCCGAGTATCCGACCATGCCGGCCATGCCTGAAATGCCGGAGCCTTCCGCCATGGATATGCCCCAGCCGCCGGTTCCATCCTTCATGAAGGACCATTATTCCAACTTGGATGCCTACCGCGCCAAGGTGATGAAGGAGTCCGAGGCCCGTCGCGAAAAAGCTGTAAAGGAGATGACCGAGCGTCGCAAGGAAATCGAGGCCCGTCGTCATGCGCGGCCCCATCATTATGGCCCCGGATTCATGCCGCCTTACGCCAAGATGACCCATGCGCACGAGATGCCAGCTTCGGCGTCGAAGGCAACGCCTGCTGCAGAGGTCCCGTCCGCTGAGGCCGAGCCCGCCCCTGAGCCGGCATCGGCTCCGACACCCGGTGTAGAGGTCGCTCCGCCCATGCCCGCTCCCATTCCGGGTCCTCACGGCTGAGATCCCCTTCCGCTGAGATCTTCACAAGAGGCACCGCCGCCTTGCGGGGGTGCCTCTTTTACGTGCGGGGCCATGCTTCTCCGATGAGCCCGGATCGGAACAGGCATCACCGATGCTTGCCATACGATGAGTCCTGAAGCGATGTCGCGATCGTCCTGGTAGCGGACTCGAATCTCCCCGAACTGCGAGACCCACCTTTAACCCAGCAGCCTGCTTCTGACCAACTACCGCTGCCCTTGCTGAATGGGCCGAGGCGTTCAGCGGTCCCGTCGTCGCCCCACGACCCTTATCGCCGTCTCCACTACAGCCAGAGAACCTCCAATCTAGCCGTTTCTCCGAATCATAGACCGGAACGCCACTCCGAAAATGCCTGCGTGCGTCCAGTCAGTAATCTTACGGCTGGTTAATGTTCGGAACCCTCCCGTGAAGTGGGTGGTCGGTAGGGAGTGCACCCTATTTCGATCCTGATGCGCGACGTACGATGTTTCCCATCCGGGGTGCTGCTGGCATTGTCGATGAAGGGCTTAGTACCATCTCCGTCGGGGCATCAAAGACCTGCATCGCCGAAATCGAGCCGCCCCGGCTCTCACTTGCATAAGGAATCGAAGAAATGACGGCAGAACCCGCCAAAGCAGACGTTTCCGTATCCGTCCCCAGTCAAGGGCCCGCCAGCGTGTCTCGAGCCGCGTTCGCGCGGCTGCGTACCGACGTCAATGGGCGCATCGTCGGACAATCGGCCCTGGTGGAACGGTTGCTCATCGCCTTGCTGGCCGAGGGACACCTATTGGTGGAGGGGGCGCCCGGGCTGGCCAAGACCACGGCGATCAAACATCTCGCGGGTCGCATCGAGGGCGATTTCCAGCGGGTACAGTTCACTCCTGACCTGCTCCCCGGAGATCTGACAGGCACCGACGTCTATCGCCCGGAGACAGGCAGCTTCGAGTTTCAGCCTGGCCCCCTGTTCCACAACCTTGTGCTCGCCGACGAGGTCAACCGTGCCCCAGCCAAGGTCCAGTCCGCCCTCTTGGAGGCTATGGGGGAACAGCAGATCACCGTGGGCACCAAGACCTACGGGCTACCGGACCTGTTTCTGGTCATGGCGACCCAGAATCCCATCGAGCAGGAGGGGACCTATCCCTTGCCAGAGGCCCAGATGGACCGCTTCCTGATGCACGTGCGGGTGGACTATCCGGAGGCGTCCGCCGAGCGCAGCATCCTGGACATTGCCCGCACCGAGGCGAGCCGACGACGCGCTGCGGCGCCGGAGCCGGAGGTGCTGGTGACCAAGGAGCAGGTCTTCGCCGCCAGGGACGAGGTCATGGCCCTGCACATGGCACCGGATCTCGAAGAGTACCTGGTACAGCTGGTCCTGGCGACCCGCGACCCCTCGCCCTACGGGGATGATCTGGCGCGCCTGGTGGATTACGGCGCCAGCCCCCGCGGGACCATCGCCTTGGACAGCTGCTCGCGCGCCCATGCCTGGCTGCGCGGGGCCGACTATGTCTCCCCCGACGACGTGCACGCGGTGGTCTTCGACGTGCTGCGCCATCGAGTATTGATGAGCTACGAGGCCGAGGCCGCGGGTATCGATGCGGACCGCTTCGTCGATGATCTGCTCGCTCGGGTCCCCATGGTCTGATGAAAGCTCCCGCAGATCGCAACGTGCGCGTGAGCGTCGAGGACCTGATCGCCCTGCGCCGCCGGGTCGAGGGATTCCGGCTCAGGCGCGGTCGCCCCTCGCACTCGACCATCACCGGCGCCCACCGCTCCCGCTTTCGCGGCCGCGGCATGGACTACCTGGAGTCCCGCCACTACCAGGCCGGTGATGACATCCGCAATATGGACTGGCGCGTAACGGCCCGCGCCGGGCGCCCCCACGTGAAGCTCTACGAAGAAGAGCGCGAGCGCCCCGTGGTGACCCTGGTGGACCTGGGCCCCAGCATGTTCTTCGGTACCCGAGGGGCCTTCAAGTCGGTCGTGGCCGCCCGCCTCACCGCCCTCCTGGGCTGGGCGGCGATCGCCAACCATGACCGCATCGGTGCGCTGCTGTTCAACGGCGAGCACCATGAGCTTCAGCCGGCGGGAGGCAGGCGCTCGATCATGTGCCTGATCCGCGCGCTTGTACTGGCCGGTGACCCGGCGTCGGGCCTCTCTCGTCCCGCCGATCCGGGTGCCCTGTCCAAGGCGTTGGCGCGTCTGCGCCGAGTCGCTAGACCAGGCAGCCTGGTTTTCCTGATCTCGGACTTCTATTCAATGGACGGGGAGAGCGGCCGGTACTTGGCGCAGCTGCACCGACACAGCGACATCGTCGCCTGCCATGTGGCCGATCCCCTGGAAGTAGCACCGCCCCCCGCCGGGCGCTACGGTGTCACCGACGGCAGCCGCACCGCCTTGCTCGACACCCGCTCGCGGTCGGAAAGGAACGCCTACCGGGACCATCTGGAGCGCCATCGCGCGGAGATCCTGAGCCTTACCACTGAGCGTGGTATCCCCCTGATCCGTTTTTCCACAGAGGACGATCCGGCCACCCGCATGGCCGCCGGTCTGGACCTTCTCGGACGGCAGCGGCAAGGGAGGCTGGAGGTCGCAGCATGAATGCGCTTCCCACGGCGGGGCAAGATCTGCCCATACGCGATATCCACGCCCCAGCGCCACCGAGCATCTGGCCTCCGGCTCCCGGCTGGTGGATCCTGGCGGGCGTCGGTCTGGTGTTGCTCGGCCTCGGTCTGTGGTGGCTGTATCGCCGCTATCGTCTGGCGCAGCGCCGCCGCAGGATTCTCGATCAGCTCGCCGGTCTTCCCAGTCGCGCCACTGGAGCCCTGTTGGCCGCGGAAGTCTCGGCCCTGCTCAAGCGGGTCGCCCTGGCCCGCTATCCACGGACGGAAGTCGCATCCCTCACGGGGACGCCCTGGTTGGAGCTCCTTGATCGTACGGGTGGCGGCGGCCGTTTCGCCCGGGGACCCGGACGGGTTCTGGCCGAGGGCCCCTATGCACCCGCGCCCGACATCGATACAGATGCACTCCTGGCCCTGGCCGGGGACTGGATCCGGAGGAACCTGTGAGCGCGCAGCTGGCCTGGCCCTGGGTCCTGGCCGTACTGCCCCTGCCGCTGATTCTCTACCGGCTGTTGCCGCGGGCCCAAGAGCAGCCGGCGAGCGCCCTGCGCATCCCCTTTTTCACCGCCCTGGCCGCAACGCGGATCGACCCGTCGACACCCCGGCGCTGGCGCGCCCTGCTCGGGGCCCTGGCCTGGATCCTGCTCGTGACCGCTGCTGCCCGTCCCCAGCTGATCGGCGATCCCATTCCCTTGCCCATGGAGGGACGCGATCTGATGCTGGCTGTGGACATCTCCGGCTCAATGGTGGAAGAGGACATGGTCATCGGCGACCGGGTAGTGGATCGCCTGACCGCGGTCAAGGCGGTGGCCGGGGACTTCATCGAGCGCCGCAAGGGCGATCGCATCGGCCTGATCCTCTTCGGTGCGCAGGCCTATCTGCAGGCGCCCCTCACCTTCGACCGGCAGACGGTGCGTACCCTGCTCTTCGAAGCGGCCGTGGGGCTCGCCGGACGGGAGACCGCCATCGGCGATGCCATCGGCCTGGCGGTCAAGCGCCTGCGCGACCAGCCCGAGGGAAACCGCATCCTGATCCTGCTCACCGACGGCGCCAACACCGCCGGCAGTATCCACCCCATCAAGGCCGCCGAGCTGGCCGCCCGGGACGGCGTGCGCATCTACACCATCGGCGTCGGCTCCGAGCAGGCTAGGGGCCCCTTCGGCTTGGCCATGGGCGGCGCGCGCATCGACGAGCGCACACTCGAGACCATTGCCAAGGAGACCGGCGGGCGTTACTTTCGCGCCCGCGACGTGGCGGACCTGCAGACGATCTACGGCATGTTGGACAAGCTGGAGCCGGTTTCATCGGACGAGCAGACGTTTCGCCCGATCAAGGAGCTCTTCCAGTGGCCTTTGGCAGCGGCACTGTTGCTGAGCGCTCTGCTCGGGCTTGCCGGAGCCAGGGTGTTCACGATGCTGAAGGATCTGCTCGGATGGCGACGCGATGTGGCGAAAGACTCTGCCGGATTGCAGTCGTCTTAGGGACCCATGAGCCCTTCAGCCTGCCTCGGGTACGAGACAAGGCCGTCTCCCTCTTCGCAATTGCCCATCGATCCCATTGGTGCTCCTATCCATGCTATCGGACTTCCATTTCCTGACTCCCGAATGGTTTCTGGCCCTCCTGCCCCTTGGTGCGATCCTCTGGGGGATCAGCCGCCGCGGGGCACGGGGCGACGTCTGGCAGCGGGTGGTCGATCCCGATCTGCTTCCCCATCTATTGGTCCAGGGGATCGGCCAGGGACACCGCTTGCCCCTGGTCTTGCTCGCCGGAGGCTGGCTGGCAGCGGTCGCGGCCCTGGCCAATCCGACCTTCGAGCGCCTGCCCGTCCCTGTCTACCGTGGGGAGCTGGCGCGGGTGGTGGTCCTGGATCTGTCGCGGTCCATGGAGGCGGCAGATCTCGCACCCTCGCGGCTCGCCCGCGCGCGCTATAAAGTGGCGGACATCCTGAAGCGCAGCCGCGAGGGGCAGGTCGGTCTGATTGTATTCGCAGGTGACGCCTTCGTCGTCTCGCCGCTCACGGACGACGCGGATACCATCCTATCGATGCTCGATGCCGTGGTCCCGGAAATCATGCCGGTCCAGGGCAGCCGTCCCGACTTGGCGCTCGCCAAGGCGAAGGAGCTCCTGGAGCAAGCGGGGGCAGCCGGCGGCGAGGTGATTCTAGTCGGTGACGACGCAGGCGGGGCACGCGCCCTGGCGCAAGCGAAGGCATTGAAAGGTGCGGGCTATGAGCTGTCGGTCATCGGGGTAGGGACGAAGGCAGGAGCGCCCGTCCCCAACGCGGTGGGTGCAGACGGACGACCGGTGATGTCGCGATTGGATCCAGGCGTGCTGCGGGCCCTGGCGAGTGCCGGCGGCGGTGTCTACGCCCCCTTGAGCGCCGACGGGCGCGACCTCGACCGGGTGCTGCGCGCAACCCCGACACTGCCCGAACAGGCGAAGGAGGAGACGCAGATGCAGACCGAGGTCTGGAAGGAGCTGGGACCCTGGATTCTGCTCGCTGTCCTGCCCTTGGCGGCATTGGCCTTTCGCCGCGGATGGCTGCTTGCGATCGCCTTGATCGTAGGGAGCCTGACCTGGTTGCCTGAGCCCGCCATGGCCTCCACCTGGGACGATCTCTGGCAGCGCCGTGACCAACAGGCCGCCGCGGCCTTGGAAGCCGGCGAGCACCAAAAGGCCCGCGACCTTGCCGAGCAGCCCGCACAGCGAGGGACCGCCAGCTATCGCCTGGGCGACTACCAGGACGCGATCCAGGACTTTGCCGCGACGGACGGAGCGAATGCCCAGTACAACCGAGGCAACGCCCTCGCCAAGTCGGGTCAATTGGAGGACGCCATCGCCGCCTACGACCAGGCCCTGGCCGAACAGCCGGGAATGGAGGACGCATCCTACAACAAGGCCCTGATCGAGAAACTGCTGAAGCAGCAGCAAGAGCAACAGCAACAAGCGCAAGACCAAGGCCAGAAGGACCAGCAAGGCGAAGGATCCAAGGATCAGCAGTCGAAGGGGCAAAAGGGCGAAGAGCCGTCGCAATCCGACCAGGCATCCGGAGAAAAGTCCGGGGAGGAGCCCGGGCAAGGCAAGCAGTCTGCAAAGGACGAGCAAGGGGCCTCCGGGGCCGAGCAGCAAGCAGAGACAACACCGCCGCAACAATCCGACACTCCGCAGTCCGAGGGGCAAAGCAAGGAATCCGCGGCAGGGCAAGACCAGGCTCAGCAACAGGAGCAGAGCCAGGATTCCGGCCAGCAGAGCGGGTCGCCGCAGCCATCGGGGAAGGAGTCCTCCGCGGGCAAGGGCAAGGACGGGCAGTCGGAGCAGGACGCAGCTCCCGGCGAGACCGAAAAGCCGCGGGAGGCAGAACGTGCCGCCGCCGACTACCGAAAGGAAGCGGCAGCGCAGGGGCAAGAGCAGGCCCAGGAGACATCTGCCGAGCCGCAGACGGCGTCCGGGTCCGAGGATCCGAGTCCTGAAGAGCGTGAGGCGCGCGAGGCGACAGACCAGTGGCTACGCCGCATTCCGGATGACCCGGCCGGACTGTTGCGCCGTAAGTTCCTCTATCAATATCGTGCCCGCGCCGCTCGGCAGGGGTCGGTGGCTTCGGGCGATCCCTGGTGAGGGGATGGAGGAGCCGAGTATGATCCCCAAGGCATCAACTGCCCGGAAAGCGGCATGGCCTATGTCCCTTGGCCTCTTGGTCTTCCTGCTTGCGGTGGTCCTGACCAGGGCCGCGGCAGCCGCTGATCTGCGCGCATACTTCGACCGCAAGTCCGTCTACGAGGGCGATACGGTCACCCTGGTCATCGAGACCAACAGCGGCACCCTGGGCGAGCCGGACCTCTCACCCCTCGATACCGACTTCGATGTGCTCGGCACCAGTCAGAGCACAAACATCAGCATCTTCAACGGGCAGCGGACGGATACTATCCGCTTGCTCGTAACCCTGGCTCCACGGCATTCAGGGACCATCGAAGTGTCGCCGCTGATGGTCGGCAATGCGCAGACCGGGCCCCTGAGGCTCCAGGTGGGCAAGGTGCCGGACGGTGGCACCGCAGGGGCCGGAGACGACATCTTCCTGGAGCTGGAAGTCGGTGATGGCTCGCGTGAGCTCATGGTTCAACAGCAGGTGCCTGTGCGGGTGCGCCTCTTTTCCGCCCTGCCCTTGCTCAGTGGGGACCTGGAAGACCCGCAGGTGGAAGGCGCCCTGGTTACCAAGCTTGGACAGGACCGGGAGTACAGCACCCATCGAAATGGGCGCGAGTACCAGGTCATCGAGCGCAGCTACAGCCTCTCCCCCGAGCACAGCGGTGAGCTGCATATTCCGCCCGTGCGCTTCGAGGGAAGCGCACGGAATAGCAAGGGGAGAGCGAGTGGGTCTCGCGGAAGCCTGTTCGACGACCCTTTCTTCGACCGCTTCTTCCAGAACAGTCCCCTGTCCCAGGACCCCTTCGGGGCCTTCGACCGCGGCAAGCCCGTCAGCGCGCATAGCCGAGGCATCGATCTGCACGTAAAGGCACGTCCGGGAGGGTACGACGGGGCGCATTGGCTACCGGCGCAGGCGCTGCAGGTCGAGGATTCCTGGGCTGGTGGCGTGCCCGAGCTGCGGGTCGGCGAGCCCGTGAAGCGTACCCTAACGCTCCAGGCCAAGGGTCTGTCCGGCTCGCAGATCCCGCAGATCCAGCTCCCTTCGATCCCGGGGCTGAGGGTCTATCCGGACAAGCCTGAAAGCGAGACGCGCAGCGATGGCAACACCCTGTACGGGATCAGCCGCCAGGGTATCATCCTGATCCCCACCAAGCCCGGTGAGCTGGTGATTCCGGAGATCCGGGTGACCTGGTGGGATACGGACGCGAAGCACGAGCGGGTTACGACCCTTCCGAGCCGGACTCTGAAGGTGGCGGACGCAGCCGTCGCCGCGGACGGGACCTCGCCCGAAGAACAGTCGAAGGTGCAGCCCGAGCCGCGCACCGCGAGCGAGACCCGAGCCCGTAAGGCGGACCAACCCAGTGAAGGTGCCACCGCGAGCTCGGGCAACGACAGCCTTTCCGCGGAAAGCGACGGACGATACTGGCTCGCTGGCGCCATCGTTTTGGTAATCCTGGTCGGAATAGGCGGTTGGCTCCTGTTCCGTCACCGGCGTTCCCCGACGTCTCCCGAGCCCGGCGGGCAGACGGAAGCCACGAGCCAGGATGCGGCTCGCGTGCGCGCCTCGTCCGCACGGAAGGCGCTACGCACGGCGTGCGAAACGAACGATGCTCGGGCCGCGGCGAAGGCCCTTCTGACTTGGGCCGAGGCCAGCTGGCAGGGTGAGGCACCGCATAATCTGGGCAATCTGGCGGCACGTCTGGCCGAAGGAGCGGGTCAGGTTCGCGAGCTGGAGCGCAGCCTCTATGCACCCACATCTGGCAGCTGGGATGGTGATGCCCTGTGGCAGGCGCTGCAGGGAGGATTGCGGCACACGGGAAACGCGGCCCCTGGAAAGGGGGATGTTCTTCCGCCCCTCTATCCGACGCGGCGGGATCTCCCTGCCGAGGGGGCCAGGTCGGAAACGCTCAGGGACAGAGCGGATGAAGACAGGTGACCGGTAGAGCCTAGGCAGCGTGCCTATGAACGGGAACGGGGCTTTTTATCTGGCTTCACTCGAAAATTCTTGCCGAACGTATTGAAAAAAAGCAAATCGACGGTTGCACATCCTGCTGACCTTTGCCTAATATCTCACTCAATTAAGAACATCCGTGATTAATAGGCATCGCAGCCAAGATCCCCTGGGGAGGGGAGGAGGATCTGCCCGTGAAGAATTTCGCTCGATTCCGGTTGCTGTCGCTCGTTTCTTTCTCGTTGCTGTTGCTGTTGTTGGTTGGTTGTTCCAGTATCGACGAACGACCATCAGGGCATCGCTCGTTGACGGGCACCTTCCCCGTCCCGGATGAGATCGAGGACAACGTGGCCTTCTGGCGCAAGGTCTACGGGGAGTGGGGACGGGGCCAAGTCGCCATCCATGACGACGAGCACATGGGTGTGATCTACGAGGTCGTGGACCTACCGGGTCCCACTCGCGCCGGTTACACGGCGCAGCAAAAGCACTTGATCCAAGCGCGCATGGCCCGTTACGAAAGCCGCCTCGACAGCCTCGAGGCGAAGGTCCGGTCCGGCCGATCACCGAGCGGGGACGAGAAGGTGCTCTACGAAAAGCTGGTGGACGCCGGCGGAGAGCGCGCGATCTTCGGCGCCGGAGAGCGCGTGCGCTCCCAGCGCGGCCTGCGGGAGCGCTTCCGGCGCGGTCTGGAGATCAGTGGCCGTTACGATGCGAAGTTCCGTGAGATCTTCCGCTCCAAGGGGCTGCCTGAAGACCTAGCCTACCTGCCGCATGTCGAGTCGTCTTTCCAGGCCCATGCCCGTTCCAGCGTCGGGGCGGCGGGGATGTGGCAATTCACCCGAGGTACCGGGAAGCAGTACATGAGGATCAACGATGCCGTGGACGAGCGCCTCGATCCGGTGATCGCCGCGGAGGGCGCGGCGCGGTACCTCGATGAGGCGTACCGCAAGCTCGGAAGCTGGCCCTTGGCAGTGACGTCCTACAACCATGGCCAGGGTGGTATGCGTCAGGCCAAGGCGATGTACGGCGACGACATCGGGACCATCGTGCGCAGCTACAAGGGTCCCTACTTCAAGTTCGCGTCGCGCAATTTCTACGCCGAGTTCATTGCTGCACGGCAGGTTGCGAGCAATCCGAAGCGGTACTTTCCCGAAGGGGTAAGATACGATGCGCCGCTGTCGGAGGAACGCCTCGTGCTTCGGCACAGCATTCCCGCGGATCAGGTTGCCGCCCACTATGGGGTCTCGACCTATCGGCTTGCAGGGCTGAACCGACACTGGACAGACCCGGCCAAGGAGGGAAGGGCCAATCTGCCGTCAGGAAGCACCGTATGGCTACCGGAAGGAAGCCTTGGCCGGGTAGCAGGTGCACCCACGCCTGCCCCGACGCTGGTCGCTGCCCGGAGCGAGCGGAAGGCCGAGCCTGCACCGCTGAAGGTCGCAGAGGCCGCACCATCGCGCGCCAATCCTGTGAGGATCGCGAGCGCCAAGCCGAAACCGGCGCCCAAGTCCGTAAAGGTGGCGAAAGCCGGCTCCAAGTCCAAACCGGTGAAGGTCGCCGCGGCCAAGGTCGAGCCGCGGTCGGCCCAGCGTCGAAAGTCACGAGCTTCCGGGATCGTGAAGGCGAAGGTCCATGTCGTCAAGCCGAACGAAACCCTCTACCGGGTGGCCACCCACTACGAGCTGTCCGTCGCCGAGCTGCGACGACTGAATCGCATGGGCCCGAACGATACCAATATCCGCCCCGGCCAGCGTCTGCGGGTGAGCAGTTGATCCCGACAGGTGTGGACCAAGCACGAAGCTCGCGCTCGCGATCAGTAAGCTATGGAGGCCGTTTATGCAGAGGCCAAGGCCGGAATCGAAGTGCTCTGATGGCAGCAGGATCCCCGTTCGTCATCGAATCTGATATCCGCTTGTCCTTCCGCCCGGAGCAACCGCGTGCCTCGAGGAACACGAGGCCGAACCTAGGCTGTACGGTACGAGTGGTCGGGCAGCCGACCAGCATGCCAGATAGGCTGAGTGTGCCGCGCGGCTCCCCTTGCGCCAGTAAGCAAGTTGGATCCAGACACCTTGCCCTTGGATCCGATCCGCCACGATTCCTCGTAAGCAGTGCTCTACCCCTGCGACCTGAAAATGCAGGTCGAGGATGGCGCCATCAAGATCCTGGTCCGAGACTGTGCTCAGGAAGAGACCTTCTTGACTGAGGTTGTTAGTCCAGAAACGCCCCAAGGGACGCGCGCGACAGTAGACATCGAAAGGCAGGCAAGCCACCCTGCACTCGCTGCGGCGACGGTTCATAAGAGCTTCTCCTAGTCAGTAGTCCGACTCCCGTATAACCCTCGCTCATCTTTCGAATCTCTTTTGTTTGTGTTTTTACCCAT
>CAYYHR010000079.1:0-14515 GCA_964471705.1 uncultured Chromatiaceae bacterium
CGCGGCACTCATAATGCCGATGTCGGTAGTTCGAATCTACCCGTAGCCACCATAATCCGATGAAATATCAGCCGCCTATGGGCGGTTTTTTTGTGCGATCAAGACAGGACCGCCGACCCATGATCTGCCCGGACCGGGAGAGGACGGACGGTATCCATAGATAAAGAAGCTAGCGGGGGGATCTGCTTCAGCCCTCACCGGCGGAAAAGAAAAGAACCCGCCCCCGAGGTGGATGAGGGCGGGCGTCCAAGAGGTTGCGACGATACCGCCGTCGCGCCGGTTTCGGCCCCACATGGAACCAAAATCTATCGGGAAGGATAGCGTATCGCTAACAAAAAAGATAAACGATTCGCAAGAGAGTGTCTGTCGGAAAAGGATCGGAGTTTTGTAGGCTATTCGACTCTCGGACTATCCTCCAATGCGTACCGCCAGCACGTCGCAGCCTGCACCGTTGAGCACCGTCCTGGCGGTGGAGCCCAACAGGACCGACAAGCCGTGGCGGCCATGACTGCCCAGAACGATGAGATCAGCGCCCAACGTAGACGCCAGCCGTAGTATCGTGTGGCCGGTGCCTCCGATCTCGATGTGCCGATCCCCGGGCTCTATCCCTAAACGATTCCCCAGCACCTCCATTTGTTTCTTGGCGATCTCCAAGAGCTCCTGCTCCAGATCGAAGTCGTCCGGAAGCACGAGGTCCCCCGAGTAGGACATGGGCAGATGCTCTACCACGTGCAACAGGGAAAGCCTAGCCTGACACTGCACCTTCAACTGGTGCGCCCGCTCGACGACGAGGTCGGTCTCGTGGGCAAAGTCCACGGCCAACAGCAGATGCTGGTACGCAGCAGATTTCATGAGGATACTCCATACGGCCGGTTTCTATGCGCCTAATAGTAATCCGCGACCGTGGCAGCTGCAGCCCTTGATCCACCATGTCGCGCTTCAGCCGGAGTTGACGCCAATCATTGGGATGGCGAGAGAAATCTCCTATAAGATGCCTTGATTTTCCGGCTACGGGAACCGCATGCCGTGATCTGCCTCCCGGATGGGATGAATCCATGATCCGACCTGTCGCACATGTTGCCTCGCTCCCCTTTGATCTAGACCGACCGGAAGACTATGCGCGATGGCGAGAGCGCAAGCTCCAGGAGCATTCGACACGCATAGAAGACCTGATCGTGGAGATACGAGACCCTCGGCATCTGACACCCACCGAGCACGCAGCCATTCTTGCCCGCTGCCGCCGAGACAACATGGCGATCTACGCGAGCCAGGCCCAGGATGACCCGGACAAGGAGATCCCGCAACGGCTCGGCGCACAGCTCGGGCTGCTGCGGCTCGATCACAACATAGGAGCGGACGAGGACGCCATCAGCTCCCTGACCGTCCGCTCCGACGCCCATCACCGTGGCTATATCCCTTACAGCAATCGTCCGATCGCCTGGCACACCGACGGTTACTATAATTCCCCCGATCGGCAGATACACGGGATGCTGTTGCACTGTGTCAGTCCGGCCGCCTCCGGCGGTGAGAACGATCTGCTGGATCACGAGATTCTGTACATAATGCTGCGCGACCGGAATCCAGAATTCGTACGTGCACTCATGCACCCGCGGGCAATGACCATCCCGGCCAATCACGTGGACGGGAAGGAGCTTCGTCCGGAGCAGGCAGGACCCGTATTTTCGGTTCACCCGGATGGTCACTTGCATATGCGCTACACGGACCGCAGCCGCAGCATCCTCTGGCATGAGGATCCGCTCACGGCCGAGGCCGTTGCCTGCCTGAAAGACCTATTGCACACGGGAACGGTCTGGCACTTCAGGGGCAGATTGGAGGCCGGATGGGGCCTAGTGTGCAACAATACACTGCACACCCGTACGGCGTTCGAGGATGGGACGCATCCACGCCTGTTGTACCGGGCACGCTATTACGACCGGATCCAGGGTACCTGATCCAATAAGACGAGAGAGTGACGATGGCTGACGAGAAGAAGACCCCGTCCAAAAAGGCGACGCCCAGGAAGGCGGTGACGAAGAAGGCAACTCCAAAGAAAGGGGCCGTAGCAATGGGGACCACGACAAAGCCTGCTCCCAAAAAGGCCGTGATCAAGAAGACATCGGCCGCGAAGACGATGCCGACCCCCAGAAAGACCACCGCGAAAAAGGCACCGACGGCCACGCCGAGCCCAGCGGCTCCGGGCACGAGATCTCCGGCCTCATCGGCACCATCCCCGGCGACCTCCGTGCCCCGGGCGAAGACATCACATCCCCCACAATCTCCGCTGGCCAAGGGGCGCAAACCGGACATTCCCCAGCCCCTCGCGGTCAGCCCCGAGGAGCGCCTGGCAATGATCCAGGAGACGGCCTACTACAAAGCCGAAAAACGCAACTTCGAGCCCGGATTCGAAGCCGAAGATTGGGTGGAAGCCGAACGGGAGGTCGACGAGACGATTGGGAAAGGGTATTGATCCTCGTCAGATCCCAACCGGGCAGTAGCGCGGATGAGTCCAACCTCCTCCCGAGGTTGGGAGGAGACGCTCACTGGCAGGCCGTAAGGGCTGGCGGGGGGAACGTGGAGCGGGTAAGAAAACCCAATCAGGAGCCCGCCGACGTCCGCTCTGCCCAAAGAAACTGCATCACCTTGCGCACGTACTGCTGCGTCTCTGGATAGGGTGGAATCTGCTTACCGTATTTGAGGACAGCGTTCTCACCGGCGTTATAGCCCGCCAGTGCGAGTCGCAGATCGTGCTCGAACATGTCCAGGAGGAACCGAAGGTACTTGGCGCCGCCGCGGATGTTCTCCGCAGGATCGTAGATATCTGACACCCCGTACCTAGCCGCTGTGGCAGGCATCAGCTGCATGAGCCCAACTGCTCCGGCAGGGGAAACCGCCGAGGGATTGTAGGCCGACTCGGCTCGAATAACGGCGTGCAACAATTCCGGATGCAGGCTGAACTGCCGGGCCGCGCGCTCGATAAGGCTAGCATAGCGACTGCGCCTGACCGCCAGTCGCTTCGGTGGAATTGCCAGCTTCTTCGCTGGGATCGGAAACTTGTGGCGACCAAGGGCGATGAGCCTGCCACTGTTCTCGGTAACGACCTTCTTCGCTGCACGCTTCCATTCCAAACGGTAGTCGCTCCCCTGAAGGGGAGAATCCGTGAAGCAGATCTTCCCATTGGCGTCCACGTACTTGTAGACATCGCCGACGCCTGTAAGTGGAGACCCCAGCAGTACCAGCATCAACCCGAGCGTCGCGCCTTTCATGGTTCAAACTCCGGAGCTCCAGAGCCCCAGTTTTCCGGAATCTAGCGATGCCACTCGACCCGCAACCGATCCCTGTTCAGCACGAGCCACTGAATTGCAATGATAGCCGAAGATGTGTCTATTTTTCCAGAAGATAGATATGCTATCGCTTGTTCTAGATCAATTACCGCGACCCGCGTGTCCTCGCCTTCTCCGCGCAATCCGTGTATACCTCCCGCCATAGCCGCATTGACACGCCCGCAGAAGAGGCGAATCCTATCCGCAGACGTGCCCGGGCTGACGTGGTAGACAGCGATGGGCTCGAGATCGAGGATCTCACACCCCGCCTCCTCCATGGCCTCCCTCCTGACGACATCCCTTGCATCTTCGCCCGTGGTCAAGACACCGCCCACCGGCTCCAGAGTCCAAGCCCCACGCCCGTATTCCAGCGCACCGATGCGAAACTGCTCCACCATGACGACCTTCTCACGCGACGCGTCATAGAGGATTGCCGCAGCCGAACTCAGATATTCGATCCGCTCGCGCTCGATGACCGGACTCCATCCGCCGGCAAAAAGGCTATGCCGAAGCCGGTAGCGCACCAGTTTCAGAAATCCGTCGAAGCAGGGCTCACGGGCAATGATTTCCAGTGCGTGCTTCACTGGCTGCGGATTTCACTCAGATCCTCGGGGGAGCGGGCCACGGAGCCGATTTCCGCCTCCGGGTGGTGCCTGAGGATGGTCGCCTTGATCTCCGCCTCACGGCGGCGGGGAACATCCACCATCAGCAGGATCTGACCGGCGGCCAAGGACCTCTGGAAGCGGTCCAGCTCATGGTTGTGCTCCTGGCTGCCGAGCAGAGCGGATATCAAGGCTCCGAAACCCGCACCTGCGGCCGTAGCTGCGAGCAAGGCACCACCGCCGAGCAGAACCCCGGCGGGTGGAAACGCCACCGCGAGCATTCCGCCGAGCAGCCCCGCCACGCCCCCCAGACCGATACCTCGCTCGATACCGTGGGCCAGCTCTGTGCGCTGCCAAACGCCGGCCACCGGGAGATCTTTCAGCTCGTGGGCGAGGCCGGCAATCACGTGCAGATGGGTCTGTGGAATTTTTGCCGCTTCCAGATCCTCCACCAGGAGACGAGAGCTCTCCTCCGAGGGCATCAATACATAGAGTCTTTTCATCGCTCGCTCCTACCCGGACCTCTCTCCGGAAGCCCCTGTCACCCCCACCTCCAGGGTATCGGGGTGACGCCCGCAAGGGATCTCCAGGGCAAAGAACTCGTCGCGCGGAAAGCGCTGTGCGACGACCCAGTACTGGGTCATGAAGTCGCCCACCTCCGACAATAACCGCAGCGCGCCACGCATGCGGGTATCGTCGAAGAAGGCGAAGGGCTCGTCGAGAAACGCGAACTGGCGGTCCTTGGAGATCCGGGACATCCGCTCCTGGGACAGAGCAAGGCGCAGGGCCAGCATGATCTGGCGCTGCGTTCCAGCGGAAATCTCCTCGAGATCCAGAAAGCTCCGCTTCTCGTTCGAATAGACGCGTACCCCGAGATCGTCGCACACCTGTAAGTACTCGTAACGCCCATCCGTAAACCCGGGTAGATTGCGCAAGACCAGAGTGCGTAGGCGATCGTTGAAACGGTCCATTCCCTGGCGTATCGCGCCTTCCAGGAGCTCGCCGGCGAGTCGCAACGTCTGCAGCCCTTCGTCGCAATCCTGCAGCTGCCGAGCGAGCGACTCACGCCCTTCCTCGAGCAGTCGCCGCCTGTCCCTTTCTTCCCGGGCACTCGCCAGGACCTGCGACAGGGTCTCACTCTCCGCCACGAGCTGCTTGCGCCCCCGTTCCATCCAGGAGATCTCGTGCCGCGCGGCAGCACGTACCTCATCGGGGGTTGCTTCCATGGCTAAGACCCGCAGGGCCAATCTGTCGCGGCGCTCGGAATCCGGTTTGTCCACCGTTACCGGCTGATCCATCGAGTCATCACCGGCCTCCAGAGCCCGGAGATCGATCTCCGACCCGGCAGGTGCCGGCACGAGCTCCAGCTCGTCCACCAGTCGGAGCTCCTCGCTCAGCTGTCTCGCCTGGGCCCACCGCCCCTGTGTCCCTGGGCGCAGGACGTAGGTCCAGAGCCAGACCAGGAGCAGGACCAGGGCAAGGGCGGCCAAGAGGTACAAGAAGGCCGGCTCCGGCTGTAGGCCGGCCACGGCAATCGGTTGCCCCAGACGATCCCGAAGCTCCGTTAAGGGCCAGAGCTCCGGCTCGAGGAACAGAAAGAGCCAAAGCCCTAGACCTCCGATGGCCACCAGGGTCAGAATGATCAGCGTCTTCAGAAAGACGGTGAGCCCTCGTCGGAAGACATGAGAAGGCAAGCCTCCGTAGGAACGGCAGTAATCGTCAGCCGCGGATGCCAGTGCGCCGACGCGCGTTACCAGCCGCAGTATCTGCTCGCCATTTTGCGCGAGCTCCTGCTCGACCTTTTCGAGAGACGGTGGCTCCTGACCGAGCTGTGCCAGCTCATGATCCAGGTCGGCAATTTCGCCGGTCAGGCGCAAATGCGAGGCTTCATCCTGCTCGATATCCCGCTGAAGCCCCGCCGCGCATTGCTCCAAGGGGGCGATTCCCGCCATAGCCTTGACTGAAGGGCTGTGGGCATGCGGCGTGGTGATCTCCCGCTGGGCCAGGTAAAAGGTATCGATGTACTCGTCGAAGTCGTAGCCGAGTATGTGCTCCAACCGCTCGTTCACGGCTCTCACTCCCCGAGCCAACGGCTCCTGGGGACGATCGCGCTGTACCAGTCGGGCAGATTGCTCACCACCTCGATACAGGTGGCGGACGACCTCGAGGTCTTGATCGTTGGCGTTGAGCCGAAGCATCACCCAGCCCTGGATCGCCCCCCAGCGGACCAGCTTGCGAAGGTCGTCCGGCGTCAGCGAGTAGGTTCTCCCGAACAGGGCAAAACTGATGATCTCTCCGATCGCACTCTTTCCACTCTCGTTCTCGCCGCTCACGGCGATGATTCCATGCTCCGGGAGATCCTCGAGGCGTAGGCTGCGGTATTTGAGAAGATTTTCGGCTTGTATACTGCTAATGATCATAGATCGCCCTCGCCCGTCTCCATAGCCCGGAGCCTGTGGACAACCAAAGCCACCGCGGCCTCGAAGCGCTTCTCGTCCAGCCCCGAGCCGGAATCGCGGCGACGCTCGAGCTCATCGCGACAATAATCGGCGAAGGCATCCGCGGGCCTGTCGCCCTCTTCGTCCTTCGCAGCACGGCCAAAGGGAATCCTCATCGTCTAGTCGCCTACGCGGAAATAACAGGTAAGCTCGGGGAGGTCGACCTCCCGGGGCATGAGCCGAACCCGCGCGTTCAGCCCCATCTCCCCCCGCAGCCTCACCCTGGCCTCCAGAGCGAGCTCGGGTATCAGCACGACGGATTTATGCTCCCCCTTCTCTACCAGTATCCCCTCGCCTCGCCACCGGCGATTCGCCTGCAGGAAGACCAGCTTCCAATGCTGGTTGGAAAGCCGCTCCGCGCGTCTCACGGCAGCCGCAGCGGTCTCCGCCTCGGCCACTCGCGCGGCGACCTGCTGCACATCGAGCAAAGTCCCGCCGTTCAGCCAAGCGCGGATCTGCTGGTGTACCAAGAGGTCGGAATAACGGCGCAAAGGGCTCGTGGCCCGCGTATAGCGACTCAGCCCCAAGCCGAAGTGGGGCCCGGGCTCGCTCATGAGGCGGGTGGGCTTGAAGCCCCGGCGATAGGCATACATGCCCGCCAGGTCCGTCGGCTGCTCGATCCGATCGGGGGAGGGCTGGGTTGCAAAGGGTATGGGTATCCCCTGCTCCACACAGAATCCGGCCACCGCCTCCCCCGCCATGAGCATGGCGTCCATCACCAGCAAGCGGCTGCGCAGCCTCGGCAGGGGGCGGATGATCACCTGCTCGTCGCGGACGCGGACGCTGACTTCGGGAAGATCGATGCTGGCGGCATTCCGGGCCGCCCGGTACGCGCGATAGCTCTCGGCTAAACCACTCAACCGGTCGAAGGGCGGCTCCCCGATCCGCTGCTCCACCTCCTCGTAGGTGAGGCGCTCTACCCGTACAAAGGTGGTCCGGATTTCGACGTCCCGAGGTGTGCCGTCTTCCCCGCAGCGAAACCCGAAGGACAAGGCGGGAGAGACCGGCTGCAGCCCCAGTCCCAGCCGCTCCGTCACGACGGGCGGCAACATGTTGACGGTCCGCTCGGGCATGTATTGGCTCGAGCCCCGGGCGCGTGCCTCTCGATCCGCAGCGCTGTCCGGCGCAACCAAGGCTGCGACGTCGGCGACATGCACCCAGATGCGATCGCCGTCCAGGCTCAAGGCGTCGTCCGGATCCAGGTTGCCTTCGTCGTCGATGGCATAGGCCGGCAGATGGGTCAGGTCGAGGCGGTCCTCCTGCGGGAGATCCGGAACAGACAGCTCGGGGTGCGCCATCGGCAGCCGGCTCCGGCGCGGGTACGGATTGTAATCCGGCGGCCAGTAACCGATCTGAATCAGGGCCCGGTAGGCACTCTGCGGGGTCTCCGGATAACCCAAGGCCCGGAGGGCGCGGCTGCCGGAAATCTCCCCGAGTGCGAGACGCTCCACCTCTCCCAGGCGGTCCGCGTCCTCGGGTGCCGGCTCGGCCAGCCTCATCCGCTCGAGAAACTCTTCCCAGTCGCGCTCACTGGCTGCCTTGGCTTCCCGTTCAGCCAAGTCCTTCTCGATCTCTGGACGAGTCCGAGCACGAATCGCTTCCGGGGTACCTTCGAAGTAGAGCCCCTCGGCCACCTGTTGCCAGGCCGCCCAAGTGGCGGCCGGGGAAAGCTCATCGAACATGAGCTCCGCCAGCTCGCCCAGACTGGTCTCGCCTCCCTCCAGCAGCTCCCAGGCCTCGGCGAGCTCACCCTCCCGCGGGCCGAGGTCGGTGAGGCTGTGTAGCGGTCCCGGGTGCAGCAGCCTGATGTCCTTGGGACGAACCCGCTTGGTTTGTCCCCCTTCGAGCTCGATCTCGATCTTTTCGCCCAAGGCGAGCACCCGCGCCGGGTGGATCTTGTAGAGCACCAGGCTGTCGGGCCTCAGGATCGCTTGATTTTGTGCCAAGGCGACAAGACCTCTCTGGATTCAGAACGCACCCGGCACAGTCTCTCCGTCAGCATCGGATTTCGCCGAGGTTGGGTATCATACCGCTTTGCTAAGTCGAGGACTGCAGCAGGTACAGCCAGGGGCCTCGAATCCGCGAAAAGAGAGAGCGATGTCAAGATGAACAGCCAATGGCGAGCCTTCCTGGAGTCCCGTTCCGCACTCATAGATCCTGAAGGAGCGGTGCGATTCCCCGATGCACCCACGGAGGCCGATTGCGCCCTGATGGATCTGTCTCCGCTCGGGCTGATCGCCGTATCCGGGCCCGAAGCCATGAGCTTCCTACAGGGTCAGCTCACCAATGACGTGCTCAGACTCCCCGCGTCCGACAGTCAGCTCGGAAGCCATTGCAGCCCGAAGGGACGGATACTGGCCAGCTTTCGCCTCTTCAAGCTGCAGGATGTGGTGTATTTGCAGCTTCCGCGGACCATGGTCGGCGCACTGGAGCAACGGCTGCGCATGTACCTGTTGCGGACCAAGGCGACCGTCGAGGATGCGAGCGATCGACTCGCCGCCCTCGCAATCGCGGGGGACTGTGCACCTTCCCTGCTCGCGGCATGCCTGGATGATATTCCGGAACGGGATAACGCTTTGACCGTCAGCGGTGAGCTGGCTGCGATTCGCATTCCCGGCACCGTCCCCAGATTCGAGATCTTGGGACCGGCACCGGCCCTGCAGGGAATCTGGGATGTCCTGGCAACCACCGCAAAGGTCGTAGGCTTCGATTACTGGGCCCTGATCGATATCCGAGCCGGCATACCCACTGTCTACCCGCAGACCAGCGACGCCTTCGTGCCCCAGATGGCCAATCTGCAGCTGGTCGATGGCGTCAGCTTCAAGAAGGGTTGCTATACGGGACAAGAGGTCGTGGCCCGAATGCAGTACCTTGGAAGGCTCAAGCGTCGGATGTACCGGGCGCAGGTCCGGGCGGCACATCCGCCGGTGCCTGGCGATGTGCTCTACTATCCGGGCAGCAGCTCCGAGCAGGCCAGTGGCAGGGTAGTGGACGCCCGTATCAACCTCGACGGTGATTACGAGCTCCTGGTCGTCGTAGAGATCGAGGCGGCACAGAGCGGGGAAACCCGGCTCGGCGGCTCGGATGGTCCGTTACTCACCTTCAGCGATCCCCCATACGGCTTTCCTGTGCAGGATTGACCGAGCTGTCTGACAGCATACGGAGGCCGGCAGCAGCTCGGCACAGAGTGAAAAAGGACGCGGTTTCAGGTAAATTAGAAAATTGTAATTTTTCGTACAAGGCTGGTGGGCGTCGCTGAAGCTGCCGGCACCCACGGGGAGATACATCCATGGCAGAAGACTTCATTGCGCCTTCGATCCTGTCGGCGGATTTCGCCAAGCTCGGCGAGGAGGTGGACAACGTCCTGGCAGCCGGTGCCGATATCGTCCATTTCGATGTGATGGACAACCACTATGTGCCGAACCTGACCATCGGGCCCCTCGTGTGCGACGCCCTGCGCAAGCACGGTGTTACGGCCCCCATCGACGTCCACCTGATGGTCAAGCCGGTGGATCGCATCGTGCCGGACTTCGCCAAGGCCGGCGCCACCTACATCACCTTCCACCCCGAGGCCAGCGAGCACATCGATCGCACGCTGCAGCTCATCCGGGGCGAGGGCTGCAAATCCGGTCTGGTGTTCAATCCCGCCACCCCCCTCGACTACCTGGAATACGTGATGGACAAGGTGGACATGGTGCTGCTGATGTCCGTGAATCCGGGCTTCGGGGGCCAGAGCTTCATTCCAGCGACCATGGGCAAGCTCCGCCAGGCACGCAAGATGATCGATGAGTCCGGACTGGACATTCGCCTGGAGGTCGACGGGGGTGTCAAGGCCGACAACATCGCCGAGATCAAGGCCGCGGGTGCCGATACCTATGTCTCGGGCTCGGGCATCTTCGGCAAGGGCAAGGACGGTGATCCCCACCGCTACGACAGCATCATCCGCCAGATGCGCGAGGCCATGGCGGCCGTCGGCCACTGAGCCAAGGGAGACCACAAGGGGACCAAGCATGAATCGGCCCAAAATGATCCTCATCGACGTGGACGGCACCCTCGTGGACAGCGTGCCGGACCTTGCCTTCTGTGTGGATGCCATGATGGAACGGCTCGGACGCCCCCCGCACGGGGACGCGGTGGTGCGCGACTGGGTCGGCAACGGCGTCGAGCGACTGGTGCGCCGCGCCTTGATCGGACAACTGGACGGGGAGCCGGACGAGGCCGACTTCGAGCGCGCCCTCCCGATCTTTCTCGAGCTCTATCGCGAGAATACTTCCGGCCGCTCTTTCCTCTATCCCGGAATCCGCGAAGGGCTCGACTACCTCCAGGGTGCGGGTTATCCACTTGGCTGCGTCACCAACAAGGTGGCCCAATTCACCGAGCCCCTCCTTCGTGATCTGGGCGTGCGCGACTACTTCGACATCGTCGTCAGCGGTGATACCCTGCCGCGCAAGAAGCCCGATCCGCTCCCGCTGCTGCACGCCGCCGAGCACTTCGGCGTGCCTCCGCGCGATGCCCTGATGGTCGGCGACTCCGTGAGCGACGTGAAAGCGGCACGGGCGGCAGGATTCGGGATCTTTTGCATGAGCTACGGATACAACCACGGCGTCGACATCCGCACCGCCGAGCCGGACGCGGTGATGGACTCCCTGATCGAGATCAAGGGCCTGCTGGAGGGGGCGGCCTGAGGTCTGCGCAAGAGATGTCTTTGCAAGGTCTCATGAGAACCGGGAAGTGCACGGGGCGGCGATGGCGGCGCTGAAGCGTCACTCTGCCGACCCCATGTCAATCCCGAGACTCGGAGACCCCCATGACACCCGAAAAATTCCGCGCCCTCGCCGACGAGGGCTATAACCGAATTCCAGTCGTCTGCGAGGTGCGCGCCGACCTCGACACCCCCCTCAGCATCTATCTCAAGCTGGTCGACGGCCCCTTCTCCTACCTGTTCGAGTCCGTCCAGGGCGGCGAGAAGTGGGGGCGCTACTCCATCATCGGCCTGCCTTGCCGCACCCTGATCAGGGTATACGGCAATCGCGTCGTCCTGGATCGTGACCGGGCCGTTGTCGAGGAGGAGGATGTTCCGGACCCCCTGGCCTGGATCGAGAATTTCTATTCCCGCTTCCACGTCGCCGAGCCCGCAGATATGCCGCGCTTCGGTGGCGGAATCGTCGGCTATTTCGGCTACGACACCATCCGCTACATCGAGCCCAAGCTGACCCGCTGCCCGAATCCGGACCTCATCGGCACCCCCGATATCTTGCTCATGGTGTCGGATGAGGTAGTGGTCTTCGACAACCTGTCCGGGCTGATGTACATCATCGTCCACCTGGACCCGTCCCGCGGAGACACCTTGGAGGCCGGAAACGCCCGCATCTGCAACCTGATCGAGCGCATGCAGGGCGCGGTGCCGCGTCCGGAGTACGGTCCGCCCAGGGCAGTGAGCGAGTCCGACTTCGTCTCCGGTTTCACGGAGAACGGCTACAAGCAGGCCGTCGAGCGCATCAAGGACTACATCCTGGAAGGCGATTGCATGCAGGTGGTGCTCTCACAGCGCCTTTCCATCCCCTTCGGTGCACCGCCCCTGGACCTCTACCGGGCACTGCGGGGACTCAACCCCTCGCCCTACATGTACTTCCTGGACCTCGGGGACTTCCAGATCGTGGGCTCGTCCCCCGAGATCTTGACCCGTCTCGAGGACGGCCTGGTCACGGTACGCCCCATCGCGGGCACGCGGCGCCGGGGCCACACCGAGGCGGAGGACAAGGCGCTGGAGGCGGAGCTTCTGGCCGATCCGAAGGAGCTCGCCGAGCATCTCATGCTGATCGACCTGGGCCGCAACGACGCGGGCCGCGTGGCGCGGGTGGGCACGGTGCGGGTGACCGACCACATGATCGTGGAGCGCTACTCCCACGTCATGCACATCGTCTCCAATGTGGTCGGGGAACTGGAGGACGGCATGAGCGCCATCGATCTGCTTCGCGCCACCTTTCCGGCTGGCACCGTCTCGGGCGCACCCAAGATCCGCGCCATGGAGATCATCGACGAGCTGGAGCCGGTCAAGCGCGGTGTCTATTCGGGGGCAGTCGGCTACCTGTCCTGGAACGGCAACATGGACACGGCCATCGCCATCCGCACCGCCGTGATCCAGGACGGCACCCTGCACATCCAGGCGGGCGCGGGAATCGTGGCGGACTCCCAAGCCGAGCTCGAATGGAAGGAGACCATGAACAAGGGCCGCGCCATCTTTCGCGCAGTGGCTATGGCCGAGGCGGGTATCGAGCGTCACCCCTGCCTGGAAGGGGAAGGAGGCTGATCATGTTGCTGATGATCGATAAGCAGCATTTAAGTGCAGTGCAGTCCAAGAGCGTCCGATGATCCAGGAAAAAAGCCAGTGAACAGTTGGTTAACGATCTTTTAAGGTCCATAATCGACTGTTGGCATCCCAGAATGGTGGGGGTATCATTGGGGGTATCGAAACAAGGGATATCCCCACTGTGCCCCTTACAGACGCAAAGATTCGCAGCACCAAACCCGCCGAAAAGGCGTTCAAGGTTTCGGACTCCGGGGGGCTTTATTTGCTGGTCAAGCCCAACGGCGCCAAACTCTGGCGGTGGAAGTACCGTATCGCCAAGAAGGAGAATCACTTCGCCATCGGTGTATATCCCAGCGTAAGCTTGGCCGAGGCGCGAGAGGCCCGCGACGCGGCGAGAAAACTCGTCAAGCAAGGTATCCATCCGGCACACGAACGGCAGGCGCAGCAAGCCGCACAAGTCGCGGAGAACGCAAACACCTTCGAGGCTGTTGCGCGGGAATGGATTGACAAGAAAAAGCCTGGATGGACACCCTATTACCTGCGCCAAGTCGAGCGGTTCCTTGCCGCTGACGTTTTCCCTTACATTGGCACTCTGCCGATCCGCAACGTGACGGCTGCGCACCTGCTGGAAATCGTGCGTCGGGTTGAGGGGCGCGGCGCTGAAACGGTCGCGGTGCTGCTGCGGCAATGGGCGTCTGCGATCTTCCGCTATGCCGTGGCGACCCTGCGGGCTGACGCCGATCCGGCGGCCGCGTTGAAGGGCGCTATCCACCGCCCAAAGGTAAAGCATCACCGACCGTTTTCCCGCAATCAGATAGTCGATTTCGCGAATGCGCTTGATCGTTATGGCGGATATCGGACAACGGTTATTGCCCTGCGCCTGATGTTGTTGACTTTCGTGCGCACCGTGGAGCTACGGGCGGCGGAGTGGGATGAAATCGACCTAGACCGGGCGGAATGGCGCATCCCCGCCGAGCGGATGAAGAAGCGAGAGCCGCATCTTGTCCCGTTATGCCGGCAAGCGGTGGAATTGCTGCGCGAGTTACACACGTTCACCGGCGGGCGGACCTTCTTGTTTCCAAACTACCGCAATCCCAAGACCTGCATGACGGCGACGACACTGAACCGGGCGTTGGAGCGCATGGGCTTCAACGGCAAAGATAGCGTCGGCTTTTCAGCGCATGGCTTCCGGGCGACAGCCTCCACCATTCTGAACGAAATGGGCTATCGTTCTGACGTGATCGAGCGCCAGCTTGCCCATGCTGAACGCAACAAGGTAAGGGCCAGCTACAACCAAGCGGAGTATCTGGAAGAGCGCCGGACAATGATGCAGCAATGGGCTGATTACCTAGACAACCTGGAGGCCGGCGCCGAAGTGATTACGCTGCGCGGTAGCGCGGCTTGAAGAACCGGCTCATCTGGGATCAAGAGGAAGAGTCCCGTTATCACCGGGAACACGAACATGCATGGCGGGACGACCCATTGATTGCGGATGGGGCGGATCTGCAGATTGCTCGTGTTGCCCTTGAACGCGGAGATGGCCACCTGACATCCCGCGGCGTTGGTCAACAGCCCGTCGTTGACCTGTCGCTTGCCCTTCTTGCCGTCGCGCGAGTAAGCGTGCACGGCCAGCGGGCAACGCTCGCCCTCGAAGTAACTCGAAGACAGATCGTAGAGCACGCGCCCGGCCTCGTGCAGGTGGCGTTTGGCCAGGCGCTGCTCGATCACCCCTTGGCGCTCGAGCCGCCAATCCATGGCCGCGCACAGCGCGTCCACGTCGGCATC
>CAYYHR010000080.1:0-13922 GCA_964471705.1 uncultured Chromatiaceae bacterium
GATGACCTGATCCAGTCGATCGTCGAGCCGGTGTTCGCCGAGCGCGAGATCCGCCCGGACGACAGCACGCTCTACGGCTTCAATCCGGAGGGGCCCTTTGTCGGCGGGGGTCCCCAGATGCATTGCGGGCTCACCGGGCGCAAGACCGCCATAGACTGCTACGGCGGAATGGCCCGCCACGGCGGGGCGGCCCTGAGCGGCAAGGACCCGTTGCGGATCGATCGAGTCGGGGCCTATGCGGCGCGCTGGGTCGCCAAGCAGGTGGTCGCCGCCCGCTTGGCCGAGCGCTGCGAGCTGCAGCTGAGCTACACGGCCGGAGAGGCCGATCCGCTGAGCATCCAGGTGGACTGCTTCAATACCGGGCGCATCCCGGACCCGACGATCGAGGCCCGCATCCGCCGGCGGTTCGACCTGCGCCCGGCCGCCATCGTTCGTGACCTGGGACTACAGGGGATCGCCGCCCGGGAGGACGGCTTCTATCGGCACCTGGCGGCGTACGGGCATATGGGGCGGGAAGACCTGGACGCCCCCTGGGAGCGGCTGGACCGGGCGGCGCACCTGGAGGCGGAATGATCCGGACACCGCGGTCGCAGGGCTTTCGGCATCAGCGCGGGCGGGTGGCGTCCGATGCGCCCGGCGCGTCTGTATCAGGAGGCATGAATCGCAGCAGCTCGAAGGCGTGCCAGAGCAGCGAGACCGCGGGGGCCAACAGCTGGCCGCGCATGGCCTGAAACAGCGCGAGCACCAGCAGCGAGATGACGCTCAGGGTGCGCAGATCCACCGAGCCGCTGCTGCGTTCGCCCAGGCTATCGTCCAGCCGGGCCGTGACCCGGCGGAGCTCGGCCAGGGTCGGGGACAAGGGCGGTGGTGCGACGACCTGCAACAGCCCCGTCGCCTCGATGCGCGGGATCGGGTCAAGCACCGCAGCCGGGTCGAACAGGACCAGCACGCCGGCAGTGCTCGGATTTGCCGAGACCTCGGTGATACCGGGCAGGTCCCGGAGCCGATCCTCCAGGCCAGCAAGCCAGGCCGCGTCGTGGCGCCGCCCGGGGATACGCAGGCGTACCCGGCCCCGCGCGCGGTGCACCAGATGGGCCGCCGTGGTCACCGGTTGCTCGGCGTATCCGCCTCGCTCGCCGACGGAGCCGCTGTCGCCGCCACCTCCTCCTCGGGGGTGGTGGCCGCCTCCCCGGCTGCACGCTCGGCGCGGAGCTCCTCTCGGACCTCGGCCGCCATGTCCTCGACGGTCTCGCTCAGCTCGCCGGCCGCTTCCCGCGCCTTCTCGAAGGCAACGAGCCCGAATTTGAGCACCGACCGGGTTGCAGGCCGAATAAAGGGTGCCACGGCCTTCGCGGCCACCGGGATCAGCACCGCAGCCCCGAGGCCGATGGCGATGCCGCGGACGAGACCGCTCTTGCCGACGTTTTCGAGCTGGGCCATCGATCGCTCCTGCAGCGAGTACATGGTTGCCCCCGGACGGCTGCACTTTTCCTCCGGGAGCACGGATTGGAGTAGAGTCTAGCGCAAACGGCATCTACCGGGGTGACCGGGATATTACCTGGAAATCCCGGCGACAGGCAGGCAGAATCCAGGTGGACGACCAAGAACTTTCCGGCATATTCATTTGTAGTGGTGGCATCCGTATGTTGTTTCGCTCATTGCTCGGTATCGCCATCCTCGGCGCGGGTGGCTGCGCCTGCGACCGGGAGGCCGTGCGGTGAGCAATCCCGCGATAGAGCTGAGCCCAGAGGACCTGGAACGGCTGCGGTGGGCCATCGCGCATCTCGAGCACCCGAGCCTTGCCGCACGGCTGTCCAGCATCATCGGCACACCGATCGAGATTGCGGTCAAGCTGTTGCCGCGGCCGGTCTATCAGCGGGCACGGACCTGGGCCGATGCAGCCATCGGTCAAATCATGGAGGTGGCGGCGTCGAGCATGCGGCGGGTGGCGGAGACCGATCCACGCAACGGGCTGTACCGCGGACTGGCCGCCGGCAGCGGGGCTATCAGCGGCCTATTTGGTGTTTACGGCCTGCTCTTCGAGCTGCCGATCAGCACGACCCTGATGCTGCGCTCGATCGCCGAGATCGCCCGCTCCCAGGGCGAAGACCTCCAGGACCCGCAGGCGCGGATGGCCTGCCTGGAGGTCTTCGCCCTGGGTGGCCATAGCGAGAGCGACGACGCTGCCGAGACCGGCTACTACGGCATCCGGCTCGCGCTGGCCATGCCGGTGACGCGGGCGGCCGCGCACATTGCCGAGCACGGCCTGGGCAACCGCGGGGCGCCGGTCCTGGTCGAGGTCATCGAGGCGATCGCCGCGCGGTTCGGGACCCTGGTCTCGGAGAAGGTTGCCGCCCAGATCGTGCCGTTGATCGGTGCCGCCGGCGGCACCGCGATCAACCTCGCATTCATGAGTCACTATCAAGAGATGGCCCGCGGTCACTTCGCCGTCCGCGACCTGGAGCGCCGCTATGGCCCGGAGCTGGTGCGGGCCAACTACGAAGCGATCCTGCGCGGAGCGGCCGGCACAACCTGAGCGTGAAAACGGAATTTTTCGAGGTTCCCTTATGTCATTGATCGATATCGGCGCTTTTCGCTCCGTACCCCTTTCCGCGGAGCCGTTCCCGCATGCGGTAGTCCCGAATTTTATTCGCCCGCACTCAATGCCTGCCGTCATTGCCGACTACCCCGATGTTTCCCAAGGAGGGAGCTTTCCGGTAAACGCGCTCACCTATGGGCCCGCTTTCGCGCAACTATGCCAGGAATTGACAGGCGAGCTACTTCACGCCGCCTTCGAAGAGAAGTTCGACGTGGACTTATCGGAGCGGCCGACAACACTTACGGTTCGTGGTTGGTGCCGAGCACGCGATGGTCGAATACACACGGATTCGAAGACCAAGCTGATCACGGTCCTGATTTACGTGCACGGCTCCTGGACGGCATCGGGCGGACGCTTGCGATTGCTTCGCTCGCCGGATGATCTCGGTAACTATGCGCTGGAGGTTGCCCCGGAGCACGGCACTCTGGTGTGCTTCCGCAACTCTTCGACTGCCTGGCACGGTCATGAGCCCTACGAGGGGAAGCGTAGGGTTCTGCAGTTGAATTGGGTAACGGACGAGCGGTCGGCTCGAGGTGTGGCCCGCCGACACGGCTTGTCTTCTCTGCTCAAGAGGATGAACCCCTTTCGCGGCGCCTCTTAGCCTGTTTTTCTTCCATCAGACGAGCGATGTACCCCATGTCGATTCGCCGAACCTCCCTGGCCGTCGATGTCCGGATTCTCTTGGTCCGGCTGTCGGCGATCGGCGACATCGTATTTGCTTCACCCTTGATTGCGGCATTGCGGCGTACTTGTCCGAGAGCACACATCGCTTGGCTCGTCCAGCCGGGGTGTGCCCCGTTATTGGAGCGACACGAGGACCTCGACGAAGTCATCCCGTGCCCGCTCGATGATTGGCGTCAGCTGTTGAAGGAGCGTCGGCTGAGCGAGCTGGCTCGGTCGATCGGCGCCCTGAGACGGACGTTGCACGAGTCTCGCTTCGATCTTGCGGTGGACCTGCAGGGACTTCTGAAGAGTGGCTTGTTGACGCGTCTCTCGGGTGCGGACGAGTGCATAGGGCTCGGCTCGAAAGAGGGAAGTCAATGGTTGATGACCCGTGTCATGCCGCGCGGTGGTCAAAGCAAACGTATCGCCTCCGAGTATCTCTTTTTGGCGGAGGAGCTGGGACTGGCCGCTGAGCCGTTCGACTTGGCGGTTCACTACGACGCCGCGGACTCGGCCTTTGCGACCAGCGCCATCGAGCGGGAGCAGATCACCGGAGGCTATGCCGTTCTGTGCCCCTTTACCACGCGACCTCAGAAGCACTGGGTCGAAGATCGTTGGGCAGAGCTCGCGCAGCGCCTGCGCTCCGAGCTGACGCTTACGCCCGTTCTGCTGGGAGGTCCTGGAGACCGGAAGGCGGCAGCCCGTATCGCCGGGGCCGCGCACGGCTCGCTCGTCGATCTGGTGGGTCGAACGAGCTTACGCGAGGCTGCCGCTCTGATCGACCGGGCGGATCTCCTGGTGGCCGTGGACACGGGCCTCGGTCACATGGGTATCGCCTTTTCCACGCCTTCGGTCCTACTCTTCGGGTCCACTTGCCCTTACCTGGAGACGATGCAGACCACGGCTCGCGTACTTTATCATCGGCTTCCCTGCTCTCCATGCAAGCGCCGTCCGACTTGCGGCGGTGTCTATTCCTGTATGCGCGAAATCACGGTTACCGAGGTGATCGAAACCGCTTCCGCGGTTCTTGCAGCCCGATGAGGGTCCTGCACGTCGAGGGTGGACGGCATCTTCACGGCGGGGCGTACCAAGTTCTGCACCTGACAAAAGGATTGGCGGCGCGAGGCTACGAGAGCCTACTCGTTTGTCCGCGCGGCTCCGAGCTGGCCGCGGCGGCGCAGCCCTTCGCAGACGTCAGGGAAATGACGATGCATGGAGACCTGGACCCGAGCATCACCATGCGCCTGGCCGGTCTCCTCCGCGAGGTTCGTCCGGACCTCGTCCACCTGCACAGCCGCATTGGAGCGGATACCTGGGGCGGCATCGCAGCGCGGCTCGCCGGTCTCCCCACCGTACACACGCGACGAGTGGACAACCCGGAGCCCCGTTGGCTGGTCGCGCTCAAATACCGGCTCCACGATCGCGTTGTTGCCATCTCGGAAGAAATCGGCCGTGTGCTGATCTCCGAGGGGTTGCCGGTGCGGAAACTGCGCGTCGTGCGAAGTGCGGTCGATTGGGAGCGTTGGGCACCCCCCTGCGATCGGCAGCGAGCTGCGACACTTCTGGGGGTGCCCGCGGATTCGATACTGATTTGCGTCGTATCGCAGCTCATCGAAAGGAAGGGACACCGCTTCCTCATCGACGTCCTCCCGACCATCGCTTCGCGGCATCCGAATTTGAAAGTCTTTTTCTTCGGACGCGGCCCCTTGGAGGGCGCGCTTCGTGAAGCCATCGAGGCGGCAGGACTGAACGGCGTGGTAAAGCTCGGCGGATTCCGGAACGACCTCGAGAAGATTCTCGGGTGCTTCGACCTTCTGGTGCATCCGGCCACCATGGAGGGATTGGGTGTCTCCCTCCTTCAAGCGGCAAGTGCTGGTGTCCCCATTGTCGCAAGCCGTGTCGGAGGCATACCGGAAGCCGTACGGGATCGGGAATCGGGGATTCTGATCGAGCCGGGGGACTCGCGAGCCCTCTGCACGGCGATCGAAACCCTGCTGGCCGATGCCGACCGGCGTCGCGCCATGGGCGACGAGGGTCGCCGGCTCATGGCAACGAGATTTCCCATCGACTCGATGGTAGAGGGCAACTTGCGAGTTTACACGGAGCTACTGGCAGAGAGAAACCGTCGACCACGCGACAATGCCGAGTAACTTTACCGACAACACGCGTAGGATGCGGTGAGAAACGAACCGCATCGGATTTGCTCAGGAGTACAACAGATAAGGCTCCCGATCTCGCGTCCATTCCTCTTCGTCCGGAACCAGCCGCGCCTCGAGCTCGCCCGGTCCGGCAGCGGGGTCATCCACCCACTCGCGCAGGAAGGTCCCGCCGCTCAGCAGGTCGATGGCGAGCCGCTCGGTCTCGTACTCGTAAGCGAATTCGCGCCAGATCCCGTAGTCCGGATACTCGAGCCGCACGGCCTTGAGTATCAGGGCGGCAATCCGATAGGGGCGGAACGCATCGTGCCGGTAGGCATCGTTGTCGGTATGGATCTGAATGCCCGAGCATAGCGTTCCGGCATGCTTGTGGAAGGTGGGCTCGAGCCAGCAGGGTCGCAGCCGACAGCCCTCCAGCCACTGGGGCTGCAGATCGGACATCCGCCGCAGCACCCGCTCGAAGTCGATGTCCGGCGCACCGACCAGCTCCAAAGGGGTACTGGTCCCTCGACCATCCGACAGAGTCGTCCCCTCGAAGAGTACCGTGCCCGGAAAGCAGCGGGCCATGTTGAGACTCGAAGCATTGGGACTGGGGTTGACCCAGGAGAGCTGGTGCAGGGGCCAGCCGTAGCCCGGGCCAACCTGGGGTTGGTAGCCGCCCATGGGCACTACCTCCAGCTCCAGATCCAGCCTTTTAATGCCCGCAAGCCAGAGGGCCAGCTCACCGAAGGTGAGCCCGTGGCGCATGATCAGGGGTGCGGCACCCACGAAGCTCTCCCACCCCGGCTCCAGGATGCTCCCCTCCGCGGGGCGGCCGGCGGGATTGGGGCGATCGAGCACCCACAACGCCTTTCCCTTGGCGGCACAGGCATCCAGCATGTAGGCGAGCGTGGTCACATAGGTGTAGATGCGCGTCCCGATGTCCTGCAGGTCCACCAGCAGGGTATCGAAGGTGTCCATCATGGCATCTGTGGGGTGCCGGACTTGCCCGTACAGGCTGAAGACCGGGATGCGGTGGCGCGGGTCCAGGTAATCGTCCGTCTCGATCATGTTGTCCTGCTTGTCCCCCCGCATTCCGTGCTGGGGGCCGAAGGCGGCCGTAAGGCGCAAGCCGCCACAGCCCATCAGGGCGTCCAGCGTATGCTGTCCGACGCTGGTGAGGGACGCCGCGTGGCCGAGCAGGGCGAGCCGGCGACCCGCCAGGGGCTCGCGCTGCTCCCGGTTCTGCAGGAGCTCGTCGATTCCCAGGCGCATGTCCTAAGCGTCCGACTCGAACATCCGGTGGTACCAGTGGGTATCGAACAGGGCCTCGATGCGCTGGATGCGTCCGTTCGCGACCCGCGTCCAGAGGACCGCTTTCATCGACTCCTTGTCCGAGAGCTGGGTGACGAAGACCAGGATATGGCACAGCTCCTGCCCGTCTACGAACACCTTGCGTCGCTCGATCTTATGGAGGATTCCCGCTATGAGTGAGAAGTGCTGTACGAAGTCGTCCGCCGACGAGAAGCACGAGATGGGGCTCTCGTAGCTGAAGCCTTCGTCGGCGAGCAACCCCCGGGCCTGCTCGTAGTCGTGACGCTCGATCGCGTCCAGGAGCTCGTCTACGAGCTCTCTCGTCCCATTCCCCATGATCGCTTCGCTCCCGACTGGGAAGGCTGGTTGCAATTCCGCCCGGCTCCGGACATATTGCTCCGTCTTGCGATGCGGGCCCCGTGCCGAGGCGTTTCGGGCGTCAGTCACGAACGGGGCTCGGCTCTGTTACGTCGAAATCTATCACATACGAGAAGTCGGAGCTTATCTGCCATGCACCTGGAAATCGTTACCCGCTCTCCGGTAACTTCGCATGCCAGTGCGCACCGCCCACTGCTCTTCGTTCACGGGGCCTTCGGGGGCGCCTGGATGTGGGACGAGCACTTCCTTCCCTATTTCGCGGAGAAGGGATACGAGGCACATGCGCTCAGTCTGCGCGGTCATGGGCAGAGCGAGCAGGGCGATTGGATACACTCGGTCGGCTTGGCCGACTACGTCAATGATCTGGACCAGGTGATTCACCGCCTCGGGGCTACTCCGGTCCTCGTCGGACATTCCCTCGGGGGCGTGATCGTGCAGAAGTGGCTCAAGGACAACGAGGCGCCGGGGGCGGTCCTCATGGGCTCCGGCCCTCCTCACGGCATGCTGCCCTGCTCGGCCGGGATGCTGCTTCGCGACCCCCTTCTCTTCACGCAGATGGCGCTGGCGCAAGCCCTTGGACCCTCGACCACATCCCTGGAGGCGATGCGCAAGGCGCTCTTCTCCGACGATCTACCCACCGCGACGGTGAAGCGACACTTTGCACGTGGCTCGGCGGAATCCTTGCGCGTCGGGATCGAGCTTGCGTGGCCGAATTTTCCCGGTCCTCGTCACAATCCGGAAATGCCGGTCCTCGTCATGGGGGCCGAGAAGGATTTCTTCGTCTCGCCCACGATGGTCGAGGCTACTGCCCGGGTCTACCGCACCCGGGCGGAGATCATCCCGGGCCTGTCCCATGCCATGATGCTCGAGTCCGGCTGGCAAGCGGCGGCCGATCGCATCCTGCTCTGGCTTCAGGAAACCGTGCCACCCGGCGGTGCCTCACTGCAATAGCCTGCCTCCGGAGCTGCCGCCGCGGAGTCTCGGCCTGACCGGAAAGACGCTGGATTTACGGCCACTCGCGAGCTCCTGAGCGGAGATATCCGACTCGATTCCGCGCCCCGCCTCCATGGGCCGGAGAGAGGCTTTACCTTCCGGCACCAAATGTGATTCACTCTCCAGATTACCCGGATGCGCAAAGTACGCAGCCTGTATCGGGCAGCTCGAAAAAAAAACAAACGTATTCGCGCCCGCTGCCGCGGGATCGGGATCACGGGATTGGGGTCCACGGGATCGGGGTCAGGCACTGCCACGAACGCGAATGCGCTTCACCAGCCAAAGAGGGGTGGCCATGAGCCAAAAAACGCAAGACTCGGACGTAAAGGAATCTCAGCCGGGCGCAGGGGATACCCAAGCGGGCAATTCGTCCACTCAGGCGAGTGCCCTACCTTCCGATGAGCCCAAGGGCTTACCGCTCGACGGCATCCGCGTCGTCGACGTGGGCAATTTCATTGCCGGACCCTATGCCGCCTCGATCCTGAGCGAGTTCGGCGCGGAGGTCTACAAGGTCGAGTACCCCATCGCGGGGGACCCGATGCGCGGGCTGGGCACGGCCTCGCGGCGAGCCGACTCGACCCTCTTTTGGCTGAGCGAGGCGCGCAACCGCAAATCCGTTACCATCAATCTGCGGCAGCCCACAGGTGCCAAGCTGTTTCGCAAGCTGGTCGCGAAATGCGACGTGGTGGTCGAGAGCTTCCGACCAGGGACCATGGAGAGCTGGGGCGTTGGCTGGGATACCTTGAGCAAGGACAATCCCGGCTTGGTGATGCTGCGCGTTACGGGGTATGGCCAGACAGGCCCGTTCAGGGACAAGCGGGGCTTCTCCCATCTCGCCCACGCCTTCGGCGGTCTGTCCTACCTGTGCGGCTTTCCAGGTCAGACGCCGACCATCCCCGGCCCAAATCCCCTCGCCGACTACATGGTCAGCCTCTACGGGGCGATCGGGATCATGCTGGCGCTGCGCTACCGCGATCAGACCGGGCGCGGTCAATACATCGACATCGGCACTTACGAGGCCGTGTTCCGCCAGCTCGACGAGCTGCCGACCGCCTACGGGCTCCATGGCAAGATTCGCGAGCGCGAGGGTGCCGGCACGATCGTCGCCTGCCCCCACGGGCACTTCCGGACCAAGGATGACAAGTGGGTCGCAATCGCCTGCACGAACAACAAGATGTTCGCCCGCCTCGCCGAGGATGCGATGAATCGGCCCGAGCTGGCCGCCGAAGGCACTTTCGGCCTGAAGAACAAGCGTCTCGCGGCCCACGAGGAAGTCGACCGGATCGTGGGAGAATGGACGGCCTCTCTCACCCGCGATGAGCTCATGGAGAAGTGCCTGGCCGCGCAAGTCCCCATCGGACCCTTGAACAGCATCGCGGACATTTTCGCGGATCCTCACTATCAGGCGCGCGATGATCTGGTCACGATCGACGACCCGGATGTGGGCGAGATCACGGTACCCGGGGTCTTTCCCAAATTGTCCGAGACTCCCGGCCGCATAGAGCACCTGGGCCCCCCGCTGGGAAACATGACCGACAAGGTACTGGGCGAGCTGCTTGGACTTACCGTCGCCGAGCTCGCCGAATTTCACAAGAACCGCGTGATCTAGATTCGAGAGGGCGTCCCGATGGCCATTCACCAGAAGCAAAAGGAAACAGCGGAAGCGCGCGGCGATTCCAAGGCCCCGATCAAGCCGCGGCTTCCGCTTTCCGGTATCCGCGTGATCGATGTGGCGACCTTCATCGCCGCACCTTATGCCGCGGGGATCCTGGGCGAGTTCGGCGCCGAGGTACTGAAGGTCGAGCATCCCTTCGGCGGCGACCCCTGCCGCAACTTCGGCACAGCCACGAAGAGCGGTGATACTCTAGCCTGGCTCAGCGAGGCCCGGAACAAGAAGTCCGTCACCGTCGATCTGCGCACCCCCGACGGGGCCGAGATCTTCAAGAAGCTGGTGAGCAAGTCCGACATCCTGTGTGAGAACTTCCGTCCCGGAACGCTCGAGAAGTGGGGCCTCGGCTGGGAGGTGCTGCACGAGCTCAACCCCGGCTTGATCATGCTGCGGATCTCCGGCTACGGCCAGACCGGACCCTATCGGGATCGACCCGGCTTTGCGCGCATCGCTCACGCGGTTGGCGGTTTGGCATACCTTGCCGGGATGCCGCGGGAGACCCCTGTCACACCCGGATCGACCACCCTCGGCGACTATCTGACCGGACTTTACGGAGCCATGGGGATCCTGATGGCGCTGCGCTACAAGGAAAGGACGGGGCGGGGACAGTACATCGACGCCGCCCTGTACGAATCCATCTTTCGCCTCTCGGACGAGATGGCCCCGGCCTATGCCGCCTATGGCACAGTGCGGGAGCGTACCGGGCCGCACAATCCGATCGCCTGCCCACTCGGCCATTTCCGCACCAAGGACGACAAGTGGGTCGCCTTCGCCTGTACCACGGACAAGCTCTTCGAGGCGTTGGCCCAGGCCATGGAGCGCCCCGAGCTGGCCTCCGACTCCCTCTATGGGCGGCACCAAAAGCGGCTCGAATCGCGCCACGACGTGAACGACGTGGTGAGTGCCTGGTGTGGGTCCCTGACCCGCGACGAGGTGGAGGCGAAGTGCTATGCGACGGGTGCCCCCTATGCGCCGCTCGACAACATCGCCGATATGTTCGCCAACCGCCAGTTTCACGCCCGGCGGAACCTGGTCGCCGTGGATGATCCCGCCCTCGGCGAGACGCTCATCGTTCCCTGCTCGCTGCCGCGCCTGTCGGAAACCCCGGGTGAGATCAACGGCCTGGGGCCGGCGCTCGGAGAGCATACGGACGAAGTGCTGGAGGATCTGCTCGGGATGAGTCCCTCCCAGATCAAGCGCCTGCATGAAAGCCGCGTGATCTGACCGCCTCGATGGCAAGAGAGGCGATCGACCCGGACCGAAGCGGGCTCGTTGAGCCCGACGCCGATAAAAAGATCTACTGGGAGTACTATGGGACAGGCCGGCGGGAGCCGGTCTGTCTGCTCAACGGACTGGCGATGCACACGGGGTCTTGGAGCTCGGTGCTACCGAGCCTACTCGACGACTTCGATGTACTGCTTTACGACTACATCGGCCAGGGCCGGTCCACGTCGGTGGACGAGCCCGTCCTCATTCCCCAGCTGGCCGACCTTCTCATCCTGATCCTGGACGAGCTCGGAATCGAGCGGCTGCATTTGCTCGGCATCTCTTACGGAGGCTTTGTCGCCCTCGATTTCGCCCGCCGCCATCAGCACCGCCTCCACACCCTGACCCTCTCCGGAATCCTCCTGAGTCATGAGGAGCTGTTCCGCATGTACGAGGCGATGTCCCTTCGGTTCTATCGTGCCGGCGAGATCGGATTCGAGCTCTATACCCACTATCTGTACGAGAAGATCTTCGGTGAAACCTTCGTACACCGCGCCGCGCCCTACCTGGAGAAGATGCGGCTGGCCTTTTTCAAGCGCTACCAGCACCAGGTCCATAGCCTGATACGCTTTACGGAAGCGCAGAACCGTTTCTTCGCCCAGCTCGATGAGCATATGCCGGGCTTCCGTGCCATCCGGACTCCGACCTTGATTCTGGCCGGGGGCCAGGACCGCGTCATCCTACCGAGCGTTCAGCGCAAGATCGCGGATATCCTCCCGACATCTCGTTTCGAGCTCGTAGAGGACTCGGGACACGTCGTCTACCTGGAGCAGAGTGAAATCTTCTTCGCTCTGGTCAAGCGGTTCTGCCGCGCCAAGGGTGTACGATTCTGACCAAAATGTCAGTGCAGGAAGCGAGAGAAGGAGGAGACTGACCGGCGGGGTCGCATCGGCGACTCCGCCGGCATACCTGAGGAGGGTTACTTCGCGCGTGCGCGCGGACCGTAGACCAAGCCGCCGGTGACCTCGATGGTCGTTCCGTCGATCGAGTCGTTGGCAATCACATGCTTGATGGTACTGGCGAGCTCATCCGGCTCCACCAGATGGCCCACGTGGACGTCTTTGAGCACCGCCTCCAGGGCCGTCTCGTTCATTCCCTTCAGAATCTCGGTCGCCGTGTAGCCGGGCGAGACACCCACGACGCGGATCGGAAGGTGCTTCAGGTGGAACTCGCCCACCAGGATCTTGGGCCACAAGGTGAGCGCGACCTTCGTCGAGGAGTAGTTGAGCTGCCCGATCTGGCCCGTGCTGTTGATCGAGGAGGTTATCAGCAGCAACCCCTCCCAGCCATTGTCCACCATGCGCCTCGCGCCCTCGCGCAAGGTGAGGAAGGTACCGACCAGATTGGTATCGACCACGGCACGGAACTGTTCGAGGGTCATCACATCCCTGACCTTGCCGGTGGCCTTGTCGGTGTTGATCATCAGGTGATCCGCAAAACGTCCGGCATTCGCCAGGACCACGTTGAGGCTGCCGAAGGTCTCGATCGCCTTATCCATCAGACTGCTCAGGTCCTCCTCCTTGGTGACGTCGGTCTGGACCGCGATCGCCTCGCCGCCCGCGGCCTTGATCTCCCCGACGGTCTGCTCCAGACGCTCGATGCGTCGTCCGGCCAAAACGACCTTGGCCCCGTCCGCGGCCAGATTCTTCGCGACAGCGGCACCGATTCCGGTGCCACCACCCGTGATGACGACTACACTGCCATTTACGTCCACTCCGTACCTCCCATTCTCTTAGTATGGTTGATAAACCTTCCGCGGGAATGGCGCCCGGATCTTACGGGAGCGCTCCAGACCTGCGGTTTGCGCGCTAAAGAGTATCAGATAAGAGATCTTCTGCAACTAGGAGCCCGAGGCCCGGAGGCTTTGTTGCAGCACGAGTTGCGCTGTAGTATAAACAGCATCCTTTTTTGGCGCCTATTAATGGCTACCGGAAGACGTCCTGAATTGTCCGTGGGCAGGGGCAGCATCATTTGAGAATAATACGCTTAATTAGAATATTACTATTAACTCCGGCGGAGGAGCCCTATGGCCGACTGGACACAGCAGGCCGATCAGATGCTGAAGGCTTGGGCTGAAGCGCAGAAGAGCGTCTGGGACAGCTGGCACGAGCTCGCGGGCCGTACCGGTTCTGCCTCGTCCGGGCCGCAAGGCCTTTCGATGGATCCGATGGAGTGGTTTGAGCAATCGTTCTCTGCTTGGGCCGACCCGACGGGCGTTGCAGGCGACACCGCCCGTCAGGTCTTCGGCAGCCAGTCCTCGATGATGCGCAACCTGGATATGCTGACCAAGGCTTGGCAGACGGTCGCACCCATGCTCGACGCCGGCCAGGATTGGCGATCCCCGCTTTCCGCTTTTACGACCAACTGGTTTCAACAACTCGCCGGTGGTATCGGGGGCGCGGGCCTCGACGGCATGGCGAAGGATACGCAGGCCTTGTGGAATTCCTACATGAAAGAGTGGGGGCCACTGCTGCAACCCTGGATCTCATCGGCGATTCGAGCCACGGGAACCGGTCACCTCGGCGAAATGATGTTGGGGGGCTCTGCAGGGCTGAGCCGGCTGTTCTCAATGGGGCAGGACGAGTTTCATGCCCCACCATTCACCGGCCTCGCCGACATCCCAAGTGTAGGGGTTGCACGCGAGCACCAGGCAAAGATCCTGCGCGCTTTCGACGCATTCGTCGACATGCGCAAGGCCATGCTCGAATTCAATAAGATGACGATCGGCGCCTTGAATCGATCAGTGGAAACCCTTATGGCAACCCTCGTCGAGAGGAGCAAGAAGGGTGAGCCGATCAAGAGCGTACGCGATTTGAATCGCCTGTGGCTGGACTCCGCCGACAAGGTCTTTACCGAAATGTACGTGTCCGAGGCGTACCTGAAGGCGCAGCGCGAATTGTCCAGC
>CAYYHR010000081.1:0-13864 GCA_964471705.1 uncultured Chromatiaceae bacterium
GTGCGAAATGCTTCGATGACCATGTCGGATACCAGTTGGCCCGTCATCACCTTGTCCTGCATGTCCTCGAGCATGGCGTACCCATCGCCGCCTTCGGCTAGGAAGTCCGGCACGACGACCAGGTATCGCCGCGTTGGATCGATGGGGTTACCGGCCAGGGTGGCGGATTCCAGCGATCCGTTGGCGATCGAGTAGCGAAGGCCGGATACCTGGAGGAATCCGCCTGGGTTGTCCTCTGGCCTCAGGGACGCGCTGCGCTGCAGGGCTTCGATGAGCTGGGCGCCTGTCAGGTGACCCACCACGAGCTCGTCACGGAACGGGAATGCCTCATAGATCTGCTTCAGGGTCACCGGCCCCGCAGGGATGCTCGCCCGGAAGCTGCCGCCGTTGAAAAGGGCCGCGTCCGCGTGGGTGATCTCGCGAGCAAGGTCTGCAACCCAGTTCCCGAAGGCGCTCTCGCGCCGGCGGATCTCCTCACGCCGAGCGCTCAGCTCCACTTTCGTGCGCCCGACCTCGTGCTCGAGCCCCTTGTCCGCCTCGGCGGCGACACGCGCTACCTCGGCCGCCACCGCCGGGTCCTGGGGTATGGCGGCATCCATGGAAACCATTTGGTAGCCGGTGCGCACCATGCGCCCGCGGCGGCAGGCGAGGTCCATGCGGCCGAGCCAGTGTCCGCGCTCGCCGGCCTGGACGATGGCAACGTCCCCGACCATCACCGGCTGCGCGTAAAGGTTGTGGTTGTGTCCGCCCACGATGAGGTCGATGTCCGGGATCTCCCGCGCCAACTCGCGGTCGTCGGCTATGCCCATGTGGGAGAGTACGATGAGCATGTCGCCCTTTTCGTGTAGCGAGGGGATAAGACGGCGGGCGACGACGACGGGATCCTGGACACGGACACCGCTGACGTTTCTCGGGTGAGTGGTCGTGGTCAGCTCCGAGGTGGTCAACCCCAAGATGGCTACCTTGGGCCCGCCGGGCTTGTATATCACCAGGTAGGGCTTGACCGGTAGCGGCTCCGGGAAGGTCTGCACGTTCGCGGTCAGGATGGGAAAGTGCGCCAGGGCGGCCAGGTGGCGGAAGGCGTCCTGACCATAGTCAAATTCATGATTGCCCACGACCGCCGCATCCACGCCGAGCTTGTCGAGAAATACGACGTCGGGTACACCGAGAAACAGACTCGATGTGACGGTCCCCTGGAGCAGGTCGCCGGCGAACAGAAGGAGTACCGGGCGTCCGGGGTCCTCGGCACGCACCTTCTCGACCACGGTAGCAAGCCGGGCGATGCCCCCGACACTGGCACCGGTCTCCGAATCGTTGTAGGACTCCAGCTGACCATGGAAATCGTTGAAGTGCAGCAACGCGAGGCGCTGCCCTTCCACGCAGGCGGCGCCGGCAACACCCTCGAAGGCGAGCGTCAGGAATAGGACCAGGAAAAAGGCCAACGCGCGAGACGTACGTGACCAGGCGCGTGCATCCGCTTGCCGCGGGATTCCGCCCCTCGACACATGGTGAGAGAAGAAATGGATGACCGGCGCTCGGTGGTAAAGGTGGCGCTTTGTCATTCGTCCAGAATCGAAGGCCGCTTAGGCTATTACGTGGACATTGAACGAGTGGAGATGACTTGAAACTCCATCTTGGGTGCACAGCCGCTGAGATGGCTCACCGAAAGCGATGCAAGAAATCATAAAACGCAATTCGGTTGCCGCCCGTCAGTTTTACGGATCGGTGAGATCTTGGCAGATGTGGACACAAGGCGCCAGTCGCCCCTTGACTTCATCCTCTTCGCTGGCACGTTTCACATAGCTGCCGCGAGGTTGATCTCGCTCCACTGAGCTTGTAGCGTTCCTCCATCCGTGCCGATGTGCCCGGATGTAACGGGCCGTGCAGCTTGTGAAGGTGGGGACCGTCTGCTTCTTCTCCCGGAATCGACGGGATGCGGTTGACCTTCCAGGTTTACGGACAATCTCAAGCACCGTAGATACATCGAAACACTCGAGGCGATTCTTCCATGAAATCGGACACTCCAAACCAACTAGGCCACACTACTGTTTCTCTGCATTGGATCGTCGGAATCACGGTGATCGGGCTGCTTGCGGTCGGCGTTTACATGACGGAAACGAGCACCCTGAGCCTGTATCCCTGGCACAAATCTTTCGGATTCTCGATCTTTTTCGTTGCTCTCCTTCGCATCGTATGGCTCATGATCACCGGATGGCCCGTGCCGGTCGGCCAATATCGACGCATCGAGCGCCTTCTGGCGAGAACCGTCCAGTGGCTATTGCTCCTGGGAACGATCCTCATGCCGATCTCGGGGTTCCTGATGTCCTCCCTGGGCGGTCATGGTGTCGATGTTTTCGGCTTCGAGGTGGTAGCCCGGAACCCGGACCCCTCGAATCCGGGCAAGGTATTGCCTCATGACGCAATGTGGGCTTCGTTCTTCAGTGAGGTGCACGAGTTGCTCGGTTACACCTTGATCGCCGCTGTGGCGTTGCATCTAGCGGGGGCGCTGAAGCATCACCTAATCGATAAGGACGGTACCTTGCGGCGTATGCTGGGGGCTTCGGTGGACGTCCAGCGGTCGTAGGCTTTTTCGAAAGATCGGATCTACGCTTTTCGGAGATTCCGGTGGATGGTGCAAGCTGCGGCGATTGCGGCCTGACCGAGGGAGATGCCGCCGTCGTTGGCCGGTACCTGGCGGTGGCAGAGCACTTTCCGCTCCGCCCCGTGCAGCCGATCGGCGATGCCTTCCAGGAGGATCTTGTTCTGGAAAACACCACCTGAGAGGGCGACGGTGCCGATTGCCCGATCCTGTGCGAGCCGGATGGCAAGCTGCGCCACTGCGCCGGCCAGGCCCACATGGAACCGGGCGGCGATGGATGTCGGCTCCTCGCCTCGCGCCAAGTCGTCGAGCAAGGCGATCCACATGGGCTTGGGGTCGAGGACGAGCGGTACTTCCCCGGTCCCAATCGCGAACGGATAACCGTCTGGTGAGGTGGCCTTCGCGGAAGCGGCCAAGGTCTCCAGCTCGACGGCGGCTTGGCCCTCGTAGGTCACGGATTCGCGGCAAAGCCCTACAGCCGCGGCGACCGCGTCGAATAGACGGCCACAGGAGCTCGACAAGGGGGAATTGATTCCCCTTTCCATCATGATAGCCAGCGTATCCAGTGGCTTTCGGGCCAGATTGCGGATCAGATCCAGATCCCGATAGCGCCACCGGATCTCATCCCAACAGAAGTGGGTGGCCAAGTGCGCGTAGACGTTGCGCCAAGGCTCCAGGATGGCCTTGGTCCCCCCGGGCAGGGGCACTGGTTTCAGATGGCCGGCCCGCTCGTAACCGACATAGTCGGCGACGAGGAGCTCGCCGCCCCAGATGGTGCCGTCCTCGCCGCCGCCCAGTCCGTCCAGGGCGATGCCAACCACGGGGCCACCGTCCACGGGCCAGCCGTTGTCGGCCAGCACCGCTGCGACGTGGGCGAAGTGGTGCTGGATCGCCACCAGCTCCAGACCCTCCCGGGCCGCCCAGTCACGTCCGAGCCGGGAGGACCGATAGTCCGGATGAAGATCTACCGCCAGCACCTGCGGATCGTGCTGGAGCAGGACTCGGTACAGCCCGATGGTGCGCTCGTACTCGGCTGCCGTCCGGGCCTCCTCCAGGTCGCCGAGGTGTTGTGACAAGGTCGCCCCATTGCCTGAGAGCAGGCAGATGCTGTTCTTGAGCTCCCCGCCGAGGGCGAGGACGGGCGGAGCGCCTTCGAGCCCCTCGGGAAGTCGGATGGGTGCCGGGGCATAGCCCCTTCCCCGCCTCAGCAGGCGCGGGGCTCCGTCCATGAAGCGCACCACCGAGTCGTCGACCCGGTTCAGAATCTCCCGGTCGTGAAGCAGGAAGAAGTCTGCCAGTGGACCGAGGCGTCCCCGCGCATCCCCGTTAGCTGTGCACTGGGGCTCGTCGCTCCGATTCCCGCTGGTCATCACCAGGGGCCGGTCCCAATCCTGGAGCAGCAGGTGATACAGAGGGCTGTAGGGCAGCATGTAGCCGAGGGTCGACTGACCCGGTGCCACCCCCGCCGCCACCCGCTCCGGACCCGACATGTCCAGAAGCAGAATCGGCGCTGCCGGGCTTGCCAGCAGATCGGCCTCCCCAGCTCCGAACCGGCAATAACGGCGAATGACCTCCAGGTCGCGGGCCATGAGGGCGAAGGGCTTGCCGTAGCGCCCCTTGCGTCGGCGCAGCTCGCCGACGGCTCCCTCATTGCAGGCGTCGCAGGCGAGATGAAAGCCCCCGATGCCCTTGATCGCCAAGATCCGGCCCTGGGCGAGCAGCCGGCTCGCACCATCGATCGCGTCCTCGCCCCCCAGCTCCGAGGCATCGATGCGCTCTCCTTCTGCGCTCTCGAGCCACACCCCCGGCCCGCAGGCGTGACAGGCGTTGGGCTGTGCATGGAAGCGCCGGTCCGCCGGATCCAGGTACTCCCTCCTGCACAGATCGCACATAGGGAATGCTGCCATGCTGGTGTTGGACCGGTCGTAGGGAATGGATCGGATGATACTCAGGCGGGGGCCGCAATGGGTGCAGTTGGTGAAGGGATAACGGTAACGACGATCCAACGGGTCCCGAATCTCGGCGAGACAGGCCGAGCAGGTAGCCGCATCCGCGACGATCCCCGTGTGCACAGCGGTGTCAGCACTGGAGATTATCCGAAACTCGTTGAGCTCCGGGGCGCTCTCGATCGGCGAGCGCTCGACGGCATCGATCCGCCCGAGCGGCGGGCACTCCGTGATCAACCGCCGGCACAGCTCGTCGATCTCAGGGGCCTCGCCCCAGACTCGGAGCAGGACCCCCTCGCCGTCGTTGCGCACGTCGCCGTGCAGGTCCAGCTCCCGCGCCAGGCGCCACACCGTGGGGCGAAAGCCGACCCCCTGTACCAGCCCACGGACTCGAATCCGCTCGCCTGACTTGTCAACCGTCACTGGAGCCACCAGTTCTCGCTGATACTCCCGCCTTTCGACTTGGACCGGAAAATGGAGTCCGGCGAAGGCGGACTACCGAGGGCGTTTCTCCTATACTTCGTCATTTTTTGCAGGCACCGCCCGCGCACGGCGCGCATCGAGTCCGAGGAATCACCATGAGCAACAAGCCCGACATCGACCCCCAGGAGACCCGGGAGTGGCTCGATGCCCTGGATGCCGTTCTGGAGAATGAGGGCGTCGAGCGCACCCACTTCCTGCTCGAGCAGCTCATCGACAAGGCCCGGCGCTCCGGCCTCTATCTGCCATACAGCGCCAGTACCGCTTATGTCAACACCATCCCGGTGCAGCACCAGGAGCGCTTCCCCGGGGATCAGGCCATGGAGCGGCGCATCCGCTCCTTCGTGCGGTGGAACGCCATGGCCATGGTGGTGCAGGCCAACCGGCACGCCACCGAGCTCGGGGGCCATATCGCCAGCTTCGCCTCCAGCGCGACTCTGTACGACGTCGGCTTCAACCACTTTTTCCACGCTCGCAACCTGGAGCAAGGTGGGGACCATGGCGGGGATCTGGTCTTCATCCAGGGCCATTCGGCACCCGGGATCTACGCGCGCGCCTTTCTGGAGGGACGGATCAGCGAGGAGCAGCTCTACCATTTTCGCCAGGAGGTAGACGGCAAGGGCCTGTCCTCCTATCCGCATCCCTGGCTCATGCCGACCTTCTGGCAGTTTCCGACCGTGTCCATGGGCCTGGGCCCCATCATGGCCATCTACCAGGCCCGCTTCATGCGCTATCTCCAGGACCGGGGGCTGCTCGACACCGAGGGGCGCAAGGTCTGGGCTTTCATGGGCGACGGCGAGATGGACGAGCCGGAGTCTATGGGCGCCATCGACGTCGCGGCGCGGGAGCGCTTGGACAACCTCGTCTTCGTGGTCAACTGCAACCTGCAGCGTCTGGACGGACCCGTGCGCGGCAACAGCAAGATCATCCAGGAGCTGGAGGCGGATTTTCGCGGCGCCGGCTGGAACGTGATCAAGGTGCTCTGGGGCAGCTACTGGGATCCGCTGATCGCGCGGGACAAGGACAACCTGTTGCTCAAGCGTTGGCATGAGTGTGTCGACGGGGACTTCCAGGCCTACAAGGCCAAGGGTGGTGCCTACACCCGGGAGCACTTCTTCGGCAAGTACCCGGAGCTGGCGGACATGGTGGCCAACCTGACCGACGAGGACATCTGGCGCCTGAATCGCGGTGGACACGACCCCATCAAGGTCTATGCTGCCTACCAGGCTGCCGTCCGGCACAAGGGCCAGCCCACGGTCATCCTGGCCAAGACGGTCAAGGGCTACGGCATGGGCCGATCCGGCGAGGGCATGAACATCACCCACTCCCAGAAGAAGATGGGGGAGGAGTCCCTCAAGGAGTTCCGCGACCGCTTCAACATCCCCATCTCGGACGATGTGATCGGCGCCGCCCCCTTCTACAAGCCCCCTGCCGACGGTCCGGAGATGAAATACCTGCGCGAGCGGCGCGAGGCCCTGGGCGGTCCGCTACCCGCCCGTAACCCGCAGGCACCCAGGCTCGCGACCCCGGCGCTGGAGGTCTTCGAGCCGCTCCTGGAAGGCAGCGGCGACAAGGAGATTTCAACCACCATGGCCCTGGTGCGCGTCATGAACCTGATCGTGCGGGACAAGGAGATCGGTAAGTACCTGGTGCCCATCATCCCGGACGAGGCCCGCACCTTCGGCATGGAGGGTATGTTTCGCCAGCTCGGCATCTACTCCTCGGTCGGCCAGCTCTACGAGCCGGTGGACTCGGACCAACTGCTCTACTACCGGGAGGACAAGAAGGGCCAAGTCTTGGAGGAAGGGATCACGGAGGCCGGGGCCATGTCGTCCTGGATCAGCGCCGCCACCGCCTACGCCAACCACGGCCTGAGCATGATCCCGTTCTACGTCTTCTACTCCATGTTCGGCTTCCAGCGTATCGGCGACCTGGCGTGGGCCGCCGGCGACATGAGCGCCCGCGGCTTCCTGATCGGCGGCACGGCAGGCCGTACCACCCTGGCCGGCGAAGGCCTGCAGCACCAGGACGGCCACAGCCTGGTGGTCGCATCCACTATCCCCAATTGTGTCAGCTACGACCCCGCCTACGCCTACGAGATGGCGGTCATCGTCCAGGACGGTCTGCGCCGTATGTACCAGGAGCAGGAAAATTGCTTCTACTACATCACCGCCATGAACGAAGCTTACGCCCAGCCTGCGATGCCGGAAGGAGCGCAGGAAGGCATCCTCCGGGGGATGTATCGCTGCCGGCAAGGTGCCGCAGAGGGCACGCGGATCCAGCTCCTGGGCTCCGGCGCCATCCTGCGTGAGGTCCTGGCCGCTGCGGAGCTGCTGGAGCAGGACTTCGGGCTCGCCGCGGATGTCTGGAGCGTTACCAGCTTCAACGAGCTGCGCCGCGAGGGCATGGACGTGGAGCGCTGGAACATGCTGCATCCGGAGCAGGAGCCGCGGCAGAGCTACGTCGAGCGACAGTTGGGACCGACCAGCGGCCCCATCGTGGCAGCCACCGACTACATTCAAACCCATGCCGACCAGATCCGTCCCTTCGTTCCGAGACGTTACCGGGTGCTGGGCACCGACGGCTTCGGGCGCAGCGACCTGCGCAGCCAGCTGCGCAAGTTCTTCGAGGTCGACCGTTACTATGTCGCACTGGCTGCCCTCAAGTCGCTCGTCGACGAGGGGGAGGTCCCGGCGGCCCGGGTCTCCGATGCCATCCGGAAGTACGGCATCGATCCGGAAAAGCCCAATCCTGTAGTATTCTGCTCGGGATGCGAGCGAGATTTCGCATAGGAGAGCGCACCGTGACGAGGGTCCAAGAAGTACTGTTGCCCGACATCGGGGACTTCACCGATGTGGAGGTCATCGAGATCCTGGTGGCCCCCGGTGACCGGGTGGAGCCCGAGCAGTCCCTGCTCACCCTGGAGAGCGACAAGGCAACCATGGAGATCCCGTCCCCTGCAGGCGGCTCGGTGAAAGGGCTCGCAGTAGGGGTCGGTGACAAGGTCAGCCGGGGCGACTTGCTGCTGACCCTGGAGACAAGCTCCGACGAGGCGGTAGAGATGCCGGATGAGCAGCAGGTGCCGGAGACCAGCGCTCAGGAGCCCGACCTGCCCACTGCGACCCCTGCACCGGACTCCGGCGACGTGGGAACGGTCGAGGTCCGCCTCCCGGATATCGGGGACTTCTCCGACGTCGAGGTCATCGAGATCCTGGTGACTCAGGGAGACAAGGTAGAGCCCGAGCAGTCCCTGATCACCCTGGAGAGCGACAAGGCGACCATGGAGATCCCCTCGCCGCAAGCGGGTGAGGTCGCTTCCGTGGCAGTCGCCGTGGGGGACAAGCTCAGTCAGGGGGACTTGGTCCTGACCCTGGCGGCAAGGCCCCGGGCGTCCGAAGCGACCGACGACCGAGATCGAGGCAAGGCCAAGGCCGCCGCGGCGCAAGCACCGCCCACACCTGCGCCCGTAGCTGAGCCGGCTCCCTCCGCTCCCGTGCCGGGCGAGGCCGCACGCCGCCAGGTACCCGTCATGCCGCGACCCGAGGATATGGCTGCGATTGCCAAGGGCCGCAAGCCCCACGCCAGCCCAGGGGTGCGTCGCTTCGCCCGTGAGTTGGGTGTCGATCTGGTTCTGGTCGCGGGATCGGGACCCAAAGGGCGTATCCTCAAGGATGACGTCCAGGGGTATGTCAAACAGGCCCTTGCCGGCGGTGCGGCGCCGACCGCAAGTACGGGGCTGCCCTTCGAGCTTCCCGCTCCGCCCGACATCGATCATTCCAGGTTCGGCGAGGTGGAGCGCGTCGAGCTGCCCAGGATCAAGAAGATCGGCGGGCGCCGACTACACCTGAGCTGGCTCAGTGTCCCCCACGTCACCCAGTACGAGGAGGCGGACATCACCGAGCTGGAGGCCTTTCGCAGGTCTCAGAACGAGGCGGTAGAAGGGCAGGGGGTAAAGCTCACCTTTCTGCCGATCCTTCTGAAGGCGGTGGCCAAGGCGTTGAGCAGCTACCCCAACCTCAAGGCGTCCCTGAGTGCTGACGGTGAGCACCTGGTGCTCAAGCACTACACGCACCTGGGGGTCGCGGTCGACACTCCCAACGGCTTGGTGGTCCCGGTGATCCGGGACGTCGACAAGAAGGGCATCCTGGACCTCGCCGGCGAGCTCGCGGAGGCGAGCGCCAAGGCCCGCGACGGCAAGCTGCTGCCCGGAGACATGCAAGGAGGCTGCTTTACCGTTTCCAGCCTGGGGGGCATCGGCGGCACCGCATTCACGCCCATCGTCAACATCCCGGAGGTGGCCATCCTGGGCGTCTCCCGGGCGCAGACCAAACCCGTCTGGAACGGCAGCGAATTCGTCCCGCGGCTCATGCTGCCCCTGTCCCTATCCTACGACCACCGCGTCGTCGACGGGGCGGAGGGGGTGCGCTTCACCAGCCTGCTGCGGGAGCTCCTGGGCGATATCCGCAGGCTATTGCTCTGACGATGTGATCGTAGGGCGGCAACCCTTTGCCGCCGTCTGCCGGAGTATCCCAGTGTCGGCATAGGGATGCCGACCTACAGTCAGGCGGAGTGGATGTTGCCGTTATTCGAGGGTCCTGGTACTCAGCTCAGGATCTCCGAGACGACCTCGGGTCCGTGCTCGATCTGCTTCTTTACCGCGCACAGGTCCATCGCCCTGAGGATGCCTTCCCGGTACTTCTCCGGGAAGGCGTCGGGAAGTTTGAGCTGAAGCCGCGCCTGCGACTGCATGGGACGCTTTGCATCGCGATCCCAGAGCATGCTCAGGCCCAGCCCCTCGGTGGACAGCTTCCGGGACTGACAGAAATTGAGCGCATAGATGCCTGCGCAGGCGACCATCGAGGCCAAGAAGAGGTCGAAGGGCTCGGGCGCCGAGGCGTCGCCCCCCGCCTTCAGGGATTGATCGGTGGCGATCTCGAAATCGCGGATCCGGACATGGACCCGCTTACCGCCGGGGAAAGAAACATCGAGTTGCTCGCTCATGTCTACACACCCTTACCCCTCCTTGCCGGAGGGGAGCTTCAGATCCGGCCACAGGCGCAGCCGGGACAGATTGGAAAGATACCGGACAAGGCCGCAACGGCTTCCGGTTATTCTGGTTGGCTCGGATACTTCCGTGCCGCTCCGGTCGTCTGGTCGACATAATCGGGCGAGACGAGCTCTCCGTAGAGGCTCCAACGCCGGTCTTTGACGTACTGGGTGGCCGCCGGCCGGTCGCCGATCCTGGTCTCCGGATGGGTGGGGCCGTAGAAGGCGGGCACACAATCGGCCATCAGGAGCATATGGTCGTTCCACCCCGAGCCTGGCTGGTCTTCCCGCTCCGGGGGCAGGGCCGTTATCGGAATCAGAAAGTTGCCGTGGGGATCGGCCAGGCAGGAGTTGCCCAAATAACCACCCACGATCTCTCCGTCCAGGGTCTCGATGCCGCGCCGGTTGCTGTAGGCACAGAAGATGTTGTTGTGATAGGCGTTGGACTTTATCAGGAACTGCACGTCCGGATAGGGGGTCTTCGTAAGCTCGCCGGTGCGCAGCACCGTGTATTCGTCGGCCGCCGTCGGAATCACTACCAATTGTGCGCCCCTGAGTGCCAGGATACGCGACAGCTCGGGAAATTCCGCTTCGTAACAGTTGAGCACACCTACGCGCAGGCCGTTGACCTCGAATACGCTGTAGGCTTCGCCTTCTTCCGGATATACATGACCGAAGGACCAGTTGTTGCGCTCGTCGCCGCCCCAGAGATGGGTCTTGCGGTAGTTCTTCAGTAATTCCCCATCCGGACCGTAGACCGCGATGCTGTCGTAATAGCGCCGTTGCCCGGCCACGCTGGCCGCCTCGGGATAGGGACAAATGATGGCCAAGCCACTTGCTTTTGCGGTGGCCGCGACCTCGTCCAGAATACCCTGGCTCTGGATCTCCTCCGCCAGCGCATGGGCGGCCTCGGCGTCCGTGACGTCGTAACCTGAAAGATACAGCTCCGGAAAGCTCAACAGGTGCACACCGTATCCCGCAGCCTTCTTTGAAACCTCCTGCAGCACGGCGAGATTGGCACGCACTGCCTCCATATTGCCGGCGGTGCCATAGCCTTGGTAAAGACCAAGGCGAAGGTGGGCGGCTCCCGAGATATTGTCGCTGAGGAAGCTCTGGATGATCATGGATGAGGTCTCCTCTTGCCCGGTGCCGAAAGTGACCCCGTCCTGACCTACCGGGTCGTCGTGGTCGAGCAAGCCGATGGCTTCCGCTGCAGCCTCGGAGAGCAGGACCTTCTACGCATCCGATATCGGGCGAAGAGGACGGTTCGGAAAGCCAAGTGCGCGCGATGGGATCGTAGCGAAACGCTATCATCGAAGGGGGGTTGCGGCAACGTGAAAGTCGCCCTTCGTCAGGCGCAAGCAGGTGCTTGCCGGTGTGATCGTGCCCCGCCAGGGGCTCGGGAGATCGGCTCAAAGCCGACCCTTCTTAGCAAGGATGCGGATGCATTGGGGATTTGCGGCATTGCCGGGTCCGCTTGAACCTCGTTGCCAGTGCCCATCGAGACGATACTCTGGAAAGAGGATCAGCACCGAAAGGGCCAGAGTACACGGAACCTCGGTCCGTGGCCGGACCCACTCGATTGCGGCACGCGGAGAGAATCCACAGGAAACTCCTCCGCGTGCCATGCCGTGGCACTGACTCGACTCGTCCGTCAGTCCGTCTTCTTCTTCTCTTCCATCATCTTTTCCGGCGTGCTCTCCGTTGCCGCCTTCTGCTTGGGCGCGGGCACGGCGTCGACCGCATAGGTCTCGACGACCACGGCGTCGTCCACCGCCTTCAGGGCCAAGTTGGCTTCGTAGTACTTGTGCTCGCCGATGAGCCTGGCCGCATCGTCGATATGCGCCTTGGCAAACACGACCGGGACCAGGCTGGCCGTGACGGCCACATCGATTTCGCCGAGCTTCAGAGCCTGGAGGGCCTTTTTCTTCTCGCCCTTGTGCAGATGCTCGTTGGCTTCGGCGATGCGCTTGGTCTTCTCCGGAGTCGGCACGAACTCGTTCGCTACCGTCAGGCTCGCATCAAAGGGAACGTACTGGTCCTTCTCCTTGGGCGCCTTTGTCTCCAGGGCATACTTGTCCGCATCCGTGACCGCGGACGCTATGCTCGTCTTGGCGTCGCCTACGTAGGTCTTGGCACGGTCCGGCTGGCCGTTGAAGATCGCCAGCCTCGCGCCGTTCAGATTGCGCATGGTCTTCAACGCATCCTCCGACACCTTGACGAAATCCTTCTCGGCCGCCTTTTCTTTTGCGGTTGCCTCTGTGGTCGCGGGGGCGGTGTCCGCTGCATAGACAGGGGTCATGCCGGAGACGATCATTCCGGAAGAAAGCGCGGCAGCGAGGGTGGCCGCCAGAAGTTTCTTTTTCATCAGCTTCGAGCTCCATATGAGGAATTTGCGATTTCAGCCGTGCTTGTCCCCACCAGGGACCGCCGCAGCTTGATCATCATGATCCGCCAACCCGACTAACGATCGCATGGAGAGAAGGTTACATATCGTTCATCTAGACACGAATCCCACCGTCGACCTCCAGAACGCGCCCGGTGAAGTAGTCGTTCTCGAAAACATAGAGGGCGGAATGGGCGATCTCCTCGGGGCGGCCCAGACGCCCCAGCGGGATTGCGGCCTTCATGCGATCCAGGGCCGCAGGCTTCATCCCGGTGACCAATCTGGTCTCGCAGAATCCGGGAGCGATGGCGCCGACGCGAATCCCGTGGCGCGCAAGCTCCTTTGCCCAGGTGACCGTCATCGCCGCCACACCCGCCTTGGCCGCACTGTAGTTGGTTTGACCGAAGTTTCCGGCGCGACCCAGGCTGCTGATATTCAGGATGACACCATGCGTGCCCATCTCGATCATCTTCGCGGCCGCCTCGCGCCCGCACAGAAAGACACCCGTCAGATCCACATTGATGACCGCCTGCCAGTCCGCCAGCGACATCTTCTTGACGACCTTGCCGTCCTTCGCTTTGACCAGGAGTGCATCGCGTGTGATCCCCGCGTTGTTGACCAGACCATCCAACGCCTGGAAATCCCCGGCGACTCGGTCGAACAGATCGATCACAGCCGCCTCGTCGGACACATTCGCCCGGTAGGCCCTCGCCTCGGTGCCTGCCTCTTCACAAAGCGCCACGGCCTCTTCGATGACGCTCTCGTCGATACCCACGATCGCCAAACGAGCACCTTTGCGTGCGAAAGCCAGCGTCATGGCCCGGCCGAGGCCACGGCCTCCGCCCGTAACGATAATGGTCTTGCCCTTCAGATTCATCGTGAATTCTCCCCTCGTTTGCCCATCCACGACACTCCGTCTCGCTCGAGCGCGGAGCCCGGTAAGGGCGAATTAACCTCACTTAATTTTAAGGCATATTGCGTGCCACCGGCTTCGCCGCTCGCTTGCAGGGCGGCGACAGCGCTCAGTGCGCGACGGAATCGACGTTGGACTCGGTTTTCGGGCGGGTCAAGCACGAGCAGGTGCAACACAACCACGAGAAGAACAATCGAGTCATCTTTGGGGTCCTGCTCCGAGCTGGCACCCAACCCTGTTACTTGATAGAAATCTCCCAAACGCGAGAAGGCGGGACGTCTACACTAAATCGTCCATGTCTACCTGGAGCGCCTTCGCCAGATTCTTCAAGACCCCTGCCGAGCCGATGCGCTTACCGCTTTCGATTTGCGAAAGAAATGCGGCGGAGATCCCGACCCTGGACGACAGGGTCTGCTGCGTAATTCCCCTGTGGTCACGCCACACCCGAACCGGGTTTTCTCCTTTCGAGAGTCGCTGTTTCACCTTGGTCGGAA
>CAYYHR010000082.1:0-13678 GCA_964471705.1 uncultured Chromatiaceae bacterium
GCCGTAGATCGGGCTGAACGACTCCTTGTGACGACCAGAAGCCCTTCTCCTTATCTTCGCCCATGAGTAACAGGCCGGGGCCGTAAGGAGCTGATTGCCGGCGGGTTGGTCGTCGGCCCGCCCGACCCGAGCAACGCCGGCTCGACACCCTGTCTGACGAATTCGCCGACCAGGACACCCTGTGTCTGGTAAGACGCTGAAAAACGCAATCAGGGTGCCATGGAGAAGCTGGAAGAGTCCGTCGACTTTCACGACCTCGATGTCTGTGGTCAGCTCGGCGACATCTACGATCAGGCCCTCGACGACCTACGCAGCGCTGGGAGCGACTGAGCTTTCCTGCGACGAACCTCATCCCACACTGCACTGGGCGACCTTGTTCATGGAGCGCATCAGCAACATCGAAAGTCTCCTTGCTCGGATAAGAGCCAACATCCGAGCAGTCAGGCTTCCTCTAGACATTCCCTCGTAGGGTTGCACTTGCCGCCTGCTAGTAGTTACAGTTGGCGAATCTGTATTAAGTATGATGAGGTATTGCCATCATGACGAAAAATGAAATGAGAGAAGCCATCCTGAACGCCAAGCAAACACTGAGCCTGAGCTGGGAAGCTTTGGGCCTGGCGGTCGGACTCTCCCCGGAGTTCACCTGCTCAGCCTGCCTAGGCATGAACAGAAAAAAGAGGCTGCCGATGCTCTATGTGGGGTACTGGAGCTCTCGCCTGAGGTATCAGCCGCCTTGCAGGCATACCCCCTGAAGGACTGGGACAAGGTTGTCCCTACTGATCCTCTTATCTATCGCTTTTACGAAATCACCGGCGTGTACGGAGAAACTTTCAAGGAAATCATCCACGAGAAATTCGGCGATGGCATCATGAGCGCCATCGACTTTACCACGACGGTCGATAAGCAGGAAGATCCCAAGGGGGATCGCGTCGTCATCACACTCAACGGCAAATTCTTACCCTATAAGAGTTGGTGAGCTGGCGCGAGCTGCGTTTGCTGCTCCCCAAGCCGTACACCATCACAGGCAGGAGGCCGGAAAGGCTTTCATTTTCAGGAGTGGTGGCCAGCTGCCCTCCATGATCATTAGCGAGGTACGTCTTGGATGTCGGAGCATATCATTCCGGAAGCCAATTATCTCATGCGAATGGCAGATGGAACCATAAAGCAGACAAACCCCTTCACCGGCACGGAAGTCTGGACTGTTCCGGGCCGGGGCAATCGACCGCTCGGAAAGAGCTCTCCCAACCCGGCGCCCCTCGATCCCGCTGAGCACGATGCCCATTGCTCGTTCTGTGCCCGACGCTACCTGGAGACGCCTCCCGAGAAGGCGCGGCTGATTGCAACGAGACATGGCGTCAATACAATACGCTATTTGCATGCCGAGAGCTTGTTTGACACGGTGGCCGAATTTCGCCGTATTCCCAACCTGTTCGAAATCGTGTCCTTTGACTATTGGGAAAAGAACTTCGGCTACCAGATGCCGGAGCACATCGAGGCGCACAAGTGCAATTATCTCGCCTCAGAGATGGGCTGTCATCATGTGCTGCGGGTGGTGGATCAGCGTCTGGCGGCCTCCGGACTCGATGAGACCGGCCGCAATGGGTTGTCCGTTGATGAGCGCTTGCAATTGGCCAACGCCTTCTTCGGCGGTGGCCATGAATTAATCGTCGCCCGCCGCCATTTCATCGATGGAGCTACCCATGATAATCAACTGGCGTCGTCGGGAGCTCTGACTCCGGAAGAGCATTATCAGTATATGCGATTCACGGTCGACGCCCTGCGTGATTTGTATGCCAATAACCGCTATATCCGATATGTTGCGGTATTCCAGAACTGGCTGAAACAGGCAGGAGCTTCATTCGATCATTTGCACAAGCAACTGGTGGCAATCGACGAGCGCGGCGTGCAGAACGATCTGGCATTGCGGCGGGTGCGGGATAATCCGAATATCTATAATGAGGCGGCGGTCAATTACGCTGCCTACCACAATTTAGTTGTGGCCGAAAACGATCACGCCATTGCCTTCGCCGGCTTTGGTCATCGCTTTCCGACACTAGAGATCTTTTCCAAGAGCGAGCGCAGCCAGCCGTGGAACCACTCGGCGGAAGAGTTGCGGGGCATCTCCGATTTGGTCCATGGCTGTCATGCCGCTGCAGGACCCGACATCCCTTGTAACGAGGAGTGGTACTACAAGCCACCAGATGTCGATGTGCGGATGCCGTGGCGCATCCTGATCAAATGGCGAGTCTCGACGCCGGCAGGGTTCGAAGGCGGTACCAGGATTTATGTCAACACGATCGATCCGGAGAGTCTCCGCGACCGGGTGGTACCGAGGCTGTTCCAGCTCAAGAACGAGGGAAAAATCGCACTGATGAATATCGCCTTCGAATGCGCCTGCATTCCAAACTGCCTACGCTACAATCCCGCCGTTCGGCAGCAGGAGACGCCCGATCAGGTGTTTCCGCCGTTGTCGGTCGGTCCCGCGCCGGAGGAGTGAACATTCCTGCTAATCATCCGGCGGTTCTGCTCAAAGTGAAGTCCCTATGCACCCGCTCGTGGCGGAGATCGATTGCTCAAGCGTTCTGCACCGGCAGCGCTACGTGAAACGCAGCACCCTGATCGCCGCTGGCTTCTTCCCATATCCGCCCGCCATGGGCCTCCACGATGGTGCGGCTGATGGACAACCCCAATCCCAGGCCGTTGCCCTTGGTGGTGACGAAGGCGTCGAATATCTGCGGCTCTTTCTCCGCCGGTAGGCCGACACCTGTGTCGCGCACGACGATCTCCAGCTCCCCCTCGCCGTTGATCAGGGTGCACAGGCTCAAAACGCGATCGCGGTTGGTAACGGCCTCCATCGCATCGATGCCATTGCGCACCAGGTTGAGCAGCACCTGTTCCAACTGGATGGTATCGCCTTTGATGGAAGGTAGGCCGTAGGCCAGGTCCGTCTCGACGGAGATACCCAAGCGACGCGCCTCGGTGCCCAACAGATCCAGGACTTCGCGCACCACCCTGTTGATGTGCACCGCCACTTGCGTGTGCTCCTCCTTGCGGATGAACTTGCGGATCCCCCCGACGATCTCCGCCGCCCGCTTGGCCACCTCCGCCGTGTGCTCGAGAACCCGGAGCAGCTCGGGGTCCGCGTCCGGCCGGGTCCGCAAGCGCCGGGCGGCACCGTTGGTGTAGCCGACGACGGCCGTGAGCGGCTGATTCAGCTCGTGGGCCAGCATGCTGGCCATCTCGCCCATGGTATTGAGCCGGGCCATATGCGCCAGCTCGGAATCGCGCTGCCTGGCCCGCTCCTCGGCCTGCTTGCGCTCCGTGACATCGGTCTGGGTGCCGAGGAAGTGAGTAATCTTCCCTGCCTCATCGAAGATCGGCGTAATGGCCGCGTAGTCCCAGTACAGGGTGCCGTCCTTCTTTCTGTTGTGGAGCTCACCGCGCCAGGTGCCGCCCGCGGTAATGGTCTGCCACAGATCTTTGTACAATGCCCGCGGCGTCTCGTTGCCCTTGATGAGTCGGGGATTCTGGCCGACCGCTTCATCGAAGCTGTAGCCGGTCGTTTCGGCAAACGCCGGGTTCACGTATTCCATGGTCCCCGTCCTGTCCGTAATGATGACGGCATTGGGGCTTTGCTCCACGGCCTCGGAGAGCTTGCGCAACCGCTCCTCGGCCCGCGTGCGCTCGTAGACCCGGCCGAGCAGGGTTCCCACCTGGGCGCCGACGTCGATAAATGCCTGGTCCGGACTTAGGGCCTGCGTGGCGAAGAACTCCAAGACGGCGACGACGCGCTCTCCGGCCAGCACCGGAAACAGAAAACCCGTCTTCAAGCCGAGATCCTCGACTTTTTTCGAGCGGACGCAGATTTCGTGCGAGCTGATGTCGGTGAGCCATTGCGGCTCGCCCTTGGTGATCACCTGCCCCACCATGCTCTCCCCCGGCCGACAAGTTACCTCCCGGCTGGCATGCAGGAGCTCCTGGTATCTCTCGAGCGGGTGCAGTGACCACAGACCGGAATCGGAAAAGGTCTCTTCGTTGTCGCAACAGGGCTTACACACGTGCCCCACGGGCCATTCCATGCGGCGACAGACCTGATCCAGGGTCGCCTGGTATGCTTCCTCGACCGTGCGCGCCTGGTTGGCGATGGTAGCCACCTCGTGCAGCAGCGCCAGATAACCGGTACGCTCGGCTACCCGCTGCTCGAGGTTCTCGTTCAATCTCCTCAGCTCCTCGCCGGTGCGCTTGGAGTCGGTGATATCGGTGAAGGTCACCACGACCCCGTTGATGCGGTTGTCCTTGGTGCGGTACGGCAGGATGCGGCGCAGAAACCATTGGCCGCCCTCGGTGCCGATCTCGGTCTCGACCGAGACTAGCTGCCGCAGAACGTTTTCCGCCTCGCTCACCAGCTCACGGGCATCGAATTCCTGCGCGATATCGCCGAGCGGGCGGCCGATATCCGTGGGGATCAGCTTGATCAGTCGGGTGGCGGCCGGCGTGTAGCGTTTGATGCGGAACTCCGTGTCGATAAACAGGGTGGCAATGTCCGTGCTGCTCAACAGGTTGTCGAGGTCGTCGTTGATCGCCTCCAGCTCCTCGACCTTATCCTGGAGCTGGTTGTTGACGGTGGAGAGCTCCTCGTTGAGGGATTGCAGCTCTTCCTTGGAGGTCTCCAGCTCTTCGTTGGTGGACTGGAGCTCCTCGTTCATCGACATCACCTCCTCGTTGGATGCCTTGAGCTCCTCGTTGGAGGTCTCCAATTCCTCGATGGTGCTTTGCAGGTCCTCCTTCGTGGACTTGAGCTCGTGCTCGAGCTGCTGGGTGAGCGTATCCTCGGCGGCTGTAGGCTCGGCGCCCGCGGCGGCCTGTGGCACCTCCCGATGCGCCTCTTCAAAGGCCACCAGTAACAGGCCCTCGGCGCCTTGGGTTGCTTTGGCCGGCCGAACCCGAAACCGCACCGGGAAGTAGCCGTCGTCGCGCCGCACCCGGGCGTCGCCGACCTCGACCGGACGCTTGTCCTGCATCGCTTTGTGCACCGCCGCCCGCAGCTTGGTGCGCAGGCCCTCGCGGAGCATCTCGACCAGGTCCAGCACCGCCTCGCCTTCGGGCAGCTTCAGGTACTTGTCGCTGGGACCGGAGAAATGCAGGATCTCGTGCTTGCGGTTGATGAGCACGGCGGCCGGGCCGTATTCCTCGAGCAGCAGCTCGCGGGTGATGTCCCCGTAATTGGGCTTGCGCGGCAGCAAAGGCTGCGGCGCTGCACCGGACCCGAGGGACTGATCCCAGGCAGAGACCGCGGCCGGAAAGACCGCCCGATCGCGGCGCACCGGTCCGATACGCCGGTATACCCGCCACTTCTTGGATACCGGCTCGAACAGGTCGTCCTGCTGGCCGATGGTCTCCGCGTTACCCAGGAACAGATAGCCCCCCTCGTTGAGCGCGAAGTGGAATAAGGCCATCAGCTTTTTCTGCACCTCAGGCTCGAGGTAGATCAACAGATTCCGGCAGCTGATCAGGTCCAGCTTGGAGAACGGCGGATCCAGGATGAGATTCTGAACCGCGAACACCACGGATTCGCGGACCTGCTTGCCGACCCGGTAGCTCTCGCCCTCCTTGCCGAAGAACCGCTGCAGGCGCTCGGGCGCGACATCAGCGCCGATGCTCTCTGGATAGATCGCGGTGCGGGCGAATTCGAGGGCGTCCTGATCGATGTCGGTAGCGAAGAGCTGAAGGTCTAGACTGCGCCGGGCCACCTGCAGCTGCTCGATCAGCAGCATGGCGATGGAATAGGGCTCCTCACCGCTGGCGCAGCCCGGCACCCACACCCGCAACGCGGCGCCGTCGACTTTCTCCGACACCAACTTCGGGACCACCTCCTGCTCCAGGACCTTGAATGCCTCCGGCTCGCGGAAAAATCCGGTCACGCCGATCAGTAGGTCCTTGAACAACAAGGTGGCCTCGCCGGGGCTCCCACGGATCAAGGCGAGATAGTCGGCCATGTGCTCGACGTGATTGAGGCCCATGCGGCGCTCGATGCGGCGCCGCAGGGTGCCCTTTTTGTAACAGCGAAAATCGTGCTTGGTGTGGGCGCGCAGCACCGCCAGCACCGACTGCAGGTTATCCGGCTCCGTGGCGACCGGGGCACGCGGCTCTCTGGCCTGGATATAAAAATGTCGGACGTATTTGAGCAGGGCCTCCGGCATCTTTTCGATCGGTAGCAGGTAATCGACCATGCCCGTCGCCTCGGCGCTGCGGGGCATACCGTCGTATTGGGCCGTCGCGGGCTCCTGAGCCATGGTCATGCCACCTTTGGCCTTGATCGCCTGCAGCCCCAGGGTGCCGTCGCTGCCGGTGCCCGAGAGCACGATACAGATGGCCTTCTCGCGCTGACCCTCGGCCAGCGAACGGAAAAAGAAGTCGATGGGCATGCGCATGCCGCGGCGCATGACGGGGTCGGTGAGCTGCAATACGCCGTCGCTGATCGCCAGCGACTTGTTAGGTGGGATCATGTAGACGCAATCCGCCTGGACCGGCATCCGGTCCTCCACCTGCGTCACCTTCATGCAGGTGTAGCGGCTGAGCAGATCCACCATCAGGCTCTCGTGGGTGGGATCCAGGTGCTGGATCAGCACGAAGGCCATACCACTGTCGGCGGGCATGGCGTTGAAGAACTGCTTGAAGGCGTCCAGCCCCCCCGCGGAGGCCCCGATGCCGACCACCGGGAAATCGACCCGGCCGTGGGGCCGGGCTGCTTCGGGGGATTTCTGCGTGGGGACGTTCTTGGGGCTCGGTTTCTTCATTGGCGTTCGCGGCGGGAGGTCCGGATCATTGCGCCATTTCATCCAAGACCGCACCAGCCTGCAAGCGGCAACCACGGAAACCTTGTCATCCCTTTGCCGTCATTTACGACGCGTGCCCCGCCTGACATTCAAAGCTCGGGGCCTGGGGCAAAGCCCGGACGCACAGGCCAACGCCTCGGCAAAAACCCCTGTTTGGCTTCGGTGAGACAGATGTGTCAAAGGTCAGACGGAGTGCATCTTTGCTTCGAATGACGAAAGCGGTTTCGTGATACACAAGTTCTGGACTGGAAAGTCCACTTTATCTCGAAAAATCTCGGTTGGTCTTGCGTCATAAATCGACCAACCCCGGTCTACGAAGTACTCCGGGGGCTTTTCCGGATATGAGGTGACTTCCGCCCAGATAAGCTCGAAATCGGCATCGATCGCTTCGCGCACGAAGCGGCGCAGTAATGCGGTCCCGACCCCCTGACCACGGAAGTCCTTGTCTACCTGGAAATGCCAATGCGCCCCGGACGGGGGATGGTTGGGGCGCTCGCGTTCTCCTTTAAAGATTACATGGCTGGCGAACAAACGGCTGGAGTAGTCAAATAGGTTCCACGGCATGGACAATGACACAGCCAGAGATATGACCAGTTGTTTTACCATTTCGTACTGCATTTTCTCGAACTCCAGCCCTCCCAGTGAGCCTGTGAGGTAGCCGATCAAACGCCCGCTGGGTTTATGAATGGCAACATGGATATTTTCTACCTGGTATTTGATATATGGAGTGAGAACAACATCACCGAACCACTGTTCGAAAGAGCAGATCACGTCGAACGATTTACCGAGAAAGGCGTTGCTGAAGACGAGCTCGCGCATACGCTGTTCATATTTCTCATCCGGTCGAAACTTTCTGAGGAGGATCTCTCCATTCTCCTCAAAATCCGATAACGTCGATTGGTTTCTGTTCGGTTTTGAGAGCGCTTCTTTCTCAGTAAGACGTGTATTCATAGTGGGCTGCTCCTAACGGGCCAAATGAATTCTCGGTGTTGCGCATCGGTTATGGTTGCTTGAAGGTAAGCTACCGCAGCGGCATCGAAATCAGCGTCGGATATGACTCGTCGAGCACCTCCGCCCAAATGGTAGCCGGTTGGGCGCAGGCTGGAAAGAAATGCGAGGGGGTGGCCCGTACATCTCAAACGATGACCGCAAGGATTCCGGTCCACTGGTCGCGAATCGACGAGCCTTGGAAGTGCTGACTCGTTGTTCTTGCGTCGACGAAAATATCCATGGGCAGGTATTCGCGAGCCGCCCAGTTATCGACTTCTTGTCGTTCGGTGCTGCCCTCATGGGTATTTAGAGTATGAGCCCCAGCCTCGCTGGAGTTAGGGGCGATGAGATCCTGTATGACGTTGGCCATGGTCCTGATCCTCCTTCGATGTCGCCGAGCGGAAACGCCGTGGTAAAGACGCCGCCCGGACGACCAAACAACTCTCGCATCGATCCCGCGTGGTCTGCGCCTCGGCTCAGGCGGCTCCGCGCAGGTGCGCATAGATCGGAATCTCGCAGGCTCTCAGCCGACATATCCCGTCAACCAGTGCAAAGCAGAGGATTCCGAAGTGAATAACCGTGTCGGAAATGGGGGGGCATTGAACATTAGGTACATGTTGCCCAATTGCTCCTCCATGAAGGATTTGGTCAATATCGCCGCCGCCTTGGTTAGGCCCTTAACCTCGTTGCCTGCGACGAAGTCGGCTACATCCTCGCCGAGGGACATCACACCCTGCCCGAAGATAAGGACTGGCCGTTGCTCCTCCTGGGACACGACAAGCTGCTTCTGGTACGCCTGTTGAACCACCTTCAAGGTGACGTGATCATGGGCGCGATAGTCGATTCTCACGATACCGTCTTCTCCGATTTCTACGTGTGGCATGAGAGTTCTCCCGATTTGCGCCATTCCCGGCAGACAGTTTATCGGTAAGCTATCGGTTCAGCACTGTTGCTCGAAACCCAATTGTGTTTTCTGGGGTATTCACTTGACCAAGCCAGGCACTATATCTTGTAGTCAGCGGGCTTCGTCGTCCTGAAATATTGGGAACAGCTTGGTCAAGTGAATGCCCCAGTTGTTTTTATATTTATACTGGATAAACATGCGGTTAGAAACGTTGGATTACCCTGAGGTAAACTCAGGGTTTTCTAGGACGGCGTGCGTAATTTCCCTGAGATGCGTCCTTCGCACTCACCTTCGGAAAGCACCAACGAGTCCGTATGTTGTCAGCCACACCGGAAATCGGCACACCTTGACGCAGCCGGAGGCCGATACTGACAGCCCCCGTACTTCTACGTGATTTTACGTATTAACCTCAAGGAACTACTGAGGTTTCGCATGGGATAATCCGGATTCCCGATTGGTTGCTGTTGACGGTAACTTAGTGTGCCGGAAGTCCAATTCAGAGTGCTGAGGATTTTCGCTTTGAGAGATACGCATGCCATCACGATTCTAGCCACACCTAAATGTGTTTTCGTTTAGGGTGCGTTGATCAGAGGTCTGAGATGAGATCAAGAACCTTGGTATTTCTCGAACGGTTTTGGTATTTCTCGGCGTTGCGACGTGGATATCCCTCGCCTACGCGAAGTCATTTAAGGTGCCCGAGCCTGAGCCTTCGAGCAACGGCGCAGCGTTGGTGTCTAACTCATTTACTTCGCAAGAAGATGCAGCCGCGTTCCGCCGAGGAGCCCAGTACTCGTGTGAGCGATCCGAGCTCGAAACGGGGCGTTATTCGAGCACGTTGGAGGCAATCTGCGTCGCCTCCAGCATAGGCGAGGGTGAGCGAGAAATCGGGGGCGAGGAGACATGTCATCACTCCGGGTGGCTCGACTCGTGAATTTTAGCCCTTGGAGAGGAACGATCTACGGGAAACCCCCGATGCTTCTCAAGAAAATACTGAGCTGTCTCGCGGGAACCGTGCATTTGTGTTTGCTGCAAATTGCCGATAATTAGTCTCAGCGGAAAATGCAGCTGAGATGGTTTCAAGCTCCTGTGGATCCAGTGGCGTCAGGAGCGTTCGTGTTCTTAAAAATGCGCGAGCTCTTTTACGGGTTGCTGTAGTGCCTGAAAATGTTTCAGAAAAGAGTTGCGCCACCTGGAGGAGAGAGAAATGAGCGACCTCATACCCGAGAAAATAACCGGTAAAGCGAACATACATGAAACGAGCGGTGTTCTGGTCAACGAGAGAAGCAAGTTCCTGCCGAATACAGAATGTCCAAGCTGCTCCCGAAAGGGAACGCTGGAGGTGTTCTTTCAAAAACACGGTGAGCTCACTTTCTGTTATTCTTGTGGACATAGAGAAATGGCCTTCAATCACTGACCGACGTCAGACTGGTCCATGTCCACGCGTAGGGTATCCGAATTCGCTTCACAGACTACCAAATGTGCGGTGAAGAAAGGGCGAAGCATCTTCATTGCGTGTACGGCGATGAGAGAGGAGAGAGCGCGATACCCTAAGTCCACAAAACGCAAACCATGTGAGGACGCCTGAGCCAGATATTGCAGATGACACAGGAAGAAGATCAATAAAAGTCGCTTCGCAATACTGGCCTCGTTCGGCGGAGGTGCTAGTGGACACATCGAATGTGGTACCTGCGGGTTCTTCGCTGACCTTCGACCTTTCACCATTGGTACCGCAAGAATATGCCGAGTTCCGCCCCCTGGTGGCGGACTCGGTACTCTTTTTCCTGGAACGTCTGCCCGCACCACGTTTGACACAGATCCTCGCCGCCCAGGCTATGTTGCCGGCCGATGCGGGCGCCGAGGAACGGCTCGCCGACCTGATTTTTCATTGCCCGACCTTGCATAAGCTCGGTCAGGTCGTGGCACGGGACCGCCGCCTCGGCGCCGGCATGCGGCAACGTCTCCAAGTGCTGGAGTCCATGGAGCCCGTAACGCCGGTTGCCGCCGTAACCCAGAGGATTCGCAGCGAAATCGGGCCGGATTGCCTCGGCGCCTTGCGGATCGATGCCCGGGCGCTCGCAGAAGCAAGTGTGGCGTTGGTGATCCCGTTCACAACCGATGAAACAGGGGGTTATGGACCGGTTAACGGTGTGCTCAAGGTACTCAAGCCGGGAATCGAAGAACGTTTGGAAGAGGAGCTCGAAATCTGGTCGGAGCTAGCGGAGCTCATCGATGAGCGGTGTGAGCACGACGATCTGCCGCCACTGCGTTGCAAAGAAATTTTCGACACCGTCCGACAGCTGTTATCAAACGAGGTGCGGTTGGATCTGGAGCAGGCTCACCTTGCCGCTGCGAAGGAGTTCTTTGGAGACTCGGTGAAGATTCAGATTCCCGCGGTGCTACCGTGCTCGACGCCTCGCGTAACGGCCATGGAACGCGTCTTCGGCACCAAGGTAACGGACGCGGCGCATCTATCGGCGAGGGCGCGCAAGAATCTCGCCGGCACGGTATTGAGGGAGCTTGTTGCCAAACCGATCTGGAGCATTCATCCACGAGCGATCTTTCACGCCGATCCCCACGCCGGTAACCTGTTTTATACGGATGACGACCGGCTGGCCGTCCTGGACTGGAGTCTCGTAGGGTACCTGAGCAAGAGCGAGCGCGAACAGACCGCTCAGATCGTCTTGGCTGCGATGAACCTGAATGCCTCTCGCATCAGGCGCTCGATCGGGGCCATGTCCGTAGCGGAGCCCGACGAGCCGGCGTTGCAGGAGGTCGTGGAGAAGGCCGTGGGACAGCTCTATCGTACCGATTTGCCCGGGCTTCGGTGGCTAATGAACCTTCTAGGTGATGCGATGTTCAAGGCCGGCGTGCAATTCAGCGCAGACCTCGTGCTTTTTCGCAAGTCCATCTTGACCTTGGAGGGCGTGGCTGCGGATGTCTCGACTGGGATTTCCCTTGGCAATGTGCTTTCCTTGTCCGCAGGCACGGAGCTTCTCCGTGAATGGGCGGGGCGTTGCGTGGCTTCTCCATTTTCTCGCGATCACGGAACCCATGTCTCCAATCTAGATCTCTTGTCCTTGTATTTCGTCGCGCCGTCGGCTGCAAGGAGATTTTTCACGGACCGCCTTTTCCTCCCGAGCCGGGGCCGACAAAAATACTGACATGAATATCCCGCGGACTCTGAGAAGTTGCGCGTCACCATAGACCCCAACAGAGGATCTACGGCGAAAGCAATCGCCCCGCCTTATTCCCCGCCACTGTGCTGCAGCACGATCTGAGCCAGCTCGGCCAAGGACCTAACGTTCATCTTCTCTTTGATGTGTCTTCTGTGGCTTTCCACGGTCCTCTCGCTGATTTCCAGCTCCGCGGCAATCACCTTGTTGGCCTGCCCCTTCAGGAGACGCTCCAGTATTTCTCTCTCACGTGGCGTTAGTGCTTCCAACTTCGCGTTGGTCGCAGCCTTTCTGGCCATCTCGGCACGCAGATTGGCATCCCGCTGCAATGCGTTGTAGATGCGGTCGAGCAGCTCCTGGTCAGCGCAAGGCTTTTCGACAAAGTCCAGAGCCCCGGCCTTCATGGCACGTACCGCGAGGGGTACGTCGCCATGCCCGGTCAGCACGATTACGGGCAACAGAATGCCCAGGGATTCAAGGTTCTCGAGCAGCCTGAGACCGCCCATACCGGGCATTCGCACGTCCAACACCAAACACCCGAAACGATCCGGGCCGACGACATCCACGAACGCCTCGGCGGAATCGAAGGTCTCGACCGGCAGGGCCACAGACTCGATAAGCCAGCGCAGGGCATCCTGCACTTCCAGATCGTCGTCGACGACAAAAACCGTCGGCTCTCGTTTCATCTTTCGGCTGGTGAGAAGGTAGGGGGATGCACAGGGGAGACTACAGACTGAGCATCCGCCGTTCAACTCTACTCACTCGACGCGAACAGTCCTTGTATCGATCCGTGTGCCGGTTCAATCACCGGTTCCGGGAGCCGCAGATCCCCAATCACCTTCTGCGCCTACGTGTCGAGGATTGCCGATCGCTCTGCTTGGAGCATGGACCGGAAACAGACCCATGAAGGGAGATTATCGAGTCGGGGCACAGGTGCTGGTCCGCGAGCTTTCAGCCTCTTCTTGAAGGGTCAGGGAGCTCAGGATTGCTTGCAATGCTACGTTATCGACCGGCTTGACCAGCACCTCGTCCATTCCGGCCGCTATGGCGAGCGCCTGATCTTCCCTCAAAGGGCTCGCTGTAAGTCCCACCATCCTTGTGCAATGACCTCGTGACGATTCGATTTCGCGTAGCCGCTTCGTCGTCTCCCATCCGCTCATACCGGGCAAACGCAGATCCATCAGCACCAAGTCGAAGCGCATGCTGTCGAACAACCCGACAGCCTCCCTCCCATTCGCGGCATCCGTTACACGACACCCCTTTGCCCGAAGCTTCTGCGACAAGGTGTATCTCAGGGTTTCTTCGTCCTCTACCAGGAGGACTCGTGCGCTCATGCGATCGGCCTGGTCGAGACCTGGATCGGCCTCGCCGCGTTCGCATCCTGGCCCGGCATCGGTCGATTTCAGCTCGACATCCTTCGCCGCCGGCTCTTCCCGTATCGCCTGCAACGAGGCCCTGGCAAAGGTGCACAGCTTGATGATCTCAGAAGGGAGCGAGGGTAAGGAGTCCAGCACGTCGGGCGGGATGAGCGTCCTGTTGGCGGCGAGCCGCGACCGCGACATCGCAACCAGCGTAGGCAGATGCTCGTCGAGCGTTTCGGCGAGTGCGCGAGCGCCGATGATCGCGGCGGCGATATCGTGGATCAGGCGTCGGGTCTCGTCCTCGGCATTTTCTGAGGGATCGGCTTCTTGCAGTGCCATAGGGTCCCTCGCAAGGCCCAATATCGCTGGATTTCCCCTGCGGAAAAGGAGACTCAAGCCTCGAGCTGTACCCGC
>CAYYHR010000083.1:0-13661 GCA_964471705.1 uncultured Chromatiaceae bacterium
TGTGATCTCGGCAGTGATCAGTCAACAGGATACGCCACCTCTCCAGGGCTGCGCCATACACCAGAAATTACAATAACTCGCCTTCGGCGAGGATGAATCTAGGTTGAGAGATTCCTCCGGGCGCGAGTACTTCGCTGTCTTGCAGCACATGGCTCCGGCACGATTGAAGAACGATAAGTCCACTAAGACCGGCATCAAGAACAAACGCCTGAAAGCCGGATGGGACGACATCTACTTGGCTGATTTGTTGATGCGGAATTCTCTCCTGGAGACGTCGTGAAGGCGAGCTATATTAGTCTGTGTTGATGCGTTTGCCCTGGTACCTCTCTTTATGAGCTTTGATTCGAGAACCCAGATTGCGGTAATGCTGGGGGCGCTCATACTGTTCGGCGTTGCCATGAGCCTCTATTTGGCACCGATTCTGACGCTGACCATGTCCCATGCAGAACCGGACACCATCGGCATCCTGTCCTCCGTCAAGGCGGTGTTACCGTCTGTCATCGGCATGCCCGGGGTCGGCATCTTTGCGGTGATTTGCACCTATGCGAGCAAAACCTCGCTCGCGGTCGGGCCGGCTGCCTCAGAGGCGGGATTTCATACGACCATGTACCATGTATATTGCGCTCGGTGTCGCCGCCGCATGCCTGCTCTTCGCGGTGCTTACAAACAGCAGACCACGAGGGTGAATCCGTTTCCCTGCGGACCAACCCGAGCTGAAGAGGTATAGACAACCTCGGACGCGGCGAATGAGCCGATACCGGACGGTGATCGCAGACCGCCAAAGTCATCTACACCTCAGGGGCACAGGAGGGATACGGAGAAGCCATGCATACCCTCGGTAGAGCCTGATCCGAACCCCCTGGAACAGGGAATACTTTCTCCGCTTAGTACGGATGAGCCGGTTCTTGACAAAAAAAGGGCGCCGGAATTCCAGCGCCCTTTTTTCTCGCCTTCAAGTCACGCTGATGGTCAAGGCGCCGCGACCTTCTTTTCAGACTCTGCAATCAGAACGGGCGCGGTCAGGTTCTCCGGCAACTGCTTGAGCTTCTCTACCAGCCCAGGCCAAAGCAGATTGTAGTAGAGCTCCGCGCGAACCAGCGCGACCCCCTTGGCCGGGATCTCGTAGGTCAGCGTACGCTCCTCATGCGGTTTAAGACGGGTATCCTCGCCCACCTTGGTCGCCGTCGGCGGCATGGCCGGCTTGCCTGTGTCGTCGGTCAGGGTCAAGGTCAGATAGGCCTGGGGATCGGTTTTCGCCGGATTCCCCTTCGCGTTCTCCCAAACCACATCGCCGTTGGCGTCGTAGGCGGTGAGCTTCATGTAGATGTTGCGGAATGGGGCGCCGGTCGGCAAGGAGTGTGGCTGCTGGTTCTTTAGCAGCACGCTGGCCTTCAGCTTGTCCCCGACCCGCTCCGTGGTCAGATCGAAGACAGCCGAGCGCTTCAGCATGGCCTTGTCGTGGCCCCCACCCATCGCATGATCGGCCAGGCCATTGGCGATGGGCATGTGGCAAGCCAGGCAGTTCACGTCCGTCTTGGCGATGTTGTACTCGCTGCCCGTCTGACACAGGGGCACCCCGTGGGGGTTGTTGCGCTGATCGTGACAGCCCATACAGGCGTTGTTGGTCTTCATCTGGACCGGGTTGGCCTCCATGGGCAGGGCCGGTATCTGCTTGCCGTCGAGCTCCACCGGCTCGCCAAGATGGGGATTGGGCTTCCGGGCCCCATCGCCGAAACCGCCGAACAGGTCGTCCACTGCCTTCAGCTTGTCCAGTCCACGGTTGAATCCCGCGGGGGCTTGTAGCTTGTCGGAAACCTCGTACGCTTGAAGTCCGAGCTGCAGTTTGCCATCCGGGCCTTTGATACCCTTGAACTCGGCCAAGGTATGGCAGGCGACGCAGTTGACGCCCTCTCTGTAAGCGGGCTCGGCGTCGAGCTTGGTGGTCTTGTCCCGGGCCGCGTTCGGGGCATGGCACTGCAGGCACACCGGATACTTGCCCGATGCCTTGTGCTTGACACCTTCCTCGGTCGGCGAGCCGGCCACCTTGTTGTAGAAAGCGGCATGAATCGGGTCGCTCAGGGCCGTACTCTTGGCGTGCATCGAACCGCTCCATTGGCGGTAGATCTCCTGATGACAGTTCTTGCAGACCTCCGAGGAGACCTGGTAGATCGTCTCGTTGGCCAGGGCCGATCCCGCAGCACACAGAAAGAGAAAGACCGCAAGCAGGGAGAAGTGGGCTACGTGGCCGGAGATGCTTCGCAACATACTGAATCTCCTATTGAATGGGTCGGAATCGTCGGTCTCTAAGTTGGCCCGCAATTTTTTCCGTTCGGCAATCTGCAGTCAACGAGAAAAAACAATAAGCAAATCATTGGATAGTGAATTACCAAGTCGTGACCCTGTCTTGCTCCTCCGGTAAGGGCAACGACATAATTCCGGCCCACCCGTGCCGTGCCCGAGCCGATAAGGAATCGAATCCCTGCTCGGGTCAACCGTTGAGCCGACATCTGCCCGAGGAGATTTTGATCATGTGCAGTACCTGCGAAAACCGGGGTATCTTGGGGCGACTCCTGGCGACGACCGTCCTCGCCCTGCTGTGCGCGGGCGTCCAGGCAGCCAAGGTGGAGCTGGACCCGAGCAACTGGGGCGACGAGGCGGGCAAGGACTGCGTGAGCTGTCACACCAAGTCGTCTCCGGGTCTGGCACAGCAATGGCTGGACAGCGCGCATGCAACGGCCGGAGTCAACTGTCTCGACTGCCATCGGGCGGAAGCTTCGGAGCCGGACGCCATGGAGCACGAGGGACAGATCATCGCCACCATCGTGTCTCCGAAGGACTGCGGGCGCTGTCACACCAAGGAGTTTCGGGAGCAGCAGGGCTCGGTGCATGCAGAGGCCCATGCCATCATCGCGGACCGGGAGCCCGCCCTGGCGGACAATCTGACGGGATCGGCGATGCGGGCTGCCGGCTGCGACCAATGCCACGGCTCGGTCGTCGAGGTGAAGGGGGACGGGACGCTGGACCCGGACACCTGGCCCAACTCGGGGATCGGCAGGATCAACCCGGACGGCTCGAAAGGGTCCTGCTCCTCCTGCCACGGCCGCCACAAGTTCTCAAAAGCCCAGTCCCGCGAGCCTGCGGCCTGTGACCGTTGCCACTCGGGTCCCGACTCCCCGGACAAGGAGATCTTCGAGGCGTCCAAGCATGGGATGCTGTACGCCGCTCAGCGCACGCACATGAGCCTGGATGCCCCCACCTGGGTCGCGGGACGGGACTATACGGCCGCCCCTACCTGCGTGAGCTGTCACATGGGCGCGGCGGGGAAACTGCCGGCCACGCACGATGTGGGTCTGCGCGATGCCTGGAGCCTCAACACGCCGGTCTCGGAGCGGCAATACCTGGTGGTGCTGGACGACGGGAGAAAGCTGGAGCTGCCCGCATCGGCCGAGGTCCCCAAGCGCGGCAGCGAGATCCGAAAGGCGGACGGCACCCTCGCCAAGGTCAAGACGGTGGCCACGCCCGAGCGACGGCGTCAGGCCATGAGCCTGGTCTGTCTCGAATGCCACAGCAAGACCTTCACCAGCAGCTCCATGACGCAGTTCGACGATGTGGTCGAGCTCTACAACGAGAAGTTCGGGCGGCCGGCCCGTGACATCATGGCGGAGCTGTACCGGCGCGGGTTGTTGACGCCGACCCCATTCGACGAGCCCATCGAATTCACCTATTGGGAGCTGTGGCACGACGAAGGTGCCCGCGCCCGCCACGGGGCCGCCATGGCCAGTGCGAATCACGCCTTCTGGGAGGGTATGTACCTGGTCGGGCGCAACTTCTACTCCCGGTTCTTGCCCGAAGTCCTCGCCGTCGCCGGACCGGAGGCCCAAGACATCCTCGGTCGTCACGTCATGAGCAAGCCGGAGCACCAGTGGTTGCGGGACCCGAATCGGCCCAATCCCATCCTCGGCTTCGGCGCGGCGCAGGGCGGTGCAGATGACTAGATTGCGCCGCCCGCGCTCATCACTCGCCACGTGCTGGTAGCCCTGGTGGTCGGCGGCCTCGGCGGCGTAGTCTTCATGACCTTCCTGATCGATGTCGACCGTTTCACCAGCTCGAACGAATTCTGCACCAGTTGTCATTCCATGACCTATGCGGACGAGAGCTACCGAAGATCGACGCACTTCAGCTCCAGCTCCGGTGTGCGCGCCAGTTGCGGCGATTGCCACGTCTCGGAGGGGGTGTTCGCTGCGACCTGGGACCACGTCCTGGGCACCAAGGACTTGCTCGAGCAATTCTTCGGACCCGATTACGACGATCCTGCCGTCAACTTGTTGCACCTACCGGAGGCAGCCTTTGCAGCCCGCCAATGGCTGAAAGATCGGGATTCGGCGACCTGCAAGCGCTGTCACGAGCTGGATGCGATTCAGGGTAAGCGTGCAAACACGGCTGCCATCCATCGCGAGGAGACCGACGGCAAGTCCTGCATCGATTGCGACTACAATCTGGTCCATCGCCACGTTCCGGACCAGAAGACCTTCAAGCGCGACGCCTGGAATCGCATGGTGGAGAAGGAGCTCGGCCTGGAGCCGGGCAGTGCGGAGAGGATCTTGGCGGGAGATTACTATGAAAGTACGCGCCGAAGGCGCTCCGACTCGCCCTCTCCCTTTATGGGAGAGGGTCGGGGTGAGGGAACGATCAGGGGCGAGGCGACCTTTCATCGTCGGGCGTGGCTCGCCTCGCCCCATGATCGTTAGGCGATTGCCGGATCCGACAGCCCATCAAAATTTTCTAATAAGGCAAGCTTATGAACCGCACTGTAAAACTGTTTTGACACCTTCATTGGTATATCAGTATTTTCTTGTGTCCTTGTGACCGGCATCCGCTGGCCCGCGGCTCACGAAGCTCCGACCGAACAGTGAAACGTTAGAAGATAGAGCACCATGCCAACTTTTGTGCGTACTGAGAAGTGCGATGGCTGCAAAGGCCAGGACAAGACCGCCTGCGTGTACATCTGCCCTCATGACCTGATGAAGCTCGACAAGGACGGGTCCGAGACCGGACATGCCATGAAGGCTTGGAATCAGGAGCCCGAGCAGTGTTGGGAGTGCTACTCCTGCGTAAAGATCTGTCCGCAACAGGCCGTCGAGTCGCGCCCCTACGCCGACATCGTTCCCCTCGGCGGCTCCGTGCAGCCCCTGCGCGGTAGCGATTCCATCATGTGGACCATCAAGTTCCGCAACGGGACCATGAAGCGCTTCAAGTTCCCGATTCGCACCACTCCCGAGGGCTCCATCGACCCCTACGGCGGCAAACCCGAGGCCGACATCTCCAGGATCGCCGAGCCCGGCTTTTTCGTGCAGGTGAACGGCTATCGTCCTGGCGATCCCAGTGAGCTGATCGCCAAGTAAGGCGATCGCCTGAGCCCGTATCACGTGACTGCAAGAATCGAGACAGATCGAAAGGTAGAGACAATGGCCGGAGAATTCGGAAATCCCGAAATCATCCAGGAAGAGGTCGACATCCTCATCGTCGGCGGCGGCATGGCTGCCTGTGGCGCTGCTTACGAGATCGGCCCGTGGATCAAGGCCGCCGGTGGCGGCATCAAGGTCAAGCTGGTCGACAAGGCCGCGCTGGACAGGTCCGGTGCGGTGGCACAGGGCTTGTCCGCCATCAATACCTATATCGGGCCGGAGCAGGACCCGGCCGATTACGCCCGCATGGTCTCCAACGACCTGATGGGCATCACCCGTGACGACTTGACTTACGACCTGGGTCGTCACGTCGATGAGTCCGTGCACCTGTTCGAGGAGTGGGGACTGCCGATCTGGAAGACCGACGAGAACGGCGAGCGCCACGACGGGTCCAAGGGCATGACCCCGCTCAAAGATGGCGGCAAGCCGGTGCGCACCGGCAAGTGGCAGATCATGATCAACGGGGAGTCCTACAAGTGGATCGTCGCCGAGGCCGCGAAGAAAGGCCTGGGGAAGGACAACATCGACGAGCGTGTCTTCATCGTCAGGCTGATCAACGACAAGAACGACAAGAACCGCATCGCCGGCGCCATCGGCTTTTCGGTGTATGACCACAGGATCATCATCTACAAGGCCAAGGCGGTTCTTCTGGTGGCCGGCGGCTGCGTCAACATCTTTCGCCCGCGCTCCGTGGGGGAGGGACAGGGGCGTGCCTGGTATCCGGTGTGGAACGCCGGATCGACCTATGCCATGGCCGCAGAGGCCGGTGCCGAGCTGACCATGATGGAGAATCGCTTCGTGCCGATCCGCTTCAAGGACGGCTATGGTCCGGTCGGCGCCTGGTTCCTGCTGTTCAAGTCGCGGGCGACCAACGCCTTCGGCGAAGTCTACCTGCAGCGCAACAGGGATCTGCTCAACGACTATCCCCCCTACGGTCAAGCCGTAACGCCGCCCGCCTGCCTGCGCAATCACCTGATGCTCAAGGAGATGAGGGAAGGCCGCGGACCCATCTGGATGGACACCATCACTGCCCTGGCCAACCTGCGTGAGACCCTCTCGCCTCGCGAGGTCAAGCACCTGGAGGCCGAGGCCTGGGAGGACTTTCTCGATATGTGCATCGGCCAGTGCGGTATCTGGGCCGGCGAGAACATCGAGCCGGAGAAGAAAAACTCCGAGCTGATACCGACCGAGCCCTACCTGCTGGGCTCCCACTCGGGTTGCTGCGGCATCTGGGTCTCGGGCCCCGAGGATGTCGGCGCCCCCACCAGCGAGGCCGAGCCCGGCATCCCCGAGCACCTGCCCTCCGGCTGGAACTGGGGCTATCGCGGCATGACCACGGTCAAGGGTCTGTTCACCGCCGGCGACGGCGTCGGGGCCTCGGGACACAAGTTCTCTTCCGGCTCCCACGCCGAGGGCCGGATGGCCGCCAAGGCCATGGTCAAGTTCGTGATGGACAACAAGCGCCAGTCGCCGGAGCTGGACACAGACGTGGACACCCTGGTCGAGCAGATCTACCGTCCGGTCCGCAACTTCCTGGAGTTCAGGGACTACACGACGGCTATCGACGTCAACCCCAACTACATCACGCCGCGCATGCTGCAGTTCCGTCTGCAGAAGATCATGGACGAGTACGTGGCCGGTGTGGCGACCTACTACACGACCAATGCCCACATGCTGGAACAGGCCGAGGACAAGCTGGAGAAGCTGAAGGAAGACTCCCTGAAGATGCGTGCCAAGGACCTGCACGAGCTGCTGCGGGCCTGGGAGAACTACCACCGCGTGCTCACGGCGGAGGCACACATGAAGCACATCCAGTTCCGCGAGGAATCCCGTTACCCGGGCTTCTACTATCGCATGGACCACAATGTGGTCGACGAGAAGAACTGGCACTGCTTCGTCAATTCCATCTACGACAAGGAGTCCAAGCAGTGGACCTGCTTCAAGCGCGCCCATAGGGATCTGGTCGACAAGTCCAAGCTGTTCAAGTAATCCTCGAGGGCCAACAGGCTGGAAGATCCGGGCGCTGTGAGGCGCCCGGATTTTTTGTTTGCGGGAAACAAGACAATTCAAAGCCTATCCATATGCGGTTCAAAATTCAGTGATCCAGGTTTCCACATGAGCAGCGAGAAATTCGATATCCCATTCGAGAGCCCTAACTTGCCCGAGCTGCTGACCGGCAGCACCCGGATCAGGTTCAGATGCTACAAGGGGATCTCCTGCTTCAACGCCTGCTGCAGGAAGGCCGACGTGACGCTTGCTCCCTACGACGTATTGCGCCTGAAGAAGCGTCTGGGCATGAGCTCGGAGGAATTCCTGAAGAAATACACGGTACCCTTCGCAATGGACCAAGATGGGGTTCCGGGTCTTAAGATGCGGACCGATGAAGAGGGCGTGTGCGGCATGCTCGACGGCGACAACGGTTGCAGTGTTTACGAGGACAGACCTACCGTTTGTCGCTATTACCCGCTGTCGCTGCTCAACATGCGGGCGAAGGGCTCGTCTGAAGCCCGGGAGAATTACACGCTGGTCCGGGAGGAGCACTGCAAGGGGCACTTGGAGGATCGCGAGATCAGCATCGACGACTACCGGGTCGAGCAGGGCTGCAAGGAATCCGACGACCACAACCGGGGCTGGTACCAGCTGATCCTCAAGAAGAAGTCCGCCGGTCCGGGCGTCGGACGCCCCTCTGAGATGAGTCTTCAGCTCTTCTTCATGGCCTCCTACAACCTGGACATGCTCCGGCGCTTCGTGCTCAGCGACAATTTCCGCAAGACTTACCGGCTCAACGACACCTTCTACGAAACCGTGGAAGGCGACGACCTGATCCTGATGGACTTCGGCTTCCAGTTTATGCGCCAGGTCCTGTTCGGCGAGCGGACCATCGAGGAGGCTGTGGGTGCCTGGGAGAAGCGGGTGGAAAACCGCAAGGATGTATGGGACATGCGCACCCGGGTGGCGATAGTGAAAAAACAGAAGGAAGAGGACGAGAAGTACCGCGGCGCTTCCGAGAACTGACCCTCCTACGAGCGAGCTCGCGAGCAAGGCGGACAGCCTGATGTCGACGATGCCTCAATGTCCTGGCTTTGTCAGGTATGCGACAAGGGGCATCTCGGATTAGGGTAGGGGGATCAAAGGGATAAGGCTTGGCACAGGCCATGCTACGGGAGATCCATCGGTCACGCCTTGGAGCTTCCGTGAAGAAGAAAGACATCGCCGCCCTGCTCGACGAGCCTTCCTGTGCCCACAACCAGAAGGGGAAATCCGGCTGCGCCAAGCCCAAGCCCGGGGCTACGGCCGGCGGGTGCGCGTTCGACGGGGCCCAGATCGGGCTGCTGCCCATCGCCGATGTTGCCCATATCATCCACGGCTCCATTGCGTGCGCGGGCAATTCCTGGGACAACCGCGGCACCAGATCCTCCGGTCCGGCTCTGTACAAGATCGGTATGACCACCGACTTGACCGAGCAGGACATCGTCATGGGCCGCGGGGAGAAGCGCCTGTTCCACTCCATCAAGCAGGCCATCGACCGTTACCATCCGGCGGCCGTCTTCGTCTACAACACCTGTATCCCCGCATTGATCGGGGACGATATCGGGGCAGTGTGCAAGGACGCCCAGCGCCGCTGGGGGACGCCGGTCGTGCCCGTGGATGCGGCCGGCTTCTACGGGACCAAGAACCTCGGCAACCGCATCGGCGGTGAGGCCATGGTCGAGCACGTCTGCGGGACGCGGGAGCCCGACCCGCTTCCGCAAGGTATCGACAGGGACGGCCTCGAGGTCCACGACGTCTGTCTGATCGGCGAGTACAACATCGCCGGGGAGCTGTGGCGGGTCTTGCCCCTGCTTGATGAGCTGGGCCTGCGGGTGCTCTGTACCCTGTCCGGCGATGCCCGCTTCCGTGAGGTGCAGACCATGCACCGTTCCGAGGCGAACATGATGGTCTGCTCCAAGGCCATGATCAATGTGGCCCGCAAGCTGGAGGAGCGCTTCGGCACCCCCTGGTTCGAGGGCAGCTTCTACGGGGCCAGAGATGTCTCGCAGGCCCTGCGGGACTTCGCCCGCATCATCGGCGACCCGGATCTGTCTGCGCGCACCGAGAAGCTGATTGCGCGGGAGGAGGCACGGCTCGATGCCGCGCTCGTCCCGTGGCGGGAGCGGCTTGCCGGGCGCAAGGTGCTGCTCTACACGGGGGGGGTGAAGTCCTGGTCCGTCGTCGCCGCCTTGCAGGACCTGGGGATGGAGGTGGTGGCGACCGGCACCAGGAAGTCCACCGAAGACGACAAGGCCCGCATCCGCGAGCTCATGGGGCAGGATGCCGTCATGCTCGATGAGGGCAATCCCCGTGCCCTGATCCAGATCGTGCGGGATCAGGATGTGGACGTGCTCATCGCCGGCGGGCGCAACATGTACACGGCCCTCAAGGCACGGATTCCGTTCCTCGACATCAACCAGGAGCGCGACTTCGCCTACGAAGGCTACGAGGGCATGCTGGAGCTGGCCCGCCAGCTGTGCCTTACCATCGAGAGCCCGGTGTGGGAGGCGGTGCGCCGCCCGGCACCCTGGGCAGCCGGCGCTGTCAGGCCGACAGGTATGCCGCAGGACCTCGCGAACGATCCCTACGGCGAGCTCCCCAAGGACGTCGTCAATGGCTGAGATCGTCAAGCGCAAGAAGGCCTTGTCGGTCAATCCGCTCAAGGCCAGCTCCACGATCGGCGCGGCCCTGGCGTTTCTCGGCTTTCGCCGTTCCATCCCCATGTTGCATGGCTCCCAGGGCTGCATGGCCTTCGGAAAGGTCTTCCTGGTGCGTCACTTCCGCGAGCCGATCCCGCTTCAATCCAGTGCGATGGACCAGATCAGCGCAGTTATGGGGGGGTACGAGAACCTGGTGGAGGGACTGGCGACGATCTGTGCGAAAAACGATCCGGAGCTGATCGGTGTGCCAACGACGGCGCTGTCCGAGACCCAGGGTGCGGATTCCCGGATGGGCGTGCGCATGTTTCGGGAGAGGCACCCGGAGTATGGCTCGATTCCGGTGGTGCCGGTCTCCACCCCCGACTTCACCGGCTCCATGGAGTCCGGCTTCGCGCTGGCGGTCGAGGCGATCATCGGCGAGCTGGTGCCGGCAGCAGGCGAGGCCGGCACACGCCCCGGGAAACGGCCCCGGCAGGTCAATGTCCTGGCGGGCTCGCACTTGACGCCCGGCGACCTGGAGCATCTCAGGGATATCCTCGAGCTGTTCGGTCTGCAACCGGTCCTGCTGCCCGACCTGTCCGAATCCCTGGACGGACGCCTGCACGAGCAGGACTTCAGCCCTCTGACCTTGGGCGGCACCCGGGTCGCGGACCTGGCGCACCTCGGCGATTCGGCGGCGACCCTCGTCGTCGGCGCCTCCCTGGATGCCGCCGCAGACCTGCTGGCCGAGCGCACCGGCGTGCCGGATGTCCGCTTCCCCCACCTCATGGGGCTCGACGCCGTGGATCGGCTGGTGACCGAGCTGTCTAGGATCTCCGCCGCGCCGGTGCCGCCGAGGATCGAGCGCCAGCGTGCCCAGCTCCAGGACGCCATGCTCGATTCCCACTTCATGCTGGGGATGTCCCGCTTTGCCCTGGCGGCGGACCCGGACCTGCTGGTCGCTTTCAGCGATTTGGTGGCATCGATGGGGGCGGAGACAGTCGCCGCCGTGGCGCCCTCCAACGCAGCCGCATTGAAGCGGGTCCGCACGGACCAGGTCAAGATCGGAGACCTGGAAGATCTCGAGCTGCTTGCCCGCGAGCGTGGCGCAGAGGTGCTCATCGGAAATTCCCACGCGGTGCACACGAGTGAGCGCCTCGGAATCCCCTTGCTGCGCGCCGGTTTTCCCCTCTACGAGCAGGTGGGCGGTTACCAGCGTACCTGGATAGGCTATCAGGGTACCCGCCAGACCCTCTTCGACCTGGCGAACATCCTGCTCGCTCTGGAACGGGGTGAGATCCCTCCCTACCGGTCGAGATTGTCCCAGAAGCCGGCGGGTGAATCGAAGGGCTCGCACGGTGAGCGTTCGCGACTGATGTGAGGACAGGATGGCGATGGCACTTGAGCGAAGATTGAAGCTGATCGATACGGGCACGGAGAGTCGCGGAGCGGAAGCCGCCGTGAAGGTAGCCTTCGCCACCAGCGACATGAAACGGGTGGACCAGCACTTCGGTACAGCCGAGTCCTTCGCCGTTTATGCCCTGAGCCCCGTGCGGGCCAGCCTCACGGAGGTTGTGCAATTCGGCGCCTTGCCCGCCGGCGAGGGCGCTGGGTCACCAAGATTAGGACCATCAGAAGGTGTCCCTTCCGGTTTCCCGAGCCATGACGAGGGCAAGCTCACGGCCAAGATCGAGGCCCTGAGCGGATGCGTCGCCGTCTACTGCCAGGCCGTGGGCGCCTCGGCAATCAATCAGTTGCACATCCGGGGCGTCGAGGCGGTCCGGGTCGCGGCAGGCACGGAGATCGGGGACCTTCTGGGGAGCCTGCGCGAGGAGCTGCAGGTCGGCCCCGAGGGTTGGCTGGCGCACGCCATGGTGCGGCAACGGCCACGCAGCGCGCGGCGATTCGATGACATGGAGCAGGAAGGATGGATCGAATGATGCTTCCCCACAGGCCAGAGCGATGATCGAGGAGGGCGCCCGAGTCGTCAGCGTTGCGCCGGGGCTTGCCTGGGTGGAGACGAGCCGCCGCAGTGCCTGTGGGTCCTGTCATTCTTCGGAAGGTTGCGGGATCTCGGCGGTCTCCAAATTGTTCCCGGCACGCACCAACCGCCTTCAGGTCGCCGACGCGATCGGCGTCTCGGTCGGAGATTTGGTGGTCATCGGCATCGCGGAGGACGCGCTCACCCGAGCCTCCTTGCTCGCGTACCTGCTCCCCCTGGCCACCTTGATTCTTGGCGCCGGTGGCGCCGAATTGGCAGGAGCAGGGGAGGGCGCAGGTGCCCTGCTCGGCATTCTGGGTCTTTTCCTTGGAATCTGGATCGCTGGTCGCTCGAGCGGCGGGGCGCCCGGGACGGGAGGTTACCGGCCCCTGCTGCTGCGAAGAGCCGACGCGCCCGCGGTTGTCGCCCTGCCGCCGGTCTCAGGCGACCCTGGTGGTCGGCCCTGATCGGCGAGCGGATGGCGCATCGAATTGTTCTGTTGGTCACCAGCGAGAGGTAAGCCCGATGGCAGAGACCAGCCTCAACATCAACCCCGACGACCCGGTTCTCGGAACCGATTTTGCCATCGAGATGGTACGCCAGATGCGAGCCCTGGACGCCTACGGTTCTTCCGATGGCTGGCCTGCGGCGCGGATTCTCGCACCCTTCGTCATAACCAAAGAGCAAAAGCGCCAGATTCCAATCGTCGGGGATCCGGACGAGGTGGTCATAAGCCGCGTCAAGGCCTTCTACAACGCCATCGCCGCTATGATCGAGCGGGAGTGCGGTCTCATGGCCGTGCCGACCATCAACCTGACCCACGAGGGATTCGGACGTGCCCTCATCACGGTCGGGAAGCTGGTCGTCATGGACAAGACCCTGCGTGACGTCCATCGCTTCGGTTTTCCGACCCTGTCCAAGACGAAGGACGAGGCTGACAAGATCCTTTCGGTTGCCCTGGAGATCGTCGGCGAGTACCCGAAGGCCGCGGGACTCTGATCTTCCGACTGCGGCAATTCCATTGAAGTGAGGAGTGGCAAGAAATGAGCACGATTACCGGACTTACTCGCGGTGGTGTCGAATGGACGCCGGCGTTCATCACCGACCTCAATCAAGGAACATGTATCGGCTGTGGTCGCTGCTTCAAGGTATGTCCTCGGGATGTCTTCGAGCTGGTCGACCGGGAGGACTTGGATCTGGAGCTGGAAGCCGATGATTACGACGATTACGGCGATGATGACGATGACTTCTCCGACGACACCAGCATGGTCATGAGCCTGAAGGATCTTTTGGACTGCATCGGCTGTCAGGCCTGCTCGAGGGTCTGTCCGAAGAAGTGCCTGACCCATGAGCCCGCGCCGGTAGCGGCCTGAATCGATTCGAGCCTGGTCGATTCGAGCCTGAGTCGCTTCGAGATGCGCTGCGCCTCACTCACTCGGATGGGGCAGGAGGTGCCGCCGGCGCCGCAAACCATTGGTCCTCGGCGACCAGCTTTGGCTCCGGCGGGTCCGCCACGTAGGACGGTGTCATGATGGCGACGCCGTA
>CAYYHR010000084.1:0-13449 GCA_964471705.1 uncultured Chromatiaceae bacterium
GAGCTTCACCAGCGCTCACACCGGGATTCGGCATAATCCGGCATGCGGAATAATGCCGCAGGGTGTGACAACTGCCGTGCTTGTGGATGCCGGCGACAGTGATGGCCCTCTTAACCGCGCGCTGGATCGCCGACTCTCCAAGGTGGTGACGCCGGATCTTGCCTGAGCGCGGATCGACGGCGGTGTTTCCGGCCGGAAACAGGTATTGCCAGCCCCATTGTTTCGCGGCGTTGGGGTACTTGCGCTCCAGGGCGTACGGGAGGTAGACCTCGCCAAGCCCTGCGGCCAGGTCTTGGGCGTGCAATTGCTTCGCGAAAGCCATCTGGTCGCGGATCGGTTGAACGAGTGCCGGAGGGAGAAGGCTGACGCGGTCCTTGGCTCCCTTGCCGTTGCGAACGATGATCTGGCTGCGCTCGAATTCGAGATCCTGGATGCGCAGGCGCAGCCCTTCGAGCAAGCGCAAGCCAGCCCCGTAAAGAAGCGCAGCAACCAGCTTGGGGGTGCCTTCGATATGGGCGAAGAGGCGCTCGATCTCGCTGCGGTCGAAGACGGTGGGGAGGCGCTCCGGGCGCTTTGCGCGGGTGATGTCGTCCAGGGCCAACTCCTCACGCCCGAGGACCAGCCGGTAGAGAAACACCAAGGCGTTGAGGGCTTGGTTCTGGGTTGCGGCGGCAACCTTGCGGTCGACGGCGAGGTGATTGTGGAAGGCGACGATCTGCGCCTCGCTCATCTCCCGGGGGTGGCGCTTGCCGTGGAAGAGGATGTAGCGTTTGGCCCATTCGAGATAGGCCTGCTCGGTGCGGATGCTGTAGTGCTTGCGGCGGATGAGGTCGCGCATCTCGCCGAGCAGCTTGGAGCCGCCGACGATTCTGTCCGTATCCACCGGGATGTGGCCATCGCCCCGTGGAGCTTGCGCAGGGTACATGCCGAGTGCCCTTTCCTTGAATTCCTTAACGGTATTCGGATGCTAGCTCCTTGTTTCCGCGGAGACAAGCGCCTGTGGCGGCTGCGTCACCGGGCATGCTCCCCGTCCGCAATCGGCAAGGTCAGTGTCAGATCTCGCATGGTTGCATCGAAGGCGCTTTGCAAGACTTCATCCATGGTTAGGCCCCTGCGCATCGAATTTGCCGGCGCCCGCTACCACCTGACATCCGGTGTCGACAGGCGAGAGGCGATCTCAACTGTGTAGCCTGCATGCACGGGGAGCCCACGGAGGCGGCAGCGAAATCTCAGGTACGGCCGTACTACTGGCAACCCTTGCCGCTGCTTCCGGGCATACGGTCAGTGAAACCGGCCATGGATATTACCCATTCGCTGAGCTGTCGCTGCAGCTTCTTGTCCTCGCTGATCAATTGGACGCCCAGCGCAGCCGCTAAGGCTACATATTGGGCATCGTAGGCGCTGATCCGCTTTTCGATCGCCAACGAGAGGGCTTGCTCCATGTTCGGCTGCTGCTCACGAGTGCCCAGGAGTCCGACGGCGTTCCGCCAAACCGTCAACGCAGCGGAGCCATCGAGTACATCCTGACGCGTGAGCGTCGCGAGCACATTGAGCATTTCATGGCGCCATAGGGGAGGCACCAGCCAATCGCCGTCGCATGCGCGCACGCGACGGGCAAGCTCGCGCTGCGGGGTGTCGGTGAGCAGATAGACAATGACATTGACGTCGACGACGATCACGCCCTGCCCTCTTCGCGGGCGCGGTCCAACATCTCTTGGGTCAATGGCTTGCGCAGCTTGACGGGCTCGGGCAGCGCTTCGACGGTCCGATCCGCGAGCGCATCCTCGATCAAGGTGATCAGCTCTTTGTTGAGGCTCCGGCGGTGACGCTGGGCGCGCAACTTGAGCTGCCGATGCAGCTCGTCGGGCAGGTGCTTGATCAGAACGGTGGCCATGGATCATCGCCTCGATAGTGTTTAGCTACCAAAATGCTAGCATGTTAGACAACCTTACGTCCGAGCAGCCCGGGGTAGTGGGCCGAGCCAACGAGGCCCAACCTTGCTTGGACGCGAGACCGAATCCGTATCCCAGCCTCTAAGAACCGCTGAGCAACACTCGCCGCAGTCTCGGGAAATGACGGCTGAGTTGTTCGAGCTCCACTTGGGCTTCCCGGCTCAATGCCTCTTCGCGCTGACTCAGGGCTTGTAACGCGGCGATGCGGCGCTCGACGAAATGCAGGTAGAGCACGCCGCTGACCAGTGCGGCGTACAGGCACCAGAGCGCCGTGAACGAATACTGTGCGAGGACGAAAACCACACTGAGTCCTACCAGGTTCAGCCAGCCGAAGATCTGGATACTGACACTTCGGCTCAGAATCAAGGAGCCGCAAGTGGTCATTATGTACACCCCGGCGATCCAGAGTTGGTGGGTGAACGGGTTTTCGTATACCAGCGACCCATGGTGGACGTAGACCCGGGTCGGCACCGTTGCCAACCCCCAGGCGACGTAGGCGGCCAGCAATCCCCCGACCACGGCCAACACCGCCAACAAGCCGCGTTTGAAGCCGGGCGGCTCGATCAGCCAGATTGCCAGGGGAACCAGCAGCGGTAGGGCCGCCTGGGCGTAGAAAACGAACACCGTCGCCGCGGCATGCAGGGTGGCAGGGCTGCCGACGCCATACAGGCCCAGCCAAACGATGCCCTGGTCGAACTGGTGCAGTCCGAACAGCAACGGCAGGCTGGCGAACAGGTATTCGCGCGGGTTACTCACATTGCGCAGCGTCAGCACGCCCACCACCAATAGGGCGCCGGCCAGAGTGAAGTTGGCGATGATGAAGAACATGAGCGTTCCTCGAGTGCGGTCTTGCAGGGACCGAGCGGTTTTTCACGAATTGCCAGTATAGACTGGCAGTTCGACGATTTGGCAACATGCTCGATGGTATGTTCTTTGACACAAATCGCCTTGATTCCGATTCCTTTACTGCTCATCGCATGGACTCGATCGCCGAACGGACCCTCTCCCGCTGCCTCCTCCTGGATCTGGAGTCGGACAAGACCGGCCAGCGGCTGCACAAGATCGGAGCGGTCTTCGCGGGGCGTACCTTCGAGCGCCAGGGCCGCTTCGACGCCCGCCGGGCACTGCAGGAGCTGGAGTCCTTCGCCGCCGGGGCGGAGCGCCTCCTCGGCCACAACCTGATCGGCCATGACCTGCCGATGCTGCGCGGCTTGGCGGCCGCCTCGCCGCTGTTCGATCTGCCGGTCATCGACACCCTCTACCTCTCCCCCCTCGCCTTTCCCGAAAATCCGTACCACCGGCTGGTGAAGGACTACAAGCTGGTCAGCCAGTCGGTGAACGACCCGGTGGCCGACGCGCGCCTGGCCGGCTCGCTGTTTCTCGACCAATGGGACGCGCTGCAATCCCTGGAGCCGGATTTCCTCGCCCTCTTCCGCGCCTGCTTTGCCGGCGGGGACGGTGGCTTCGAGGGGTTGGATCGGGTCTTTTCCGAGCTGGGCGCCCCGCTGCCCTCCGTCTCGGAGGCGATGGCCATCTGGTCCAGGTACAGCAACGGCAAGGTCTGCAGGAGCGCTATCCGGGGTGCGAGCGCACGAGACATCGTACTCGGCCCGGCACTGGCCTACGTCGCCGGCTGGCTCCGGGTATCGGGCTCCAACTCGGTGCTGCCGCCCTGGGTGCGGCATCGCTACCCGGAGATTCCGGGGATGCTCCGCGCCCTACGCGATCTGCCCTGCGATGATCCCGCGTGCTCCTGGTGCGGCACGGTCCATCGGCCCGTCGCCCAGTTGGAGCGCTGGTTCGGCTTCGCCGGGTTCCGGCCCGAGCCCAGCGCAAGCGACGGCAGCTCGTTGCAGCAGGCGATCGTCGCCCACGGGATGCGGGAGGCGCCGTTGTTGGCCATCCTCCCCACCGGTGGCGGCAAGTCCCTGTGCTACCAGGTGCCTGCCCTCGCCCGCCACTTCCGCCGCGGCCTCCTCACCCTGGTGATCTCGCCCCTGCAGGCCCTGATGAAGGACCAGGTGGACAACCTGGTCGCCAACACGGGCTCCCCCGCGGCGGCGGCGCTGAACGGCCTGCTCACCCCGCCCGAGCGCGCGGATGTGCTGGAGCGGGTGCGCCTCGGGGATGTGGCGATCCTCTACGTGTCGCCGGAGCAGCTGCGCAACCGCAGCTTCCGGCAGGTGGTGGCCCAGCGCGAGATCGGTGCCTGGGTGTTCGACGAGGCCCATTGCTTCTCCAAGTGGGGTCACGACTTCCGTCCGGACTACCTCTACGCCGGCCGCTTCATCCGCGAGCTCGCCGCAGAGCAGGAGGTAGAGCCCCCGCCGGTGGCCTGCTTCACCGCCACCGCCAAGCCTGCCGTCAAGGAGGAGATCGTCGCGCTCTTCCGGCGCGAGCTGCACCAGGAGCTGACCCTGTTCGAGGGCGGCACTGAGCGGCCGAACCTGAGCTTCGAGGTGCAGCCGGTGCGCAAGCAGGAGAAGCTGCCCCGGCTCCACGCCCTGCTGACCGAGCACCTGGGTGAGCGGGACGGTGCGGCGGTGGTCTACTGTGCCAAGAGGAACAGCACGGAAGAAGCCGCGGAATTCCTGGTGAATGCGGGCTGGCCCGCGGCGGCCTTCCACGCCGGGCTGACCGCACCGGAGAAACGGCGGATCCAGGAAGCATTCATCGAAGGCACCATCCGCGTTGTCTGTGCCACCAATGCCTTCGGCATGGGTATCGACAAGGAGGACGTGCGCCTGGTGCTGCACGCGGACATCCCCGGCTCGCTGGAGAACTACCTCCAGGAGGCGGGCCGTGCCGGGCGCGACTTCGCGCACGCCGAGTGCGTGCTGCTCTACGACGAAAAGGACATCGAGACCCAGTTTCGCCTGGGCGCCTCCTCGGAGCTGAGCCGCAAGGATATCGCCCAGCTCCTGCGCGGCATCCGCCGGGCGAAGAGCGACCGCGAGGGCGACATCGTCCTGACCACCGCCGAGCTGCTGCGCGACGATGAAGTGGAGGCCGGGTTCGACACCGACGACCGCCAGTACGACACCAAGGTCAAGGCCGCGGTGGCCTGGCTGGAGCGCGGCGGATTCCTGGAGCGCAACGAGAACCACACCCGGGTGTTCCAGGGAATGCCGCGGATACGCGACCTGGAGCAGGCGCGCCGGCGCATGGCCGAATTAAATATCTCGATCGAAACCCAGGCCCAGTGGCTCGCCCTGCTCGAAGAGCTGATCAACGCCGACCCGGACGAAGGGATCGGCGCCGACAGCCTGGCCGGCCTGGCGCCGTTCAAGGAGTACGGCCCAGAGGCGGGACGCCGGGTGCTGCGCTGCCTCCACGCCATGGCCGAGTCGGGCCTGCTGGACGAGGGCGTGCTGCTGACCGCGCTGGTGCGTCACAAGGTGGTCGGGACCTCGCTGGAGCGGCTCCGGACCCTGTGCCGGCTGGAGGATGCGATGCTCGGCCAATTGCGCATCGAGTGCCCGGACGCCGAGCCCGGCGAGTGGCAGGAGCTGTCGTTGCGCCGCCTGAACCAGCGGCTGCTGGACGAGGGCGAGACCGACTCCAGCACCACCGCGCTGCTGCGCTTGGTACGCGGGCTCGCCCTCGATGGCCGGGGGCTCGCCGGGGGCAGCGGCAGCCTGGAGCTGCGGCCGGTCTCTCGTGACCACTACCGGGTCCAGCTCCGCCGCTCCTGGCAGGCCCTGGTGGAGACGGCCGCCCGCCGACGGGCGGTGGCCCAGGTCGCCCTGCAGGCCATCCTCGCCAAGATCCCGCCCGAGGCCCCGGCCAGCGCCGAATGCCTGGTCGGTTTCGGTACCCGCGAGCTGACCGACGCCCTGGCCGCGGACCTGGTGGTCGCCTCCCAGCTCGATGACCCCCTGGCCGCCCTCGACCGTGCCCTGCTGTTCCTGCACGAGAACAAGGTGATCGAGCTCCAGCAGGGGCTCGGCGTGTTCCACCAGGCCATGACCATCCGCCTCGACGACACCGCCAAGCGCCGCCGCTACGGCCAGGGCGACTTCGAGCCCCTGGCCCAGCACTACCGGGAGCGGGTGTTCCAGGTCCACGTCATGCAGGAATACGCCCGCCTGGGGCTGGAGCGCATCGGACGGGCGCTGGCCTTCGTTCTGGACTACTTCACCCAGGAGCAGCGCGCCTTCGTGGAGCGCTGGTTTCCCGACCGCGAGGAGGAGCTGGAGCGAGCCACGGGGCAGGAATCCTACCGGCGCATCGTCGAGGCCCTGAGCAACCCCGTGCAGCAGGCCATCGTCGCCGCCCCCGTCGACGACAACCTGCTGGTGCTGGCCGGGCCGGGCTCCGGCAAAACCCGGGTGGTGGTCCACCGCTGCGCCTGGCTGCTGCGGGTCCAGCGCGTGCCGGCACGCGCGATCCTGGTGGTCTGCTTCAACCGCAACGCGGCGCTGGAGCTGCGCCGCCGCCTGTTCGACCTGGTCGGCGCCGATGCCCGCGGGGTGCAGGTGCAGACCTACCACGGGCTCGCCATGCGCCTCACCGGCCACTCCTACGCCGCGCGGGCCGAGGACGGCGGCGAGCTGAGCCTGGACGCCGTCATCCCCGAGGCGGTGCGCCTGCTGCGCGGCGAGACCGACGCCGGCGGGCTGGAGCCCGACGAGCTGCGCGACCGTATCCTCGGCGGTTATCGCCACATCCTGGTGGACGAGTACCAGGACATCGACCAGGCCCAGTACGACCTGATCTCGGCCATCGCCGGGCGCACCCGGACCGACGCGGACGAGCGCCTGGCCCTGCTGGCGGTGGGGGACGACGACCAGAATATCTACGCCTTCCGCGGCACGAACGTCGCCTTCATCCGCCGCTTCGGCGAGGACTACCGGGCCAAGACCCGCCACCTGGTGGAGAACTACCGCTCCACCGGCCATATCATCGCGGCGGCCAACCGTCTCATCGCCCATAACCGTGACCGCATGAAGGGCGAGCATCCCATCCGGATCGATGGCGCCCGCCAGGCGGAGTCCCTGGGCGGGGACTGGGAGAGGCGCGACCCCCTGGGGCGCGGGCGGGTGCAGGTGCTCCGGGTGCCCGGCCTCGCGGCCCAGCCGGCGGCGCTGGTGGGTGAGCTGATGCGCCTGGCCGGTGGCCTATATTCCGGTTTCGCGGTGCTGGCCAGGACACGGGCCGTGCTCCAACCGATCCGCGCCCTGCTGGAGCACCACGGCATCCCCATCGCCTGGGGACTGGATCGCGACAAGACGCCGCCGCTACACCGGGTGCGCGAGCTGGACGCCTTCCTCGACTGGGCCAGGGAGCGGAGAAAGGAGACAGCCCGGGCCTCGGTGCTGATCGACCTCTTTGCGACCTCGCAGGCAGGGCCTGCGGATTCTCCCTGGGATGCGCTTCTGCAAGGGCTCCTGCGCGACTGGCAGGCGGAGAGCGGCGACGCGGAGGTCCCCATCGACTCCGTCATCGAGCTCCTCTACGAGGCCCTGGCGGAGCAGCGTCGCGAGCAGCGGATCGGCGACGGGGTTCTCCTATCCACCGTCCACGCCGCCAAGGGCATGGAATTCGACCACTGCCTCATCGCCGACGGTGGCTGGCAGGCCCGTAGCGGGGAGCTGGAGGTCGAGCGCCGCACCTACTACGTCGGCATGACCCGCGCCCGCCATACCCTGGCCTTGGTGGATGCCGGGATCGGCAATCCCCACGCCGGGCTGCCGGCGGGAGATGCCGTCCTGCGCCGCACCCCGGCACTGGACATGGAGGCACCGCCAGAGGTGCTCACACGCAGGGCCGATCTTCTGGGCATGTCCGATCTGTACCTGGATTTCGCCGGCCGGCGGGCCGAAGACCATCCGATCCATGCACGATTGGCGAGGCTGGGATTCAGCGACCACCTGACGCTCGCCGAGCGCAACGGGGGCCTGGATCTGGTGGACACGGACGGCTTCTCGGTCGCCCGGCTCTCCCGCCAGGCCGCGGAGATCTGGCGGCCGCGCCTGGCACGGGTGGAAGGGGTGCGGGTGGTGGCGATGGTGCGTAGGCTTGGCAGCGATTGCCAGGACGACTTCCGGCGATCCCTGCGGGCCGATCGATGGGAAGTACCCCTGGGGGAGGTGGTGTGGCGGGAGAGTGCCACTTAGGCGATTGCCGGTCATAGAGATTTCCTCGCTTTTTCATCTTGGGATAACAGTCCGGTCTCAGACTGTCGCCGAACCGCGCTCTGACAAGAGCCGCAGACCTTCCCGGTGAGGGATGATCGGCGATGAAAACAGCACCCATAGGGTCGCTCACCCTTCTGACATTTGTATTCTCTTTCATTGCTTTTCCGATTGCGTCCTACTCTGAAAAGCAAGGTCCGAATACAGAGACCCCTTTTCGAGATCCGATCATCGATCAAAGGGTTTCGCGCTGGCCGCAATGCAACCGTGCGGCGAGGTCACAGAAGCTGACGTTTCTCCATGTTTCCGACATCCACGCGCACTACAATCCCGACGCAGGTGGCTCGAGTCCTCTGGCCCGAATCCGCGGCCTTTACGAAAGGACTAGGCGGGAGAACCCCTTCACCCTGCTCACCAATGCAGGGGACGACTATGAGAAGGGCTCGATCGCGGAGGTGCTCTCGAGGGGACGAGCGACCAGGCAAGTAGTGCAGGCAATGGGCTACGATATTCGCACCCTCGGCAATCATGACTTCGCCTGGGGCTTGGACGAGCTCCTCGCATTCAGTCACGACCCGACCGCCGTCGTGCTCGCCTCCAATATCCAGATGGCCGCTGGGCAATCCGGTCCTCGGCCGGGCTGGATGGATTACGCAGAATTGAGCCTGGGATGCGTCCGGATCGGCTTCTTCGGCCTGGTATCCAAGCCCTGGAACGATAAGGGCGAGCAGTTCGACGGTCCCTACTACCCGGAGCTGAGGTCCGATTACCATTATGTGGAGACCGCACGCCAAATCATCGCCCGGCATCGGCGGGAAGTCGACCTGTTGGTGCTGGTCAGCCACCTGGGAATCTACGACGATACCCGCCTTGCCGAGCAGACGGATGGCATCGACCTGATCCTCGGGGGACACAGCCACACCCTCCGCGCCCGACCCCTGAAGGTAAAGGACACATGGATAGTGCACGCCGGGGCCAAGGCGGAGCATGTCGGCAGAATGGACATCGAATACGATGTACGTGACCGCTCCATTCGAGCAGCCCGCTTCGAGCTGATACCCAACACCGGCGAACGGCTCGAGCCGGATCCCCTCGTCTCCTCGGCCATCACCGAGGTTCTCGCCCCGTACCGGGATGAGCTCGGCGCACAGTTCGCGCGGGTGCGCTCGGCGCAGAGCAAGGAGTCCATGGCGCGTATCGCTGCTCGGGCCGCAGTGGAGACCCTGGGTGTGGACGCGGCTCTGGTCGGGACTGATTCCGTGTGGACGGAATGGCAGAGCGGGGGCCTGACCCAACAGGACGTATTGGATGCCTTCCGGGTAAGACGAGAGCCCGTGGGCCAGCCCAGCGTCAGCAGCCTGTACCGGGTCGAGGTGAGAGGCAGCGATATGCTCCGGGCACGGGATGCCCTCGCGGGCTTCGCCTACTGGGGCCCCCTGCATCCCGACCTCGATGCGCTTTACGCCCTGGCGATTCAGAGGCCCCAAGCCTTGCATCAGTCAGAATACTTCGGCCGGAAGATCGGAGTCTCTCCCCCGCAACCCGCCGCCGAGCTGTGGGAAGCGGTGGTGGCCCACGGGCGCACCCGCACCCTTGCCGAGCTCACCCTCGATACCTCCCCGTCAGAAAGCGAAGCGTCGAAGGTCTTCGCACTCCTGCAATCGGCATCCGACCACAGCCTTCGACGCTGAAATCTGATACCGCCCCCCCAGCTCGGTATGTCCCTCTCAGAGCGCGCGTTGCTCTGAGCATCCTGATGCGCGTGGAGCGCAGGGGGCATGCTAGCCTCGCTCAGAACAGGGAGCGGAGGATGACGAAGACCAGCGAGGCGAGGACGGCGGCAGCCGGCACAGTAATTACCCAGGCGGCGGCGATGGGCTTCATCAGGTCCCAGTTGGCAGCCTTGTTGACAAGGCCGATGCCGAGCACCGCGCCCACCAGGATGTGGGTGGATGAGACAGGGATGCCGAGTGAGGAGGCCACCATGACAACCGCGGCCGCGGAGAGCTCTGCTGAGAATCCGGAGGCCGGGTGCATCTTGGTCAGGTGAGTGCCGACGGTGGCGATGACGTCCTTGCCGATGAACCAGAGGCCGGCGATCAGGGCGATACCGAACGCAAGCATGGCAACGGATGGGACCGGGGCTTCGGGATTGATCTCGCCGCTGTGGAGCACGTCGAGAACCGCCGCGAAGGGACCGATGGCATTGGCGATGTCGTTCGAGCCGTGGCTGAATGCGAAGCCCGACGCCGTAAAGACCTGCATCCAGCTGAATAAGAGGAAGGTGGAGCGCTCGAGCGATCCGCCCTTGAGGGTGCGTGCCAGGATCTTGAGCGCCATCCAGACCGAGGCCGCCACCATCAGGGTGATCAAGAGATTGTTCATCTGCGTGAGCTGCAGGTCCACGTGCTTGAGGCCCTTGTAGAGCAGCATGGCGGTGATGACCATGGAGCCGATCGCTGCCAGCATAGGCACGTAATTCTCCAGCGCCTTGTGGGCATCGACCTGTTCGCGCTTCTTCTCGATGCGGTGCATCTGCTTGTAGTAGTCGGACTCGTAGTCGTCCTCCGTCACGGTCTCGTCCAGATCGACCAGGGCGCCATCCCGGGCCATCGCCTGCGTGTAGGAGATCTTCTGGATCTCCGTCAGACGGTCGAATGCTGTCCTGTGCTCTTCTTTGAAACGTTTCTTCTCCTCCTTGATCTCCTTGAGCTGCGTTTGGGCCTGCTCGTTGTACTGCAGGATGAATTTCTTGATGTTAAAGAAAAGGATGTAGGAGACCAGACCGCCGAGAACCGGCGACACCACCCAGGACAGGGCGATGCTGCCGATCTTGCCCCACTGCACCAGCGAGAAGGCGCTCGCTGCCCCGCTTGCGATGAAACCCAGAGTGACCGAGGCGCCGACGATGCCCCCGACGATGGAGTGTGTCGTCGAGACCGGCCAGCCGCGCTTGGTGGCGATCAGGAGCCAACCGCCGGCGGCGAGCAGGGCGGCCATCATGATGTAGACGAAGTCCATGGCATCGAAGCTCGGCTCCGCTATTAAAGTCGAGAGATTGACGATGCCACTGCGCACGGTGTCGGTCACCGCTCCACCGGCGATCATGGCCCCGGAGACCTCGAAGATCGCGGCCACGGCCAGTGCCTGTTTGATGGTGAGGGTCCCGGCACCCACAGAGGTACCGAAGGAGTTGGCGACGTCGTTGCCGCCTATATTGAAAGCCATGAACAGGCCGAAGACGGTCGCCAGGACGAACAGAACGACGTGGCTGTAGCTCGTGTAGCCCAGACCCCAATACAGAAAACCGCCTGCCGTCAACAGCAACAACAAAACAAAGAAGATACTGAGCTTGTCTTTGAGCACGTTTCGTCTCCGCACACAATGCGTGGTCAGATGCCTTATGGATTGCAGTCCTGGAGATTAGCACCGCATTTTGACGAATCATCGTTTGCCTTGGATGAGAAGCGCGGTCCCCCTGTCGAATGTGCCTGTCGCAGATTCTACGTACGGGATCTCGAGACCAAGAGGAGACACCGAGAGGAGAGGCAGCGAGGAGTCAGGTAGCGGTTCGCTCCGGGGTTGCGGCTCACCGCCGTCACATTGCGGTCACATCGATCGATTAGCTTCTCTCCTTCCTCTCAAATCGGCGGCAGTCGCTGGCCTGGATCGCAAAAATCGAGTCGAATCATGACCACAGAAGCTACACAGATTCCGCTGACCTGGCACTCCGTCGGGGGGCCGGGGGTCAGCGATGACCTCGACGCTCGCAACGCTGCGGTGGTCAACGAGCTCGCGCGTCTGATCAAGGCCGGAGACCACAAGACAATAACCAGGGTGCTGAAACACTGGCCCCCCGCCCATCTGCTCGCGTTGTTCGTCTATCTGCCGCTGAAGCGCGCTCGGGTGCTGATCAATTGGCTCGATCAGTATCAGCTCAAGGTTGTCGCCGAGCTCAATCCGTCGTTCCGCGATGCCCTGCTCGAGGATGTGACGGTGCAGCGGCTAGCGGAGGTTCTGGATGGTTTGGAGCCCGAGGAGGCGGCCACCACTCTGCAGGACCTGCCCGACGAGGTTGCGCGACAGGTGCTGCCCCGCCTGCGCGAGCGCGAGGCCATCGAGTCGTCGCACAACTTCGAGGAAGAGTCGGCGGGAAGCATCATGAGCCGCAAGTTCGTCGCGGTGCCCCAGGATTGGACCGTCGGCCAGGTGACGAGCGAGATCCGTGCCCACGCACAGGCGATCGAGAAGCTCTATGCGGTCAACGTTGTCGATGCCGAGCATCGGCCCGTGGGGTATCTCAGGCTGCGCGATCTTCTCTTGTCGCCGAAGGATAGGCGGGTCCGCGATGTCATGAGCACCGATTTCATTGCGGTCGGAGCTGATACCGACCAAGAGGAGGTCGCGGCACTGGCGGATCGTTACGAGCTGTCGGTGGTGCCGGTCGTCGATCGCGAGGGACACTTGATCGGACGCATCACGCCGAAGCAGCTGCGCCGGGTGCTGCGCGAAGAGGCCGAAGAGGATCGCAACCTCATGGCGGGCCTCCCGGTCGATACGCACCCCAACGAGTCGATCCGCCGGATCGTGCGTGGGCGCATCCCCTGGCTCCTGATCGGGCTGGCAGGTGCCTCGCTGTCCGCCGCCGTGGTGGGGGCATACGAGGACCAGCTCGTGCAGGCCGCGATTCTCGCCAGCTTCATCCCGATCGTGATGTCGACGGCGGGCAATGCCGGTATTCAGGCCGCAACGGTCACCGTGCAGGGGATCGCGACCGGCACCCTGACCTTCGGCGACCTCGGCTGGCGCCTGGGCAAGGAGCTTCTGGCTGCGCTCGCGAACGGTTCCATCGTCGCGATGGTGCTGGTCGTGTTGGTGCTGGGCATCGCCCAGGTCACGTCCTTCGACGACCCGCTCACCTTGGCGCTGACCAGCGGCGCCGCCCTGATCAGCGTCGTGATGGTCGCCGCGGGGATCGGCGCATCCATCCCGATCATCCTGGAGCGGCTCGGCATCGATCCGGCCATGGCCACCGGGGTCTTCATCACCACCGGCAACGACATCCTCTCCGTGATGATCTTCTTTGCGATGATCTCATTGTTTTACCTGTAGCCGAGACCACCACCCTTGCGCCGACCGAATGCGCTACTGAGATACATTCTGCGGGACGCAAAGAGTCGAGACTGTGATTCATATCGGTGAATCATCTTCCTTCTCTACGGGACCAGCCGGGACCTTTCCGAGGATCACCCGGGGTGAAACCTAACCGTCACCTGTGGCACTTGGCGTTAATGATAGAGTAACCGGAATTTCACCGACGACCATATCGGCATGCAGGGCACCCGAGAAGGGCGGACCAG
>CAYYHR010000085.1:0-12939 GCA_964471705.1 uncultured Chromatiaceae bacterium
ATCAGGTGGAGCAGGCACGCTACCAGGCACAACTCGCGCAGCGGCGCTATCAGAACGTCGATCCCGATAACCGCCTCGTCGCCCGCGGGCTGGAGGCCGCCTGGGAACAGGCATTGCAGGCGCTCCACGCGGCCGAGCAGGAGTGAGGTTCCGGCTTCACTGGGTTAGGTATTAGCATGCGTCGAAGCGGTGGACGCACTCGCTCATGGCCCATCCTCCGATCCGATCTCTATGGTGTCGCGCACCTGCAGTGCCTTGGCCTTGGCCATGGCGATGTCGCGATCCAGTATCGTGATATGACCCATCTTGCGAAACGGGCTGGTGATGGCCTTGCCGTACAGGTGCAGGCACACGCCGGGGATGGACAGGGTCTCGTCCAGACCGCGCAGCACAGGTTTGCCGGACTCGCCGGGTGCGCCCAGCAAGTTGATCATGGCCGCCGGACTGAGCGTCTCGGTGCTGCCCAGCGGCAGGCCCAGGATGGCGCGCAGGTGTTGCTCGAACTGGTCGGTAACGTTGGCCTCGATGGTGTGGTGCCCGGAGTTGTGCGTGCGGGGGGCGACCTCGTTGACCAGCACCCGGCCGCCCTTGTCCACGAACATCTCCACGCCGAAGATCCCTACACCCTGCAGCGCCTCGACGGTACGGATCGCGATCTCCTCGGCCTGCTCCCGCACGGCATCATCGATATCGGCGGGGGCCAGCAACAGGTCCAACAGGTTTTCGCCGGGGTGCATGCACATCTCCACCGCCGGGTAGGTCTTGATCTCCCCGGTGGTGCTGCGCGCCACCAGTACGGCGATCTCCTTTGCCCGGTCCACGAAACGCTCGATCAGCGAGGGTACCGGCAGGCACTTATCGAACGCCGCCTCCGTGACCATCACGACCACGCCGCGTCCATCGTAGCCACCCCGCCGGGCCTTCTGCACCAGCGGAAAACCGAAGGAACGAAACTGTTCCAGCTCCGGCGATAAGACCTCCTCGAACACCGAGGTCGGGATGCCGTGGTCCCGGAGAAACCGTTTCTGCGTGAGCTTGTCCTGGATGACCTTCAGGACCGAGGCGGACGGATGCACGGGGTGGCCTTCCGCTTCCAGCTCGGCCAGAGTGTCGGCTCCGATGTCCTCCAGCTCGAAGGTGAGCACATCGCAATCCGCTGCGAGCTCGCGAATCTTGCCGGCATCCTGGTAGCCACCGACGATCTGGCGGGTGGCAATCTGTCCGGCCGGTGAGCCCTCCACCGGGTCCAGGACCACTGAGGTGCAGCCGAGCCGCTTGGCGGCCTTGACGATCATGCGGCCCAGCTGGCCGCCGCCGATCAGCCCGACTCGGGCCAGCGGATAGGGATGGATGGTCGTCATCGGTGTATCTGAGGGATTGGGAAACCGGGAAGAAAAACGAGGCTACTTTCTAGAAGATAGGGACCCGCCGGGAAGATCGGGACCACTTCTTCCAAACGTCCGATTCAGAGAAGCTCGGCTTGCGGCTTTTTGTGCCCCTGCGAGCCCCACAAGGGAGTCGATAGATACTCGGCACGGACACGACCCGCCGCCGCGACGACCGGCTCGATGGTCGGGGCCTGGTAGGCGAGGCCGAGCACGCCCAGGAGCATGGCCACGGAGGCGAGGGGAGCTGCGATGCTGAAGGGCTTGAGCGCGGTCCCGAACGAGCGCTTGACGCGGGCACCAAGGAGATCGAGGCTCGCGACCTCGTCCAGGCATAGATGGGTCAGGTAACCGATGACCAGGAAGAAGCCCGCGAGCCAGGACTCCCACGGCGAGAAGCCGCCGAAATGATAGACGGCATCGACGAGGGCGAGGCCCGCGAAGGCCGCGGCGAGCCAGGAGTGCCAGATCCCGCGGTGTACGGTAAGGCGCGAGAAGACCTCGAAGACACCGAAGCGCACGAAAAGAAAGACGCCGGCCCAGACGAGCGCGAGCACCTGGACCGGGTAGTCCTCGATGAGCCAAAAGCAGATCAGGAAGGCCGCCGTCACCCCCAAGAGGGTGAAAAAGACCCTGACGGGGGTCGATCCGTCGGAATCGATATCCGGCAGGAGCCCTCCGGCCACACCCAGGGCGAAAAGCAGCGGAACTCGGTCGGGAGGCGCCCACTTGAGGCCCTCGACGGCCAATGCAGCGCCGGCACTCACCGCTGCGCCGCCGTAGAGATGTCCGAAAAAGCTCGCCATCAGGGACCCGCCAACCCCCGCAGCAGTGTGCTCCGAAGGGACCCGATCAATCTCTCCAGGGGCCGCTTGTGGACCGAGTAGCTCACGAGGTAGATGTCGGCCTCGTCGCCGGCGTCCATCAGGTAATCGTCGCTCGTCTTCACCTCGTCCACCAAGCCGAGGGCCAAGGCCTGAGACCCGTGCCAGTACTCCCCCGTAGCCACCTTTGCCAGATCCACGTCAGGCCGGTACTCGCGGATGAAGTCCTTGAACAGGGAATGGGTATCCTCCAGTTGCTGACGGAGCTTCTCCCGCCCCGCATCCGAGTTCTCTCCGAAGAGGGTCAGGGTCCGCTTATACTCGCCGGCGGTATGCAGCTCGAAGTCCACGCCGCGGCGCTCCAAGAGGCGGTGAAAGTTCGGAAGCTGCGCCACAACGCCGATGGAGCCAACGATGGCGAAGGGGGCGGCGATGATGCGGTCGGCGACGCAGGCCATCAGGTAGCCGCCGCTGGCGGCCACCTTGTCCACGGCAACGGTGAGAGACACCTCTCGCTGCCGAGCCCGCGCCAGCTGGGAAGCGGCCAGTCCATGCTCGGTTACCAATCCCCCGGCGTTCTCGAGCCGCACCAGGATCTCGTCCTTCTCCCCGGCCTCCATGAGAATCCCCGTGAGGATCTCCCGCAGAGACCCGACCTCGGAGGCCTTGATGTCGCCGTGAAAGTCGATCACGAAGATCCGGCGCCGTGTCCCCTCCCCTTTCTTGTCGTGCGCCTTCCGCGCCTTACGATCACGCTTCAGGTCCTTCAGAAATGCCTTCCTGGGCAAGGAGGCATGCTTCAGGACCCGCGTCATAGCCCGATGCTTGCCGTTGAGATCGACCACCTCGAGCCTGTCTCCATCCCCGTGGTGCCCGCGGCGGGCTCGGACCAGTGCGATCAGCAGGGCCCCGATCATCAGAAAGACGGTCAGAGTCTTGGCGAGGAAGAGTCCGTAGTCGATGAAGGCTTGGGTCATGAGTCTGGCGCTCCTGCTGTTTTAGTCACACGGCGATCGGCGCACGGATCGCCGGGTACGGATCGTAGCCCTCGAAGTGGAAATCCTCAAAGTCGTAGTCGAACAGGGAGGCCGGACGCCGTCGGATGGACAGGCACGGCAGCGCACGGGGCTCGCGCCGCAGCTGCTCGTAGACGATGTCCTCCGTGAGGTGATTTCTGTAGAGATGCAGATCGCCGAAGCTGTGCACGAAGTCGCCGACTTCCAGATCGCACTGCTGGGCGATCATGTGGGTGAGCAAGGAATAGCTGGCGATATTGAAGGGCACACCCAGGAAGAGGTCGGCGCTGCGCTGGTAGAGCTGGCAGGAGAGGCGCCCGCCCTGCACATAGAACTGGAACAGGCAGTGGCAAGGAGCAAGGGCCATGCGTCCGCGGGCCATGTTTTCCTGGGGGGAAATCCCTTCCAACGGCAGGTCGGATGGATTCCAGGCCGACACCAGCAGCCGGCGCGAGTCGGGATTGGTGCGGATGCCGTGGACTAGATCCTCGATCTGATCGATGGTGGAGCCGTCGGGACAGGCCCAGCTGCGCCACTGACGTCCGTAGATGGGACCGAGCTCCTCGTCGGCGCCCGCCCACTCGTTCCAGATACTCACTCCCCTCTCCTGCAGCCAGCCGTTGTTCGTCGAGCCGGCGAGAAACCAGAGCAGCTCGTAGATGACGCTGCGCAGATGGATCTTCTTGGTCGTGACCAGCGGGAATCCGCGGGTGAGATCGAAACGCACCTGACGCCCGAAGACCGAGCGGGTGCCGACGCCGGTGCGGTCGGGCTTGTCCGCACCCTGGTCGACGACGTCCCGAAGCAGATCGAGATATTGCTGCACGATGGCCCATCCTCCGAGGTCCGGGGAGCTGCGTCAGTTTACTCGCCGGCGATGCCTTCTCATAACACCAGGGGTTTCCGTCCGGGCGCCTTTCGCGCTGGATGGCTTCAGTTGAGGCGCTAGGGCGATTGGCGCAGAATTATGTCCCGGAATCGAGCCCGACCGTCGTTCGTCCTCGATGTGCGAAGAGGCATCAATAGCCGAGCAAGTGATCCTCGTCGCACAGGAGACGCCCGCGAAAGGAAAGGCGATATGGTGCATCATTGAGTGGAGACCGCTCGAACATGACTACAAAGTCGAACGCCCTCGTTTACTACGGATCACGCGATCCGGCTACGCCGGCCCATGAAATCTACAGGGATCTGATCGAGGAATGTGCCTATTTCAAGGCCGTGAAGAGGGATTTCGCCCCGGGGTACGAGCTCGAAGATTGGCTCACAGCGGAAACAGAGGTCTACGAGCGGTTCGGGCGCGTATAATACCGCGGAGCGGAGCCCATACACCCTTTATAAGCGCTCCTCGCCAGGGCTTTCTCTGCCCCCCTTCACGGATGTAAAGCTGACTCATCGAGTGGTGCAAGCGGGTCGATCGCAAGGTAGATGCTTGCTCCCGCCCGGCAAGGGTACAGCTCTCTGGCCGGTAGTGGTGCTCGATTGGCAACGTAGCATGCGCCCGCCTCTGGGCGCATGCTACGCTGTCCTGCGCACCGTTGCTCCAGCGACTTACCGGATTGACTTCTGGCACGCTACTGTTCTGCACTCCATCACAATCCTCATCCTCACCGCAAGGCTGCTCGGGCTTGCTCGATCCATTAGGCCGGATTGATGCGTTTGCCCTGCCCCACTCGCTCTATGCAGAGCGCCAAGTAGAGCTCACCCCTACTTCTTGGTCTTCAGCACCTCCTTTATCTCATCGAGGCTCTCGGGCACGCGCTCCACGATTACCTTGGTCGCATCTTCATTGGCCTTGTGGAGAATATCTGCGAGATCCTGCATATTTTTTACCGCATTCTCGAAAACATGCTTGGCTACCTCGGCTTGCTCCCCCAATGCAGTCTGCGGCGACTTGGCCCTGGTCAATGCGGCGGTGGACTCCGAGATATCTTCCATCGCTTGTTTCAGGATTTTCACCTGCCATTCGCCAACCCCTTTCAGCCCTTCCATGGCTGCGCGGTTAGCCTTAGCAACGGCCTCCAGATTATCGCGTTGGCTGGCCACCAGGGCGTCCATGTCGACGCCGGGTACCTTGAGCTCGGCGAGCAGATTGAGAACCTGCTCAACCTCCTTCGTCATGTCCAAGTCCATCAGGGACTTGGAGAATTTCTGCAAGGACTCAGGAGTCTTTACCATTTCTCCCTCCAATAATGTATGGACCATGTACTTATCGACGCGCAAGAGGCCACTCCCTAATCTGCCTTCACATCGAGTATCGGCTCGCCGACGAGCTCGTTGATCATTTGGGCGACGGCTCTGATTTGAATGCCGTGCTTCGTATGGTAATCCTCGTGAGTATAGCTCTGTCCCCACCAATCCCAGCATCCTTGGGGATTCATCGGCGGCGGAACCTGCCGTCCTTCGACCTGAGGATACAGCACGACAATATCATTCGCCACGGCCCACTCGTTATATCCGGCGAACTTTGAGAACAGGTTTCCTGAATGCCCCGGTCGCTGATCGGTCTTCCCACCCTGTAAGCAGCCGTGAAAAGCAACGTGGAGCTTACACTTCTTGCCCTCCCTGCAGGACTCGGGGACAAACAGATAGCCACCCTTGGCCATGGACGCGTTTTGCGCCCGCACGCGCCATCCGGTCGGGAAAAAGTGCTCGAAGATCCGCCTCTGGTCGAACACCAGAACATCGTCCTCGTCGGTCTTTTCGCGCTCCGAGGCGAGGGCTTCTTTACCATAAATATGTTTGAGAATGGCTCCGGCGAGATCAACGTCCTCCACATCCTCACAAAGCTCTTTGCTCTCGCTCGGAGGGCATTCAGCCCGCGAATCCGCCGAACAAACGCAACCACCCTCCTGCATTGCCGCCCGGGCTACTTCTTGGCAATCGTCGATAAACGAGTTCCTGTCTGTGGGCGGAGGGGGCTCCGGCGGTAGAGCACAATTGCCAACGACCTCTCCCTCGGGCCGATTGAAGCTGTCTCTCACCTGCGTGTGCCGTGCGGGGAAATCTCGATTGTACTCGACGTTCTCCTCCTTCAACCCGAGCTTGTCGGAGTCCGTGTAGAGGGCATATACAGCGTCCATCACGCCGTGCGGGACGATCGCATCGTGCCGACCACTGAAGAGATACACTTTGTCATTCTTGATGTTGCTCAGACTGTTCTGCCTCCTTGCTTCATTGAAAGACTCTTGCGCCACCTGCTCTACCTCAGTCTCGTTCTGCGGTGTTCTGTCAGTAGCGCCACAGCCGCTAGCATCACTACTGATCAGTGCCATGAGCTTTTCACAGGTGAGATCCACGAATTTGCTGCACTTGGTTACGGCATCCAGCATACTCCCCCGAGCGCAGTAATACGGCCCTCCTGCTATGACTCCTGCGCCCATAATGTGCTCTGAATGCACGATATGAAACTGGTGCGCCATAAAGGCACCTGAGGAAATTCCTGAAACAGTAATCGCCTCTTTATCGATATTCAGTCCTCCGGCGAGATCCGCTAATGGCGGCGCAGCCAACACTGGTGCCAACGTAAACGCGAGCAGCGCAATTGCGGACAGGATGCGCTGTCGTACCCTGAGCTTTATCGCAGACATTTGACTTCTCCTCTCTGTTGCATCCTTGACGAAGTAATAGCCTGATGCAGCCAAGGCAAAGACTCGCTCCGCGACCTTTGCAGCGCCCCCGCAACACCGAGTGGCTGTGGCGCCACCAGGGCACCGAGCGCTTCGCCATAAATCCCTTACTATCCATAGCAGATCTCGAACAAACCATGGCCCGATCGAGCCAATATGTGTTGATCTGGATCAAGTCTGCGAGCTCGATGTGCTGCTGGTCGAGAAGCCTGGCGGTCGGGCTGAGGCACTGCCCTTCATGACCGAGGAGGAGTGCTGGTCCGACTCTGAGCCGCGGCTGGCGCCAAGGCATCTTTTTCCCACATTGCCCTTATCATGGCCCAGTCTTGTCAACTGTATCGGCAAACCCCAATAAAACACTTGGGAGATCTCTTCTCTTTCTTGCTTCGCACGGCCTCGAAGCACTGGCCCTCGATGTACTGGTTGTTGTTGCGGTCCCCAACATCGAGACCACGGGGCTTGCAGGACAATTTCCAGAAACATCAAGACGATTCACGCCCATGATTACAACCTGATTCGAGCGTCGAGGATGACGCTCGACCGGACAGTTATGCGGGTCTGCTCGACAGGAGACGCGCAGGAACAAAGAACAAGAGCACGAATAGGCTATTGCCATGAAGAATTTCATCGCACTGATCCGTGACTGCCTCACAGACATCCGGGAGATCATGCCCTGGGACCTCGAGGAGCGCCTGCAGGAGAATCCGGACCTGTTGATTCTGGACGTACGCGAGCCCAACGAGTTCGACGCCATGCACATCGCGGGCTCTATCAATGTGCCGCGCGGAATCCTCGAGTCCGCCTGCGAGTGGGAGTACGAGGAGACGGTGCCGGATCTGGTGAATGCGCGGGAGCGCGAGGTCGTGGTGGTCTGCAGATCCGGACACAGGAGCGTCCTCGCAGCCAATTCGCTACAGGTTCTCGGGTACGAGAATGTAGTTTCACTGCAGACGGGGCTGCGTGGCTGGAAGGACTATGATCAGCCCCTGGAAGACGCGCAGGGCCGGTCCGTAGATCTCGACGACGCCGATGTCTATTTCACACCGCGGGTCCGTCCGGATCAGATGAGGCCACCCGCCGGCAATCGCATCTGATGCACGAAGCTCGCGATAAGCTCCATGGTGAGAGAAGGCCCGTCTTCGACCGAGCCGGGGACGGATCGTGCGGCTCCTAATCCTCCGACCCGGGTCGTCCCCGTAGCCGTTTGTCTCGGCCACGCCGGTGCTTTGACTCCAGCCTTCGCTCCTTCGACGCCCTGCTAGGCTTGGTTTTGCGGCGCAGCTTGGGCTGGTGAGCCGCCTTGCGTACCAGCTCGACCAAGCGCTCCAAGGCATCCTCTCGATTGCGCTCCCGGGTACGGAAGCGGTGCGCCTCGATCGTCAGGACACCTTCGCTGCTCATCCGCCGCCCCGCGAGACGGGCCAACCTTCGCTTCACCGGCCAGGGCAGCGAGGGGGAGCGCTCCACATCGAATCGTAGCTGAACGGCGGTCGCTACCTTGTTGACATTCTGGCCACCGGGACCCGGAGAACGGATGAATCGCTCATCGAGCTCGGAATCCGCGAGAGCTATGCTCGGGGTAATGGCAATCATATCGAGCCGATGGGGCTTGGAAGGGAATCAGCCCTGAAAGGGCGTGACATCTGAGCGGCTGTCTTTGTCACGCCCTTTCAGGGCTGAATCGACGCGGCAACCAACCCAGGGCTACGCCCTGGGCTGTCATGGTCATTACTTGCCCTTCAGCAAAGCTTCCAGGCCTTCGAAGGGCTTATGGGTCGTTGCCGTCCCCCGCTCCTGCCCTGCACCCTTGCCGCTGGCGGCGATGTGCTCTTCATAGCGCTGGTGCTCGTTGTCATGGCAGTAGAGACAGAGCAGCTCCCAGTTGCTGCCATCCGCGGGATTGTTATCGTGATTATGGTCCATGTGGTGGACAGTCAGCTCCCGCAGGTTGGCGTGTGTGAAGCTGCGGCCACAACGGCCGCAGACCCACGGATAGAGCTTGAGCGCCTGCTCGCGGTAACCCTTCTCGCGCTCGTCGCGGGCACGACGGGCGTCCGCGACGACGCGGTCCAGTCGACTCGAATCCATGGTCTTGCCGGCCTGGGGACGGCCCGGCGGTGCTGGCTTCGTCATTGCTCGCATCTCCTGCGGGACATGCGGCGCAACCTCCTTCGCCGTTGCGTCCGCAGCCCACCGTGCTGGAAAGTTCTTATGACTTCAGCGCGTTCTGCACCTTACCCTTCCTGGTACCGCCGGAGCGGGGCGCCTTGGGCTTGGCCGAGATATCCAGCTGGAACTTCACCGGTCCGCGGTAGGTCTTGCCGTCTTTGGTCTGAAACTCGCCGTTGACCGGCGCGCGCTTGTTGTAGGGGCTGGTCAGTACCGCTACGTGACCGGCGGGGAAAGGTACGGACTCTATGACGTCGGTACCGTCCAAGTGCCTGTTCGCGCCCGTAGCGCAATTGGGTGTCACCAGGTCGTCCTTGAGCGCATAGTCCTGATACCAGCGCATCTTCATGTCGGCGAGCTTCTTGACGTTGAGCGTTTCGCCGAACATCTTTATCGGGAGGTCGCCGTTGTCCGCGACCGGCTCCTGGAAGGTCAGTGAGCTCATGCTGTGTATGCCGAACGGCAGGTGCACCCGCTCCTTGAGCAGCCACCGGAACAGGGCGGCGCTGGTCTTTCCCGGATTCAGGTTGGTGGCTTTGTGCAAGGAGGCCTGATCCAACACCTTGATCAAGGGGGTTTCCCTGTCGATCGCCACGAAACGCATGCCGAGGCTGAGCAGGTAACCGTTCGCGACCTTGTTGCCGTTGGGCAGGGTCTCGGTCACGAACTCGTGCGGCAGCTGCGGCATGCCGGCGACGGACTCGCTGTGGGTGCCGTCGATGGGCGCCACGTTGGTGATCAGGGTGTCGCAGCTCTCTTGAAGCCTGCCGGACAGCACGTTGATGAGGGCGATGTATCCGCCCTGGCAGGTACCGTTCAGGGTCATCTTCTGGCCGTGCTTCTCGGCAATCTTCGCACACAGCTCGGCGGTCTCCTCGCAATCTCGCTCCGGGGTGGTGGTCTGCACCGCCTCGGTGGTCATGATGTCCTTGGTGATTCGGATATAGGTGGGAATGCCCTCGTTCGCGAAGGCATGGGCGTAGCTCTTGTCCTCGTAAGGAAGGAACGCGAGGATGTGCGCGCCTAGCATGTAGGGCGGCACCAAGAGCATGGGCTTGAGATCGTCACGCACCTTCACGCCTTCTTTGATGGGCAGTACCTGGTACATCTTGAAGGTGGACGTCTCGTGGACCAGCTCGTAATTCGGAGTATTGAACTGGAAGCCGAACTCGTCCTTGATCTTTTCGATCTCTTCGTGGAAGTCGGCGACCGCCTCCATGATCTCGGCCTCGCGCTTCAGATACCCGGAGATCTTCTCCCCGTCCTGCTTCATGACCGTGTTGAGAAAGGCCTGCATTCCCTCCCCCATCTGGTCCATGACGGCATCCCTGAGCTTGTTGTTGGTCGCCGACATTCCCTTGTCCATCAGCTTGGCCTTGTGCACCAGCACCTCCATGGTCTCCTCCAGGCTCATGGGGTTGCTCCGGAATGCCTGCATGGCGACCTGAGCGGCCATCAGGTAGCTCTCGTTGAACTCGGTGAGCTCCCGGTTGGTCGCGCGCGTAAGGGCGACGCAGTAGCGCATCAGGTTGGCGTTTGCCTCGGTGATGTCTTGCATGATCGACAACATGGTCGTTTTCCTCCGATTTGTCGTGGTATCTGGTTATGTTATTTGGTTGAAATATGCGGATGGCCCATGATCGTAACAACAGCGACCAGCGAGATGTCGTGTCGGCGCTCGACCATCGCGGATGCCGATCTCCTTCGACGATTCGCAGCCGATTCTCGCAGATTTTTCAGTCTTGCGCCCCCGGCACACGATCATCGACGTTCCGGTAGCTACCGGTTTGCATACGAATGCCGCTCTGCTGGCGGGTCGCGCGCTGTCCTGCCCCCAGCCAGGAACGAGCCCCGGTTGAGATTCCACATTGATCATGTGACTATTCGGCATTCTGAGCCACAGGTATCGAATGAAGAGGATAATCCCAGATGAGACTCGATCAGCTGCACATCGGCGAGGGCTTTTCGCGCAGAACGACCGATTCCCAGTCCCGCCCCGAGCCGAGCAGGTACCCCGCCATGCACTCTCCGATTTTCTCGCCCTCCCCCACCACTCGCCGATGCGCCGGCCTTTTTATTGTGCTGGCCCTGTCCGCCGGCGGCGGTCAAGCCGTCGCCGGGACATCCCCGGAGCAGAGCCATCAAACCGCCGCCAAGCCCCACCGGGAGATCGAGCAGACCGTAGTCCACCATTGGGGCTGGGCCAATCCGCACATCGCCGCAATGGTCGAGGGCAGCGCCCGGGCCCTGGTGGATGTTCTGGGGCGTGCCGACCAGGCCCTTGCCGGGCAATCGCCCGTGCTCGCCGCGCACAACCTCGACTACGCCGACAAGCTGGCGCACGCCATCGAGCTGCAGATGCCCTACGTAGCGATCAAGGACCGACTGGAGAACGCCAAGGGCAAGCTGGAGGAGGGAGCCACCCATGACTTCTTCGACGACCTGGCACCCGTATACGCGAACATCGACGACCTGCTGCTGGTGGCTCCGGAGCTGGGCGGGCAAATCAAGGGCAAGGTACAGAAAGCGGAGGAGCAGGCCAAGGCGGGCAAGAAGGACGAGGCATTGAAGCAAGTGGACGCGATCCTGGATCAGGTGACCGCCACCCGAGTCTACATCCCCATTCTATATGTGCAGGGTCAGATCGATGCCGCACGTAAGGCCCTGACCAAACAGAAGATCGAGGCCGCACGTGCGGATGTGGCGAAGGCCCTCGACAGCCTGACGCTGGTGATCACGGGCGATACCGCCGAGGGCACGGTGGACGTCACCTCGCCGAAACCCCGGCACTGACCCCATCCCTCGGCGACCTGCAGCAAGGATGACGAGTGGGACGGCCAAGTCCAGTATCTGCCACTGCCATAGTCCGCGAGAAGACGATGCGTCGGAACCGCATTAGCGTAAGCTTTCATTCCGATTGATTGTCCCACACAGCCGAGAATATGGTGCGCATTGCTGTGCCGCGGATCACGGTTGCGAGATGTGTATGAATTCTTACCAGAAAGCTTCTAAGAGACGAGGGCCTTCTGCAGGGTCTTCTACAGCATGAATGACGTCGGACACCACGTCGCGCTGAGAAGACGCCTATCCCTACGTTTCCCGACCCGCGTCAGGATACTGTGGACCCGTATCCACCGCATGCTTGGGATGGCGCTGTGGTTTCCGCACGTGCCGCTCGCTCTGGCTGTCGGCCTCGTCGGTTTGGCCGATCTGCTGCCTTCGCTCGGCTCGCTGCATCATTTGATCTCGTTCGTGTCGCTCCCCGCGCAGGAAATCGCCGGGCTCTCGCAAGGCTTCGATGCATTGGCGATACGCGGTGTCTCGCAAGGACTGATCGGTGCATTGCTGGTGCTGCTCTCGCTGGGCCTGCTGTGGCGCTCGCGGCTAGCCTGGGTGCTCACGCTGCTGATGACGGCGGCAACGGTGGGGCTCCAGTTTACGCCCCATGCCGAGATTCACCCGACGAATCTGGGGTACAGCGGCGCACTGTTACTGTTGCTCTTCGTGGCACGGCGCAGTTTTCATCGCGCCAGTCTCGCCACTGGAACTCTGTTCGCGCTGGTCGGCATCCTGCTGACAATGGGCTTTGGCGTCCTCGGCAGCTATGCATTGGGAAAGGGATTTTCCCCTCCCATCACCGATTTCGCTTCTGCGCTCTATTTCACTGTGGTCACCATGTCCACAGTAGGCTACGGTGACATTACGCCCCATTCCGCCGATGCTCGCCTTTTAACGATTTCGCTGATCGTGCTCGGCTTGGTCGTGTTCGCTACGTCGCTGACCGCGATCGTGGGGCCGCTGATCAACCGGCGCATGATGAGCTTGTTGCAACCCGGGAAAAAGGCCATGAAACGCAAGGATCATATCATTGTGGTGGGCGACACCCCTTTGGCGCGCAACGCCATCAAGGCGTTGCACC
>CAYYHR010000086.1:0-12911 GCA_964471705.1 uncultured Chromatiaceae bacterium
CTGCCGACACGAGGATTTTCAGTCCTCTGCTCTACCGACTGAGCTACCTGGGCTTTGGGCAACGTCTCCGCGCCAATGGCAGAGAGCAAGCGAGCATTAAACAGGGATGGCGGTAGTCCGTCAAGCGCGCCCAATCAGCTCTCACGGTTCCGTCTAAATCCCATGTGGAGCAGGGTTGGGGCATCCACTGCGCAGATGCGTTTAAGTGAGGCGTTATTTACGAGCATTCGTGCTCGGTGGTGAGCTGCTCCAGCCGCTGGAGATCCTCCAGCGGTGCCTCGCACCTGGTCCCCTGGCAAGGGTAGGCCCGCGTAGCGGCCCCCGGCTTCATGGCCCCCAGGGTTCCGGGCAGCCCCTCCTCCGAGGTCGGAATGGCAAGCACCAGACGCCGCGGGGCATAGCTGCGGCGGGCGATCCCCGCCCACAGCGCCAGCTCTTCGCCCTGCCCCCGAATGACGATCGTCTGCGGCGGGCTCAGGTGCTCTTCCAGGGCGGCGAGGAGGCTGGCATGGGCGTAGGGGATGCGGCGGATGTGCTCGCTCGCCAGCGTTAGGACTCCTTGCGCGGCATCGAGATAGCGGCTCTCGCCGACCAGGTGGCCAAGACGCTGGAGCACCAGGGCCGCTACCCCGTTGCCGGAAGGCACCGACTCGTCGCCCAGCGGCTTTGGGCGATGGATGAGCCGCTCGTGATCGCTGGAGGTGAAGTAGAAGCCACCCTCTCGGGGATCGCTGAACCGGGCCAGAAGGACCTCGGCCAGCTCCAGCGCCAAGTCCAGGTCGTCGCGCCGCCAACGGTTCTGCAACATCTCCAGCAAGGCATCAATTAGGAAGGCATAGTCGTCCAGATAGGCGTTGAGATGGGCCCTGCCGTCCTTGTAGGTGGCGAGCAGGCGACCCTCCTGCAACAGGTTTGCGCGGATGAAGTCGAGGGCGCGCTGGGCGGATGCCAGGTAGTCGGTGCGGCCAAGCACCCAGGCGGCCCGGGCCATGCCCTTGATCATCAGGCCGTTCCAGGACGTGAGAATCTTCTCGTCCCGGCCCGGACGGACCCGTTCCTGGCGTGCCGCCATCAGCTTTCCTCTGGCGACTCCCAGCGAGGCCGTGATCCGCTCTTCGGGGATGTCCAGGGCCTTCGCCGCCTCGCTGGCCGTGCGATATCCGTGCAGGTGCCACCTTTCCTCGAAGTTCGGGTGCCGGTCCAGGCCGTAGACGGAGGCGACGGGCCCATACTCGTCGGGTGTGAGGAGTCCCCGGATCTCGTCGCGGTCCCAGACGTAGAACCTTCCCTCTTCGCCCTCGCTGTCCGCGTCCAGGCTCGAGTAATAGCCCCCCTCGGGCGACTGCATTTCGCGCATCACCCAATCGGCGGTGGCGAGGGCGGCGTCCCGGAAGAGGGGCTCGGCGGTGATCTGCCAGGCGTCGCAGCAAAGGGCGAGGAGGGGGCCGTTGTCGTAGAGCATCTTCTCGAAGTGGGGGATCATCCACTGGTCATCGACCGAATAGCGGCAGAAGCCCCCGCCCACCTGATCATTGACTCCACCCCGGATCATGCGCTCGAGGGTGAAGGTTGCCATGCGCAGCGCCGCTCGGTCCGGATTTCCGTCCGCCCGGGTCGCGGCATAGCGGCGCAGCAGGAGCTCCAGGTCCTTGGGGTGGGGAAACTTGGGTGCCTGCCCGAACCCTCCGTGGGTGGCATCGAAGCTTTCCGCTAACTGTTGCCGGGCCTCATCGAGCGGGGCCCCGTTCGGGATCTCGCCTCCACCGCCGGGGTCGAGCTGGGCCAATGCGTCCATCAAAGACCGGTTCTGCTTGCGGATCGCGGGCCCCTGCCCGCGATAGGCAGCCTCGACCCCCTCCAGCAGACGGGAGAATGCGGGCAGCCCGTGCCTGGGCTCGTTCGGAAAATAGGTCCCGGCGAAGAAGGGGGTCTGATCATCCGGGGTCAGGAAGAGGGTCAGCGGCCAACCGCCCGGGCGCTTCGTCAGGATCTGGTGGGCCGTTTGGTAGATCTTGTCCAGATCCGGGCGCTCTTCCCGGTCCACCTTGATATTGACGAAGAGCCGGTTCATGACCTCGGCCGTCTCCGGGTCTTCGAAGGACTCGTGGGCCATCACGTGGCACCAGTGGCAGGCGGAATAGCCGATGGAGAGAAGGATGGGCTTATCCTGAGTCCGGGCGGTCTCCAGTGCCTCCTCGCACCAGGGCCACCAGTCGACCGGGTTGTGGGCATGCTGCTGCAGGTAGGGGCTGGTGGCATCCGCAAGGCGGTTCGTGTAGTGGCTCGCATTCTGCATTTCAGCTGTCCTGTCCAGGTACCTCCATTCCAGGTGGGTGCGGCGGCAATGGGTTTCCACGGAAACGGTATAGGATGGCTTTCTTTTTCGACGATAAGGGACAGGTGCTCATGATCCTCAAGTTCATCACGCTCCTACTGCTGTGCCAGTTGGCGGGCGAAGTCTTTGTCCTATGGAGTGGGCTGCCGGTGCCTGGTCCAGTGGTTGGGATGGCCCTCCTCTTCGCCGGCCTGACGCTGCGCGGAGGCATCCCGGCGGGGCTCGGGCGCGTGGTCGACGGGCTGCTCTCCCACCTGTCGCTCCTGTTCGTGCCCGCCGGCGTGGGGCTCATGCGGCACCTCTCCATGCTGCGCGACGAGTGGCTGGCGATCTCGCTGTCCCTGGTGCTGAGCGCGGTGCTGACCATTGCGGTCACGGGACTGGTGATGTCGCTCCTGATCCGGTGGACGGCAGGGCCCAGCCAGGAGGGCTAGACCGTGGAGTCACACCCTGTCCTCGGTGACATCTGGGTCTATCTGTCTGCAAGCCCCCTGTTGCATCTGACGCTGACCCTGTTGGCCTACCTGCTCGGTGATTGGATCTTTCGGCGCAGCGGAAAGAAGGCCCTGTTCAATCCCGTGCTCACCTCGGTGCTGGTGCTGATGGCCATCCTCTTCGCGACCGGAACGGATTATCAGACCTATTTCGCCGGCGCCCAGTTCGTGCACTTCATGCTGGGGCCGGCCACGGTTGCCCTGGCGGTTCCCCTCTATCGCAATTTGCCCCTGATCAGGCAGCTATGGCTGCCGATCCTCCTATCCATACTCACAGGTGCATTCGTATCCACGTCGAGCGTGGTCGTGGTCGCGCAATGGCTCGGCGCGCCGAAGCAGACCCTCCTCTCTCTGGCCCCGAAGTCGGTGACTGCGCCGGTAGCCATGGGGATCAGCGAGAAGGTCGGAGGATTGCCCTCCCTGACCGCCGCGCTGGTCGTGCTCACGGGCGTGCTCGGCGCCGTGATCGGCACCGCCGTCTTGGCGTCCGTTCGGGTGCGCGACGACCGCGCCCGGGGACTGGCGCTGGGTGTGACCTCCCACGGCATCGGCACCGCAAGGGCCTTTCAGATCAACGACCTCGCGGGCTCGTTTTCCGCGCTGGCCATGGGTCTGATGGCCCTGGTCTCGGCCTTTGCACTGCCCTTCGCCCTGCGTTGGGTGTTTTGAGCGGACAATCGGGGCTGATAGGCTTGGCCAAGTCCCACGAGGAACGATCCCAATGAGCCTATCTCCCCTTCGCCTCAAGAAGGACCAGGAGCGCCGCCTGCTCGCCGGCCACTGCTGGGTGTACAGCAACGAGGTGGACACGGATGCAACGCCCCTCGGAGCCTTCGAGCCTGGGCAGCCGGTCCAGCTCCTGAGCCACCGTGGGCGCTGGCTGGGCCAGGGCTACGTCAATCCCCACTCGCTGATCTGCGCCCGTCTGGTGAGCCGTCTGCGCAAGCGGCCCCCGAGCCCCTCCTTCTGGATCGAGCGCATCCGCACGGCGCTCGAGCTGCGCGAGCGGCTCTATCGGCGACCCTTCTACCGCCTGATTTTCGGCGAGAGCGACGGCCTGCCGGGACTGATCGCAGACCGGTACGGCGCTCTGCTGGCGGTGCAGATCACCACCGCCGGGATGGAGCGGGCGCGGGCGGATATTCTCACGGCACTGGAGCAGGTCTTGCGCCCGACCTGCATCGTCCTGCGCAACGACATCCAGGTCCGGGAGCTGGAGGGCCTTGTCCAGGGAGTGGAAACGGTTCTCGGTGATCCGCCGGACATCATCGAGCTGCAGGAGGGGGAGACCCGCTTCCTGGTCGATCCCCGGACCGGCCAGAAGACTGGCTGGTTCTACGATCAGGCGGAGAACCGTGCGCGCATGCTCCGCTTCGGGACGCCGAGCCGGGTGCTGGACCTGTGCAGCTACGTGGGAGCCTGGGGTGTGCAGGCAGCAGTCGCCGGGGCGGAAGAGGTCGTGTGCGTGGACAGCTCCCCGACTGCCTTGGAGCGCGCCGGCGAGAATGCGGACCGCAACGGCGTCGTCGCTCGGGTGAGCGGGCTCCAAGGGGATGCGTTCGAGGTGCTGCGGGCGCTGCGTGAGCAGCAGGAGCGCTTCGATCTGGTGATCCTGGACCCCCCTGCCTTCATCAAGCGCCGCAAGGACGCGAAGGAGGGCACGCGCGCCTACCAGCGCCTCAACCGGCTGGGGCTGGAGCTGGTTGAGCCCGGCGGCCTGCTCGTCACCTCCTCCTGCTCCTACCACATGGACCGCAGCACCTTCCTGGGCACGGCTCGGCGGGCGGCACAGAGCACCGGATGCGCCCTGCAGCTCCTGCAGGCGGGCGGTCAGGGGCCCGACCACCCCATTCACCCGGCCATCCCGGAGACGGAGTACCTCAAGACCTTCTTCTTCCGGGTACTCCCGCAGTTCTGACTAGGCTTCGCCGACCCGCAAATCCCGGTGCTTCTGAAGGACAGGGCTCCCCCATAAATGAACTAGCGAATTCTCAAGAGGTTGCCTACAATTTTTGAAAATTCGATTTAGCTCGATGTCCAGGCTCTAAATTGTCGATAGGTGTGATCCGCAATGAGAACGAAGAGAACAGCTCTGGTCGGGGATGGGGGATTGGTCTCTGTCGCTTGTAGGCGACCGGCAGTCATTTGCACTCGGCTGTTTGCAGCCTTCGCCGCTGGGATGATGCTGGCCGCCGTGCTCGCCGGTTGCGCTGGTGAAGAGCCTAGGAAATCGGCGAGCGCTGCCGACCTGGTTCTGGTGAAGAAATCGCAGCGCAAGCTGCAGCTCATCAAGAACGGACAGGTTGTTCGCGAGTACCGAATCGCCCTCGGCGATCAGCCGTACGGGCACAAAATGCAGGAGGGGGACGAACGGACACCGGAAGGCAGCTATATCCTGGACTGGCGCAATCCAAACAGCCGTTTTTACAAGTCCATCCATGTCTCTTACCCCAACGATCAGGATATCCGGTTTGCGCGCTACATGGGCGTCAGTCCCGGCGGCATGATCATGATCCATGGCCAGCCCGACTACATCCGCTCCCCGAAAATGAGGGCCCAGTACCAGCGCCGGGATTGGACCGACGGCTGCATCGCCGTGCAGAACGAGGAGATGGACGAGATCTGGCGGGCGGTGCGCGACGGAACGCCGATCAAGATTTTTCCCTGAGCCTGCCCCGAGTCCGACAAGGGTAGCCCGACAGGGGCGACTCGAAAGGAGTCGGCAGGCGGAGGTCGGGTAGGGTGTATGCTCGACACGGGCTTCGGTAGAATCGTTTTTTCAGGATGCATGGACGTTACCGAGGCAAGGTGGCCTTCGAGGCGATCCCATAAAGGGCTCCTCGAACATTCGATGCCCCCTGAAGAAGTCCGATGCCCACCGGGAAGATTATCGAGATCCGAATGCTCACCTATCCCCAAATCGACCCTGTCGCCCTCTCCCTGGATCCGCTGAAGATCCATTGGTACGGGCTCATGTATCTGCTGGCCTTCGCGGGCGCCTGGGCGCTGGGTCGCTTTCGGGCTTCGCGTTCGGGCTCCGCGTGGGATGCGCAGATGGTCGACGACGTGATCTTTTACAGCGCCATCGGCGTCATCCTGGGAGGGCGCCTGGGATACATGCTCTTCTACGGCTTTGATCGGCTGCTCGCCGATCCCCTGAGCATCTTTCGAATCTGGGAAGGCGGGATGTCCTTCCACGGGGGCCTGCTCGGAGTCTTGACCGCGATGTGGCTCTTCGCCCGCCGCCGCGGTTTACGCTTCTGGCAGGTCACCGATTTCGTTGCCCCCTTGGTGCCTCCAGGACTGTTTGCGGGGCGCATCGGCAACTTCATCAATGGTGAGCTGTGGGGACATGCCACGGATGTCCCCTGGGCCATGCGGGTACCCTGCGAGAAGCTCGTCGACTATTGTCGCGGTCTGCCACCGGGCACGGAGTGGACCCCACCGCTGCATCCATCCCAGCTCTACGAGGCCGTTCTGGAGGGCGTCGTCCTCTTTCTGATTCTGTGGATCTTTTCCGCGACGCCGCGACCCGTCAGGGCCGTGTCGGGCATGTTCCTGGTGGTCTACGGAATCTTCCGCTTCCTGGTCGAGCTCGTCCGCATGCCCGATCCTCAGCTCGGTTATCTCGCCTTCGGTTGGCTTACAATGGGCCAGGTTCTGAGCACACCCATGATTCTCTTCGGCGTGCTCTTGCTCGTATTGGCCTACCGCGGCCACACGACGGCCGCGAAGCCGTAACTCGTTACCAATCGAACGATAAGACGCCCCAAAAAAAAACCCGGCTTATGCCGGGTCGAATGCTCTTCTCGTGATTGAGAGAGACGAGGAGGACTTTTGGTCCGGGAGCGAGCTGCACGGCTCCCGGAAAAATGCGGGGCTTTCCCCTTTCTCAAGCGCCGGGAGTGACCTTGCGGACCCCTTCCGAAATCTTGCTCATTCCCTCCTGGACGAAGGCGCGATAGTCTTCGCGTACTTCGGTGGCGATCTGCATGCTCGCCTTGGACTCCGCGAGCAAACGCTCGCTGGCTTCCTTAGCCAACTCGGCCTGTCCCTTGATGAACTCGTCGAAGCCCTTGGACTCGGTGGCCAGCTTCATTTGGCGCTTGCTCTGCTCCATCATGAAGTTCATGGCTTCCATCTGACGGGAGGTGATCTTCTCCAGGACCTTCATGTTGAGCTCTGCAAACTTGCTCAAGCTTTCCATGGCCTTGCCGCCCATCTCGTTAATGGATTCGAGGTTTTTCTGTGCATTCATCGCGCATCTCCGATCGGTTGAGAAACGTTGACCTGAATCAGCATGCTGCAGTGCAACATTTGCTGCAGTGCACAATAATGTCGCTGAAAGCCTTTGTCAAGAGGTCAGGTGGAATTTTCTGAGCGATGCCGCCTAGCGGACAGACCGCCCACGAGCGGGGAAAGGTGCCGACAAGCCGGGGAGACCAGGGGATCTCCCTTGCAGAGAAAGAACGACCTACTCGGCCTTATCGGTCTTATCGGGCTTGCCGTCGGACTTCAAGCCGGCGGCGCGCAGAAACTCCTTCTGGAAATCGGCCCACATTTCGACGCTGCGCTGGGTAATACGTGTAACCGCCTTCAATGGATCCTTTGCCAGGGTCTCGCGCACTTGGCTCTGCTGCTTGGCAAAGACGTTCAGCGACTGCTCGAGATAGCGTGCGAACAAGCCGTGCAGGGTACCCCCGTAGAAGCGAATGATCTGCGCCAGCATGTCGGCGGTGAACAGCGGCTTACCCGCACTCTCCTCGTCCAGCATGATCTGAAGCAGGATGGAGCGGGTGATGTCTTCCTCGTTGGTGGTGTCCGTCACCCGGAACTTTACACCCTGCATGACCAGTGTCCGCACGTCGGAGACCGTGATGTACTTGCTGACCTCCGTATCGTAGAGACGTCGGTTCGGGTACTTCTTGATGATGCGTTCGTCAGACATGCGCGTGGGGTGGAGCTGGCGAGCCTCCATTCGAGTGTAACCCACGAGCGTTCGATGCCGGATGATGCAGCGCAACAAAACAGGCTCTGATCCCAGCCCCTCGGCTTTCGGCTTTGTCCGCCGTGTCGGTTGCCGGTAGACATGGAGCGCTGGAATCGTCAACGCAGACCCCATAATGCCAAGCCGCACGTGACATTTGCTGCAGTGCACAATAGAATCATTGTTGGCAGGATGTAATCTTCCTTGCCCGCGAGATGTGCCGATGCCGTTCCAGCCGTTAAGTTGGGTGCGTTTCATGTTGGAAGTTACGCAGGAGATTCTCGAAAAGATCGATCCCTTGCTCGATGTCGGTGATCCCGAGTCGGCTGGAAAGCTGCTCGTCGATGTCGACCGTACGTCCTTGCGGGCCGTTCTGATCCACATCCTACGGGAGAGGGGCGGCGAGGTCGCGGACGCGGTGGGAGCCGCCTATCTGCACGAGCAGGAAATCTCGCTTCACGAGCACGAAGCCGCCTAGCCCGCCCGGCGGCCTGTCCGTCGCGCTCGGGCCGTCTTGCTCGCGAGAGATCGTCAGTCGGTCACCACCGGGGGACTGCCTGTTCCCGGTCATCGAAGTGGTGACCCGTGGGGGCTGCAACCATAGCAGCAGGATCCCACCGCCTACGCCTTCCTTTCTGGTATCCACGATCGTAAAACGCTTTCCTACACCCATTGCGGTGTCGCCAGGACACCAGGACTCTGCGTTGTCTCTGCCCGTCCCGCGGTGTAGGCTTTGTGCGCCATTGCCCTCGATGTGATCATGGCCCCAAACCACCCAATTTGGCTAGCAAAGATGAGGAGACGAAGATGCTGACCAGACTCGCAATCGCCGCTGTCCTAACCGGTGCAACCGTCGCCGTACACGCCGGAAACCAGCCCCCGATCAAGAGTGCCTGCGAAGCCGATATCAAAGCCTATTGCACCGATGTTACAGGTGGTAGACACGCTATCGCCGAGTGTCTCAAGAAGCACCGTGACCAGGTCTCGGACTCTTGCAAGAACGCCATCCAGGCGAGGAGAGGCACCTGTAACGCGGATATTCAAACCTACTGCTCCGATGTCGAGCGGGGCGACGGCCGCGTTGTGGCATGTCTTCAGCAACATGAGGACAAGGTTTCGGCCGAATGCAAGCAAGTCCTCAACGAGCGCAGCAGGCACGATCGGAAATAGGGGGGCGTTGCTCTGAGAATCGCCGCAGCAGTCTTCCCGATCCCCAAGCCCTGTTGTCAGAACGGAAAGCCCAATGCTCGTCGTACACGTCTTTGTTCACGTGAAGCCCGAATCGGTCGAAGCATTTATGGCAGCTTCTATCGAGAACGCACGCAACAGCGTGCAGGAGCCGGGAATTGCGCGTTTCGATGTGATCCAACAAGAGGAGGATCCGACGCGCTTCGTGCTGGTGGAGGTCTACCGCACCGCCGAGGATCCGGGCCGACACAAGGAGACCGCGCACTATGCTGCCTGGCGAGACACGGTCGCCGACATGATGGCCGAGCCGCGCAGCGCCATTAAGTACGCCAACGTCTTCCCGGACGAGACGGGCTGGGACTTGCCACGCTTCTGAGGCCAGCACGATGAGGTTCGAGCTCGCGACGGCAGGTCGTATCCTCTTTGGCGAGGGCGTCTTCGATCAGGCTGGAGCACTGGCAGCCGAGCTGGGCAAGCGGGTGCTCCTGGTCGGAGGTAGCAGCGCGGAGAGGATCGAGCCGCTTCTCGCCCTACTCGCCAGCGAGGGACTAGCCGTCCGGACGATTGCCATCGACCGGGAGCCGGCCGTCGCATCGGCCCTCGAAGGGGCCGAGCAGGCACGCGGCTTCGGGGCCGATCTCGTGATCGGCATGGGCGGCGGCAGCGTCATCGACGCCGCGAAGGCCATCGCCGCGCTGCTGACGAACCCGGGTGATCCCTACGAGTACCTGGAGGTAGTGGGTCACGGCCGACCCCTGGCAAATCCCGCCGCACCCGTCGTGGCAATCCCCACCACAGCAGGCACGGGCGCCGAGGTGACGCGCAACTCCGTTCTCGCCGCCCCCGAGCAGAAGGTCAAGGTGAGCCTACGCCACCTATCCATGTTGCCGCGGGTCGCGCTCGTCGATCCGGTGCTGACCTACGCCATTCCGCCTTCCGTAACCGCCAGCACCGGACTGGACGCCTTGACCCAGTGCCTGGAGCCGTTCGTCTCCCACTTGGCCACCCCACTCACCGACGGCTTCTGTCGGGAGGGAATGGCCCGTGGGGCACGCTCTCTGCACTGCGCCTTCGTCGACGGCTCGGATGTGGAAGCGCGCCGCGACATGGCCCTGACCAGTCTTTGCGGGGGCCTAGCCCTGGCAAACGCCAAACTTGGTGCGGTTCACGGCTTTGCCGGTCCCGTCGGCGGCATGTTCGATGCGCCTCATGGCGCTGTCTGCGCCCGCCTCCTGCCCTTCGTAATGGAGGCCAATGTGCGCGCCTTGCAGGAGCGCGCCCCGAGCTCGCCGGCGCTGACCCGCTACCAGGAGGTTGCCGCGATCCTCACCGGCAACCCCGGCGCCCGGGTTGCCGAGGGTGTCGCCTGGGTGCAGGCACTGGGCGAAGAGCTGTCCGTGCCCGGTTTTACGAGCTACGGCATGCAGGAAGGTCATCTGGCGGAAATCGTGGCCAAGTCCATGACCTCCAGCAGCATGAAGGGGAACCCGATCGCTCTGACGGAATCGGAGCTGACCCGGGTGCTGTCACAGGCTCTCTGAGCCGACCCAATGGGGGAAGCCCAGGAAGGTTGCGCGCCTACCCGAATGGGCGGCATTCGTTCTCGGCCCCAAGCAATCCTCCACCGACCCTCGAAGATCAACCAAGATAGCTACGGAGAACCACCATGAAGCTCATGTCGAATTCCATTTCCGATGGCCAGCCCATCCCGGGTGACTTCGCCTTCTGCGTGCCCGCCGAGGAAGGCCATGTGAGCCTGGGGGGGAATCGCAATCCCCACTTCGCATGGTCGGATCTGCCTGTCGGCACTCGGTCTCTGGTCCTAATCTGCCACGATCCGGACGTCCCCAGCCGTCCGGACGACGTCAACCAGGAAGGACGCGAGGTGCCGGCAGACCTGCCTCGGGTGGATTTCACCCATTGGGTGCTGGTCGACCTGAGCCCGGAGCGTGACGGCATCGTCGAAGGGGAATTTTGTTCGGAGGTGACGGCACGGGGCAAGCCAGGACCAACGGGCCCCGACGGGCCCCGACAGGGTATCAACAGCTACACCGACTGGTTCGCCGGCGATGCGGACATGTCCGGCGACTATTACGGGTACGACGGTCCCTGCCCGCCCTGGAACGATTGCATCGTCCACCACTACCACTTCACCCTCTACGCCCTGGATATCTCGCGCTGCCCGGTAGAGGGGAGCTTCGGGCGCGACCAGGTATTGTCCGCGATCGAGGGCCATGTGCTCGCCCGGGCGGGAATCATCGGAACCTACAGCCTCAATCCGAAAATCACGGGAAGCTAGCGAAGCCGCATGCAAAGATCTGGGGGTCTGGCCCCTTTGTCCACCGGTGACTTGTGACGAACAGAGACACTGTTCGGAGATGGTTATGACGTGGGAGGGGTGGCTCGCCATTGCCGTGGTCGGTCTGGTGATCGGCCTGCTGGCGCTGACGAGGCATGCCGCCGACGGTGTGCTTGTCGCGGGAGTCGCCGTCCTCCTGCTGCTGGGCGTGCTGACCCCCGCCGAGGCCTTGGCCGGACTCTCCAACGAAGGCATGGTCACCGTTGGGGTTCTTTACGTGGTGGCTGCCGGGTTGAGGGAGACCGGGGCGATGGCCTGGCTTGTGCGGGGGGTATTGGGAAGGCCGAAGGACCTTGGCCGCGCACAGCTGAGGCTGATGGCGCCGGTGGCAGGTATGAGCGCCTTCCTCAACAACACGCCGGTCGTGGCCATGTTTCTCCCGGCGGTCAACGACTGGGCACGGAAAAACCGGTTGCCCATCTCCAAGCTACTGATCCCGCTCAGCTACGCGTCCATCCTGGGCGGCACCTGCACCCTCATCGGCACGAGCACGAACCTGGTGGTGAACGGCCTGTTGACCAGAGAAAGCGGGCTCTCGAGCTTGGGCATGTTCGAGATCGCCTGGGTGGGTCTGCCGGCGGCGGTTCTCGGTATTGCGTACTTGTTCTTCTTCGGACGCTGGCTGCTGCCGGACCGCGAACCGGTGATGAGGGACCTGGATGATCCCAGAAAGTACACGGTGGAGATGCTGGTACAGCCGGGTAGCCCCCTGGTCGGTAAGACGGTCGAGGCAGCCGGTCTGCGTCATTTGCCTGGCATGTACCTGATGGAGGTGGAACGCGCTGGCGAGGTGCTTCCCGCCGTCGCCCCCCATCAGCGGCTCCTGGCGAACGACCGGCTGGTCTTCGTGGGCGTGGTGGAATCCGTCGTCGACCTTCAGCGCTTTCGCGGGCTGGTGTCGGCGAGCGACCAGGTCTTCAAGCTCGGGTCTCCTCGCCCGGAGCGCAGCCTGACGGAGGCAGTGGTGTCCGACAGCTGCCCGCTGGTGGGGAAGAACATCCGCGAAGGCCGATTCCGCAATATCTACAACGCCGCCGTGATCGCGGTTGCGCGCAACGGCGAGCGCATCCACGGGAAGATCGGCGACATCGTGCTGCGTCCCGGCGACACGCTCCTGCTGGAAGCCGACCCTGGGTTCGCGGATCGTCAGCACAACTCCCGGGACTTTTTTCTGGTGAACCAGCTCCGCGATTCGCGTCCGCTGCGCCATGATCGGGCCCTCGCGGCGATCGCGATTCTGGCCGTCATGGTCTTCGTGGTGACGTTCGAGTGGTTGCCGATGCTGCAGGCGGCGATGCTCGCCGCCGGGGTCATGCTCCTCACCGGATGCGTCACGGGCGGGGTGGCACGTACCGCGGTGGATTGGAAGGTGCTGATCGCCATCGCCGCCTCCTTCGGCCTAGGGCACGCTCTGGAGAAGACGGGAGCCGCCCACCTCATCGCCGAGAGCATGATCGGGCTTGCGCTGGGAGACCCTTGGGTCACGCTTGTCGTCGTCTACCTGGTGACCATGCTGTTCACCGAGCTCATCACCAATAATGCCGCCGC
>CAYYHR010000087.1:0-7316 GCA_964471705.1 uncultured Chromatiaceae bacterium
GTCGTGGTGCTGCAGGCGTGCAGAATCAGTGCGATGGCAACGAGGGGCAAGCGTCCCAAAGGCCATTTCGGGGTGATGCTCATGGAGAAGTGATAAATCTGTCTATGGCGCTGAAAGCGAGCAAAAGATAGCATGAGCTGGCGGCATGCGCGAAGCCGTATTTGCGACCGCCCCTATTTTCGCCCGGATCCATGCCGCGCGGGTGAGAAGGGACGCACTCGCTACGGATCTCCCGGGAGATTATCTTGTCGTCGAGCCCACCGGTCGAAAACCGAGCGCCACCCCTCGGGAAGGGCGGCGGATTGCTCGTCATGCTCACCTTCGTCCTGCTCTTCGCCCCCTTGTTTCGGGGAGGGATGCCGCCCGTCCCGCGAGCCGTTTTGGAGTTGTCGGCGGTGCTCATCCTGCTTCTAGCGCTGTGGGAGCCGGGTGCCTGCAAGTTTACGCTGGCGAGACGAGAGATCTTCGCTCTGGCTCTGCTGTTTCTCTTCCCGCTGCTCTACTTGGTGCCGCTTCCGGGCTTGCCTCTGGACTGGCTCCCGGGGCGAGAGCCTTATGCGGACACGTTCTCTCTCATCGGCGGCGATCTCGGCCTGTTCACTAGGCTGTCCCTCTTTCCCAGCGAAACCTTGTCGGCCTGGTTGGCGATCCTGGTGCCGGTCGCGGTCTTTATCGGCACGCGGCTGCTCGATTCGCAGCGCCTGTACCGGCTGGCGCAAGTGCTGATCGCCATTGCCGCCGCGCAGGCAGTGTTGGGGCTCATGCAATTCGGCGCCGACCGCGACAGCCCTTTGTATCTGGGCATGACATTCACCCATTTCGGTAGCGGCGTGGGTACCTATACGAACAGGAATCATCTTGCCGGACTGATCGAGATGGCTCTCCCGATCACCTTGGCGCTCTTCCTCTATTTCCTGGGGCGCAAGGCGAATCGCAGCTCTGCAGACTGGAGAGGCCGTGTCGTCTTTTTCGCCTCCATGAGGGGACACATCGCCTTTGTTTATGGGGCGGCGGCCTTGCTGTTGATCATCGGGGTGATCTTCACTCGATCGCGGATGGGCATCACCCTGACCATGCTCGGACTCGTGCTGGTCACCTTCGCCTTCTCCCGCCGGATTGGTGGCGAGAATGTCTACGGGCCGGCGGGGACCGTCGTTGCGGTCGCGGTAGGCCTCGGGATTGCCATAGGATTGGCACCCGTCCTGGATCGTTTCACGGCCCAGGATCCGCTCCAAGACTTGCGCTGGACCATGTTCTCGGCCACTGTCGAAGGGATTCGCAACCTCTTCCCGCTCGGCAGTGGTCCCGGCACCTATGCGGACGTTTTCCACGCCTTTCAGCCCATCGAGCTGGGTCGCTGGTTCATCAACCACGCACACAATGACTACCTGCAGTGGATGTTCGAGGGTGGGGCGATCGTTGCTCTCGTCATTATTGTCTTGATCGCCCTTTATATCTGGCAGTGGGGCAAGGTATGGACGAAAGACGCTTGGTCCCGCTTTCGCTTCATCCAGGTCGGGGCCGGCATCGGGATCTTCCTGCTCCTTCTCCACGAGCTCGTGGATTACAACCTGGCGATCCCGGCAAACATGGTCTATTTTGCCTTACTCGCCGGGATCTTCTTCAGCGATCCGAATCAAGAGGCCGTCGCTTGGTCGAGACAGGGGCGAAGACGACGAACCTCATTCTCGGAGCCGGTCTCGCCCGCAACAGCAAGCGTGAAGGTGGAGCCGATGAGTCCTGCCCCGGACCAGATAGAGAACCCGTTCGCTGACTGAGATACCGGTTCATCTTTCATTGTTCGGGGGGGGCGCTGGCCTTCATGCCCGCTGGGCGGTGCACAAACCGATTGGGTTACATTGCCCATGGCAGGCGAATGGCAATTCCGGTCACGACCTTGCCGATTCCCTCGGAGAATACCGCCATCCCGGATTTTGGGACTACGACGCGATCGCCAGCGGCTACCACCGGGTCTGCAATCTTTCCTTCCTCGATTGCCGAGAGGTCGACGACATATGCTTTGACTCCGCTGCCGGGTTGGTTGCGGAATACGACGATCTCGTCTTTATCCGCAACCTCGTCCGGCCCTCCTGCCAGCGCGATGGCTTGCATCAGTGTCGTTTGGCCCGTCAGGGGGAAGACTCCGGGCTGTTTGACATGCCCCGTCACCGTTACCTTTTGGCTCGCGTATTCCGCTACGAAGACGTCGACCTGCGGGTTCTGCAGGTAATTTTTCTTCAGCCGCTCAGCTATGCTCTGTTCTGCTTCACGCGGCGTGAGGCCGCTCACCTGCACATTGCCGATCAAGGGCATGGCAACAAAGCCGTCCTCGCTCACACGTTCCTCGCTCGAGAGCTCATCGGCCTGGAAGACCTCGATTTTCAGCAAATCGAAGGGTCCGATTCGATAGGCACTGGAGGAGCCGGGAGTTGAAGGGATCCCGGCAACCGCGGGTGCAACCGTGCCCTTGGTTTGAAGAGTGAGAGTCCCTGATGATGAAGCGAGGTCAGTGGGCAATCCGCCCGCTGTCGAAGGTCCCCCGCTGGAGGTCGAGCAGCCGTGAAAGCCGAAAACGACCAGAACGGTGGCAAGTGATCTGAGAAGCTTGTTCATCTTTTCCCTTTGGTGCACAGCTCAGCAAGTGGTACAGCCCATCCCGGTGGGATGGGGATTGGCATATGCATACTGGGGCTAGTTTGCCTCTCGATCAATATGGAATTCGGGCTTGTCACCGTGAAAGTACGCGCCGAAGGCGCTCCGACTCCCCCTCTCCCTTTTATGGGGGAGGGCCGGGGTGAGGGAACGATCAGGGGCGAGGCGACCTTTCATTGTCGAAGGTGGCTCGCCTCGCCCCATGATCGTTAGGGGAGCACCGAAAGCCTCCTTCCGGCGCTCGACGGGACTTGGGACAGTAATCAACTGTCACATTTGACGAATCTTCCTGGTCAGCCAACACCCGCCGGGTGGAAAGGTCAACTGCTTTGCAGTTGAGTGACGATCAATTCGAGCATCTCTGGTTTCCTGGGTGTCCCGGCGTTTTGCGGCTTTTCCGTTCAGCGGTCGCGAAGAGCTGCGCGTTGCTTGGTCCGCGATTTTTCGTGGAACAAGAGGGGAACGACCTCCTCGAAACGGGACGCGAAGTGCACCTTCAGTCCCTTGCGCACATGCTCGGGCACTTCCTGGAAGTCGCCTTTGTTGTCCTCTGGCAGGATGATCTCCTTGATGCCCGCGCGACGGGCGGCGATGAGCTTCTCGCGCACGCCGCCGATGGGGAAGACCTCTCCGGTGAGGGTGATCTCTCCGGTCATGGCGATGCGCCTCACGGGCTGGTTGCGCACCAGCGAGAGCAGGGCGGAGGCGATGGTGATGCCGGCCGAGGGGCCGTCCTTTGGCGTCGCCCCGGCGGGGACGTGCACGTGGATGAACGCCTTCTCGAAGAAGGCGGGGTCGGCGCCGAATTCCTCGGCGTGGCTGACCAGGTAGCTGTAGGCGATCTCGGCGGACTCCTTCATCACCTCGCCGAGCTGACCGGTGAGCTTGAAGCCGCGGTTGAAGCAATGGGTGCGTGCGGCCTCGATGCTGAGGGTGGCCCCGCCCATGGCGGTCCAGGCCAGTCCCGTGACCACGCCGGGGCCGCTCAGGCGGCGCTCGTCGCGAAACACCACGCTCCCCAAGTACTTCTCGAGATCCCCGATGGTCACCTCGATCGGCGGCTCTGCGCCCTCGAGCAGCTTCACCGTGCCCTTGCGCACGATCTTGCCCAGCTGCTTCTCCAGGCGGCGCACCCCGGCGTCGCGGGCGTAGCCCTCGATGATGGCGCGCAGGCTGCCCGTGTCGAGCCGGATCACCCCCTTGTCCAGACCCGCCCGCTCGATCTGCCGCGGCAACAGGTATTTCCTGGCGATCTGCAGCTTCTCCGAGGCGATGTAGCCGGAGAGCTGGATGACCTCCATGCGGTCGAGCAGGGGTCCCGGGATGCTGTCCAGCTGGTTGGCGGTACCGATGAAGAGCACCTTGGAGAGATCGAAGCGCAGATCCAGGTAGTGGTCGAGGAAGTCGCTGTTCTGCTCTGGGTCCAGCACCTCCAGCAGGGCCGAGGCCGGGTCTCCGTGGTAGGAGGCGCCGATCTTGTCGATCTCGTCGAGCATGATGACCGGGTTGGCGGTACCGGCGTCCTTCATGGCCTGGAGGAACTTGCCGGGCATGGCCCCGATGTAGGTGCGGCGGTGGCCCTTGATCTCGGCCTCGTCGCGGATGCCGCCCACCGAGAAGCGGTAGAAGCGCCGGCCCAGGGCGTCGGCGATGGAGCGGCCGATGGAGGTCTTGCCCACCCCGGGCGGCCCTACCAGCAGGATGATGGAGCCGGCGATCTCGCCCTTCATGATGCCCACGGCGAGGAACTCCATGATGCGCTCCTTGACGTCCTGGAGTCCGTAGTGATCCCGGTCCAGCACCCGGCGGGCGCGCTTCAGTCTCAGCTTGTCCTGGGAATGGACGCCCCAGGGCAGCAGGGTGATCCAGTCCAGGTAGTTGCGGGTGACACCGTACTCCGGCGAGCCCGTCTCCAGCATGGACATCTTGTCCATTTCCTCGGTCACCCGCTTGGTGGCCTCCTCGGTCAGGGCGAGCTTCTCGATGCGCTCCCTGAACTTGTCGAGCTCGGCGGTACGGTCGTCCTTGGCGATCCCCAGCTCCTTTTGGATGACCTTGAGCTGCTCGCGCAGGAAGAACTCCCGCTGCTGCTTCTGCATCCGCTCCTCGACGGTGTGGCGGATCTTCTGCTGGGCACGGGCCAGCTCCAGCTCGTTGTTCAGCAGGACCAGCACCTTCTCCATGCGCGGCAGCAGCTCGACCGTCTCCAGCACCTCCTGCAGCTGGTCCTTGGTCGAGGTGGTGAGGCTGGCGGCGAAGTCCGACAGGTGGGAGGGATCCTCCGGACCGAAGCGGTCCAGGAACATGCGCAGCTCCTCCACGTAGAGGGGATTGAGCGGCAGCAGCTCCTTGATGGTGTTGATCACGGCCATGGCGTAGGCCTTGACCTGATCGTCGGGCGGACCGGCGGGCTCCGGGAGGTAGTCGACCCGCGCTGAGAAGGGGGCGCTGGTGCTGACCCAGTCGGCGAGTCGGAAGCGCTGCAGACACTCCACCAGCACCTGCAGTATGCCGTCCTGCTCATGGACCCGGTGGATGCGGCTGGCGGTGCCCACCTTGTGGAAATCGCCGGCGACGGCCTCTTCGGCGGTCTCGTTGCGCACCAGGACCACCCCCAGGATCTTGTGCTCGGTCTTGCCGACGACCTTCAGGGTCGGGGCCCAGTGCTCGGCCCGCATGAGCAGGGGTACGGCCTGTCCCGGGAAGAAGGGGCGAGCCGCCACCGGAAGCAGGTGGATGAGCCCGGGGAGGACCTCGCCGGCCCGGGCGAGCTCGCCCGACTCGTTTGCCTTCTGCTCGGTGGGTGCGTCCTGATCTGGAGTGTCGTTCTTCATGCGTCGCCGCGTTTCTCTTAACGATCATGGGGCGAGTCGAGCCACCCCGAAGGCAATGAAAGGTCGCCTCGCCCCTGATCGTTCCCTCACCCCGACCCTCTCCCATAAAGGGAGAGGGAGAGGAGGAGTCGGAGCGCCTTCGGCGCACGCTATCACGGTAACCTTGCATCGAGTGCACTAATCTAGGGCGCCACCGGGAGATTGCAAGCGTAGGCACCGTACGGGTAGAAGGTGCCGAGACGTCAATGGGAAGGGAAGGTCCGGAGTCCAGGCCGGGGTGGCCGGCGGGATCAACCGTGGCTCGGGTCGTGCTCCGAATCGCCCAGCCGGCCGATGATGCCCGAGGTGCTGCGCTCCGGTACGAGCGGTACCCGCACGACACGCCCGCCCCAGGACCTGACCTGCTCGGCGCCGACGATCTGGTCCTCCCGGTAATCGGCGCCCTTGGCCAGGACGTCCGGGCGCAGCCGCTCGATGAGTGCCAGGGGCGTGTCCTGATCGAAAAGCACCACGGCATCGACCGACGCCAGGGCGGCCAGCACCCGTGCCCGGTCGTCCTGGCCGATGAGTGGGCGCTCGGCGCCCTTCAGGCGACGCACGGAGGCATCCGTGTTGAGCCCCACTACAAGCCGGTGCCCGTAGCGGCGGGCGTGCTCCAGGTAGGTCACGTGGCCCACGTGGAGCAGGTCGAAGCAGCCGTTGGTGAAGACCACGCGCTCGCCGTTCGCCTGCCAGCGCCGGACCAGAGCCTCTATCGCGGCCGGCGGGCGGACCTTCGCTGCCTGCTCCAGGGCGGCCTCGCCCTCGATCGCCCCGAGCAGATCCTCGGTCGTGATGGTGGCGGTGCCCACCTTCCCGACCACGACGCCGGCGGCCAAGTTGGCCAGGTGGGCGACGTCCAGGTGCCCGAGACCCGCGGCCAGGCCCGCTGCGAAGGTGGCGATCACGGTATCCCCTGCACCGGATACGTCGAATACCTCTCGTGCCAGGGCCGGAATCTGGTGGTTGCCGTCGGGCCCGATGAGGACCATGCCCTGCTCGCTCAGGGTCAGCACCAGAAGGTCCAGGGCCAGTTCTTCCCGCAGCGCGGCGCCGGCGGTAAGCAGGGCCTCCAGGTCTTCGGCGACGACCCCGGTGGCCAGTGCGAGCTCGGCGCGGTTCGGCGTTACCAGGGTCGCCCCGGAATAGCGGACGAAGTCCTTCCCCTTGGGATCCACCAGGACCGGCAGGCCGCGGTCCCGGGCGGCTCGGATCAAGGCGGGGCACAGGTCCCCGGTCAGGACGCCCTTGGCATAGTCGGAGAGGAGGAGGGCGTCGACCTGCCCGAGCCGGGCGTTTGCGGCGGCGAGGAGGTGCTCCCGATCGCGCTCGCCAAGAGGGGTGGTCCGCTCCTCGTCGATCCGGATCATCTGCTGGCGATTGCCCAGGACACGGGTCTTGACGCTGGTGCCGCGGTCTTCCGCGACCAGAATGCCGTCCGTGTCCAGGCCGTCCTTGGCCAGCTCCTCGAGCAGCTGCTCGCGGCCGGTGTCCGCACCCGTAACCCCAATCAGATGGACTTGAACGCCCAGTCCGGCCAGGTTGCGCGCCACATTGGCCGCACCGCCCGCGGAGTGCGTCTCCCGCTCGAGCCGAACGATGGGCACCGGGGCTTCCGGCGAGATCCGCTGGACCTGTCCCCACAGGAAGCGGTCCAGCATCAGGTCGCCGACGACCAGGATCCTGCAGGAGGCCAAGCGGGCGACGGTCTCCGCCGAGATCGAGTCCTTATGGCTGAGCATGAATCGGTTGTTGCCGCCTCGTTACCGTGAAAGTACGCGCCGGAGTCGC
>CAYYHR010000087.1:7416-9280 GCA_964471705.1 uncultured Chromatiaceae bacterium
CCCACGAGGATGTGGGCTTCCTGGATCCGCGCCGTATTGTCCGAGGGGACGATCAGGCAGCTATCGGCAAGTGCCTTCAGCCTGCCCCCGTCCCGCCCGGTCAGTCCGATCGTCGTCAGGCCAAGTGCGCGGGCGGTGGTCACGGCGGCGAGCACGTTGGGGCTGTTCCCGGACGTGCTGATGGCCATCACCAGGTCACCCGGGCGGCCCAGGGCCTCGAGCTGACGGGCGAAGATTCGCTCGAAGCCCTCGTCGTTGCCGATCGCCGTCAAGGCCGAGGTGTCCGTGGTCAGGGCGACGGACCGGATGCTGGGGCGCTCCATCTCGAAACGCTCCACCAGCTCGGCCGCCAAGTGCTGGCTGTCCGCGGCGCTGCCGCCGTTCCCGAGCCAGAAGATGCATCCTCCCGTCCGCATGCATGCGATCATGCGCTGTCCGATTCTCTCGATAAGCGGGACCTGGGAGCGCAGATCCTGGATGGTTGCCAGGTGATCCTCGATGTGTCGGGCGATCCTGCTCAAGCCGGGCTTCCGGAGGTTGGTGGGGGGATTTAGCCTTTGGCGCGAAGCGGGGCTACTGCCTTGTGGACTAGTCTGCCCATCTGCCTGCAAATCACGCCGGCCGAGCGGGCGGGCTCGCATCCTCTTTCGCAGCGGCATTATACAGCAGCCCCGGCGGCGAAGAGGGCCGGGCGGCGGTCATGGTCTGCATGAGGTCGGGCCGGTATCATTCCAACCTTGTGTGGCGGGGCGCTTCGGGTACGAGAGAAGTCGAGAATGCAAGACGCACAGCAGGGCGAGGTTCCGTCCAAGGACTCCTACATCGATCGGGCACGGCGTGTCCTGCGGGTGGAGGCTGCCGCCGTCAGCGCGCTCGCGGAGCAGCTGGACTCGGACTTCGCGGATGCCGTGGAGGCGATTCTCACCGGTCCGGGAAGGGTGATCGTCTGCGGCATGGGCAAGTCCGGCCTGATCGGGAGAAAGATCGCGGCCACCCTGGCGAGCACCGGCACGCCCGCCTTCTTCCTGCACCCGGGGGAGGCCTCCCACGGCGACCTGGGCATGGTGCGTCCGGAGGACATCTTCCTCGCTTTGTCCAACTCAGGCGAGACGGAAGAGGTCATCCGGCTGATCCCCTTCCTCCAGGACGAGGGAAACCGGTTGATCGCCGTTACGGGCCGGCCCGACTCGACCCTCGCGCGGTATGCCGACTTTCATCTGAGCGCCGTGGTGCCCGAGGAGGCGTGCCCCCTGCAGCTGGCCCCGACGGCCTCCACGACCGCGGTCCTCGCCCTCGGCGACGCCCTGGCCATCGTCCTGATGGAGGCCCGCGGCTTTCTGCCGGAGCATTTCGCCCGCTTTCATCCCGGCGGGAGCCTGGGCCGGCGCCTGCTCACGCGGGTGGGGCACGTGATGCATACCGAGAATCTGCCCATCGTCCAGCCTAACGACGCGGCGTCCAGCGTGGTCCAGACCATCAGCGCAGGGCGCATGGGCGTGGGGCTGGTCTGTGAGGGGAGGGGGCTGGCGGGCATCATCACCGACGGCGACCTGCGCCGCGCCATGGAGCGGCACCGCAGGGAGTTCTCGGAGCTGAAGGCCCGCGACATGATGACCGAGAACCCCGTGCGCATCGACCGCGAGGCACGCCTGCAGGATGCGGTCGACCTCATGACCGAGCGCAGCATCACCAGCCTGGTGATCGTCGAGAATGGCCGCCTGGCCGGGCTGGTGCACCTCTTCGACTGCACGACCTGAGGACGAGGAGACACTTGCGCTGCGACGGGTCGCTGCGACGCAGGTAGCTCCCGGCCTGACGGGCTCCAGCTGTCGAGACGGCGGAATCGCCCGGTCAGGCCGTCGCG
>CAYYHR010000087.1:9380-12885 GCA_964471705.1 uncultured Chromatiaceae bacterium
CTGATCTACCTGCTCGCCGCAATCGCGCTGGCGGGCATGGCGGTGCTGATCATGGTCTGGTCCGTCTACGAGATCTACGACCACATCGCCTCCATATGGCACGCGCACGCCGCAGGGGCCACGACTCCCGGAAAGGACTTCATGGGCACCATGCTGCAAGCAGCCGGTGCCGTCATCATTGCGGTCGCCATCCTCGACGTCGCCAAGTACATGATCGAGGAGGAGGTGCTGCGTAGGAAGGAGCTGCGCTCCGCGCGCGAGGCCAGAGAGACCCTCACCAAGATCGCCGTCATCATCGCGATCGCGGTCAGCATCGAGGGCATCATCTACATCTTCAAGGCCGGGGCGAAGGACGTTTCGCTCCTGATCTATCCCGCCACCCTAATCCTGGCGGCCACCCTTCTGATCATCGGCTTGGGCATCTATCAGAGAATGAGCGTCGACGTGGAGAAACAGGAATGAGAGGCGTCCACGGAGATCGGGAGTCGCGCCTCTCGAATGGATACCAACTAAGCCAACCGCTATAGGGCTTCGGGTGCGTCCGGTGGTGGATCTAAGCCAAAAAACACCCGCCTTTGGGCCGGTGGTGGGGTGCCGCAGACCGCACCATCGGGTCCTGTCTTGCATCGGCATACGTTGAGCCCGAGACTTGTCCATAGGGCGAAGTGGTGCATAGCCGGGTCCACACCGGATCGTCACGCGGTATTCTTTGAGACTGCCGACATGGCCGCTTGCGACCCAGACCGAACCTTAGCGCACAATCTGGGCAGCGGTCAGTTCGACGGGCTCTCCGCGACACTTCCTCTCGCGAATTTCAACCAATGCGCTACAATCCGGGAGACTCCCCGGCATCGATTCACAGACGTTGTTCTGGTATCCCAAATGTTGTCGTTCGCGTCTTTCGACCTTGAAAGCGTAACCTTAGAAGCTCGCTACCATCCGGCTTATCTTCTTTGGGATCGCTCCGGAGCGATATGGTCCAATGCCACAAAGAGGTGGCCAGGTCTGACGCGACGGAACGCACAACCTAACGAAACCTCTTTCTTTCTTGGCCACCAATTCGAATTTGGTTCGCTACTCGATCGTTGTTATTTGATCGAACGCTTCCCCCGGTCGAATCTTTCCGACTTCAAGAGCGCGGCGGAATTTTTCGTCAACCTTGTGGCCGACAATCTAGAGATCGAGGAGTTTACGCGAATAGGATTCCGCTTGGTATTTACGCATGAATTCAATTCTCTCGAAGACGCGTCGATGTATACCTCGGAGTTGTGCCGGACATCATCTTTTCCTCAAAGCAAGACCTTTAACATCCAGGGAAAGGTTATGTTCCCCGAACTCATTTTTCGCTGGGAAGACGAAAAATTTGGTGTCCGTGTGTCCCTCCGATGCGATGAGCGCAAAGTCGAGATTTCGGTTCCGTCTCAAACCAAAAAGCTACAGGACCAGTCATCTAATGAAGCTCTGTCCATTCTGGATGTAGATTATTACCTCAAGACATCATTAACTAGACATAAATTGAAGGTTAGCGCTTGGATTGATCAAATGTACCACGTTATACGACGTGATCTTAAAAAAATAGTTGAACAGCCATGAATAAAGCCACCGTCACAATTTCTAGTTCCAACATGGATGCTGGTACTACGGTTATTCCAATCAGCAGAAATCCTGCATACAAAGATTACAGGGAAAACCCAGAACCAACGGCGCTTTATTCGAATGGTTTTCGAGAAGAATTCGAATTTATAAGCGATGAGGCTGGTACCTCACAAGAAACCCAGGCACCGACGATTGATGATTTATATCCCATCGAGGAAGAGCGCGCCCCTTCACTCCGCGCTGCCTTGCCCTTGCTCGCTGAGGCATACGAACTCATATTTTCCGCGCGGGAGAATTACCGCTACAATGACTTCATAGGGTCCGACGACCATATATCGCGCTTGATCAGCATGTTACCTGAACTTTTCTGCTGTCGAGATATTGGCGAAGGATTTGCTGCCATAGTATCGGGCACGTTCTATTCGCTGGCAAACTTAAAGGGATCGCCATTAAATGGCGAACAACTGAAAAGTGTACTTTCAGCTATATCTGTTCTGCAGGATGAGCCGTTTTTGTCGTTCGATAAATCCTTAGATATCCTTGATAAGATGGAAGAGGCAGGATTTGATATCGAACCATCTGCGTTTGCTGTGATGTCCGATATTCTTGCATGACCACGGTAATTGTAGATACGACCATCCTGACAGATGTTCTGTTAAAGGAGCGAGCTAGAGCGCAAATCATTCTCAGAACGCTGTCTAAGTATGATGATACGGTACTTCCAGTTTATGCAATAAAGGAGTTTTCTGCAGGGCCATTAAAGAATTTTTGCTGGATGCACAATAAACTCGCTGTATGCGGATCTTTCGCTTTGGCGCTTGACGCATTACATAAAATGTCACTGTCACCAAGAAGATATACCACTGCCACGGCAGTTGAATCCCTGCGAGTCGCCGCTGGTACTATTGGTAGTGCAAACATGTCTAGTTTAACAGTGAAGTACGGCGAATCAGCTTCGCCAGACCGTGTGTTATGTGATGAATTCAGAGTAATCTTAAAGAGAAAGATATTTACTGCTTGGCGCAAGCGTCGTCAAATTACTACTAGAATAGAGGCAGAACTCGATTGCTTCGCAGAGATCGAGCCGCGGATGGAGAGAGGGACGCTTGTGCGAGATAAAAAAGGCGTAAATGGGGATGGATGCTACAAAGGAGAAACCTGCGCTGCAGCCAGTATGATTGAAACAGATATAGAGCGTGTCAAAACGATTAAACAAGCCGTGGAAAGGAACCCGAATAAACAGGAAAACCAAAGGCGCAGTTCTGCATTGAAGGAGTTGATACGAGTCGGCTCCGAAAGGTTTCCGCAGAACAAATGTCGGTGGATTGGTGACGCTCTTTTTGCGTTCATTTCAGAAGATGGAGGATCGATAATGACGACGAATCTTGCCGATTTTAACGATTTGGCCAAGTCAGTAGGCGCAACAGTGGTGACGCCCGTCGGGGCATAGAACCACTACAACTTCAGGCGCCGTCACAGCGCACTGGGCCGGCGCACTCTGAGCGGGACGGGGTATATCACCCCGTCCCGAACGTTTGGTTGGTGCGGGCGGACTGCGTTGGCTAAACGTTCCGAACGCGGCGAATGCCCCGTCCGGCCACACAAGAGAATGCTGTGCGGGACGGGGTGTGTCACCCCCATCGCAGGGAGGAGCCCACGCGGGATGGGGTATGCACCCCGTGTCGAGCGTTTGTGTGGTGGCGTCGGACCGCGTAGGGTAAACGTTCCGAACGGGGCGAATGCGGCATACGACCGCGTAGCAGCAAAACCGTCAGCCGAACAGCAGCCAGTTGCCATGCCCTCACGCCGCGTACCAATGGACCTGAATGCAGGGACCTATTACCTCACCCCGACAGCCCGCGTAGGGCGGAACGCGATAGCGGTTCCGCCAATTGCCGGGACCCACGGC
>CAYYHR010000088.1:0-12788 GCA_964471705.1 uncultured Chromatiaceae bacterium
AGTCATATTGCTCATTTGGAGGATATGTCCATGACAGCTATCGACTTCACCCCCCTGTTCCGCTCTGCAATCGGCTTCGACCGACTGGCAACTGCGTTGGAGTCCGCCTACCGTTCCGAGGCCGGCGGGTATCCCCCCTACAACATCGAGGTAATCGGGACCGACCGGTACCGCATTTCCATGGCGGTCGCCGGCTTCTCCGAGAAGGAGCTCGATATCCAGGTCAAGGAAAGCATCCTGACGGTCTCCGGCTCCCACAAGGACGAGGAAAAGGGGAAGGAGCATCGCTTCCTGTACCGCGGAATCGCCACCCGCAACTTCGAGCGCCAGTTCCAGCTGGCCGACTATGTGAAGGTGGTGGACGCGCGGCTGGAGGATGGTCTGCTCCACGTCGATCTGGTGCGGGAGATCCCGGAGGCCATGAAGCCCCGTAAGATCGAGATCCGTTCCGACGTCGGCAGTCTGCTGGAGGCTAAGGCCGAAAAGGCGGCCTGATGGCCCTCACCAAGCGGTAACGGAGGCCGGGCGCAAGCCCGGCCTTTTGCTATGTCAGAAAATCGCGACGGATCGCACCTCCCTTGCTAAGCTAAAAATTACCCAGTTTACAAGCAGATGCCGTAGTGTCGGCAGTCAAGAGGCAACGATCATGCATTGGGCGGAAGTCGTCGCGGACCCGAGCCTTCGGGATCTTCCCTACAAGATCGAGCTCAATGAATATGGCCAGATTCTCATGACCCCGCACTGGCCACTCCACTCGGAGATTCAGAGTATCCTTCAGGATGAGCTCAATCACCGTCTCGAAGGCGGGCGAGCGGTTCCGGAATACACCATTCAAACCTCGAAGGGAGTCCGAGTCGCCGACGTCGCCTGGCGTTCCGACGAGCGCTGGGGCCGAATCAAGGCAGCGGGCTCAGCTCCGGCTCCGATTGCACCCGAAATTTGCATCGAGGTCAGATCCGGTAGCAACACGACCTCGGAGATGGGCGAAAAACGAGCGCTCTACTTCGAGGCCGGGGCGTTGGAGGTTTGGATCTGTGACGAAATGGGCCGCCTCGAATTCTTCGACCCCGACGGCAAGCAGCCCCGCTCCAAGGCTGTCCCATCCTTTCCATCCCGCATCGAGATCTGAAGCCGGGACTGCCGAGCAACGCCCTCTGTAAGGCGTTTTCCCGCTCACCGCAGCCCCGGATCCTGCCCCTGCTTCTCCGCGGGCGTCGACTTGGCCCCGGACCCGGCCGATGACCCAGGTCGCCTGCCGCCGCGCAGATCCAGCTTGACCTCCCGCCAGAGCACCGGGCTGGAAAGTCCCTGCCAGCCCCAGCGCAGCCAGTCCAGAAGTCGGTAGGCGAGCCACAGGGCCCAGGCCAACATCAGGCCGCGATAGACCAGGAGGGGCACCGAGACCACCCAGACACTCGGCAGCTCATGGCCGCTGCGATCCTGGTACCAATTCAGGCTGGTGCTGGTCGAGCCGTTGCCGGCGATCTGCATCTCCGGCAGGCCCAGCAGCCCCTGCTGAAGCGCGGCAATCAGTGCCCAGAGCGCCGCCAGGCTGAGGAGGAACAGACCGGTCTGCATGAGGTTGAAACGCCATGGCGGCAGATCCGCGGTCAGCCGGGCACGAAATCCCAGGGCGAAGAGCCAACCGGCCACCAGCAGCCCGACCCAGACGCCGGCCTGGCTCAGCCCCAGACCCAGCAATAGCCAATCCAGGGTCTTGAGCGGCGTGATCCTGCTGCGGCCCAGACCGATGGCCAGCAGGACGAGAACGACCAGCAGGCCCCAGAAGAGCACGGCCGGTCCCAGCTCCGGGCCGCCGACGAAGAGTATCCAGCGGTCTTGTCCCAGCTCGACTCGGGTCGAGGCATTGACCCCATCCGTCTCGAGGTCGGGAGTCGGGGGCGAATAGTAGGTCCCCAAGGGCCCCGGCTGCCGCCACTCGATGTGAAATGTCTGAGTCGCCGGTACCAGCGGCAGGGTCAGGTTTCGCCCTTCCATGCGCAGGGGACGCTCCGAGCCGTCCACCGTCACCCGTTGCAGCTCGGCGCCCTCGGGCAAGAGGATCTCATGCTGCCCACCCTGGCTGCTGCGAAGGGTCAGATCGAGAACCGATTCGGCCACTCGCTTCCCGGGTCGCACCAGGTAGCTGCTGGAGTCCAGGGTCATGGTGGGACCTGGAACACCCTCCGGACGGGAGATGGACAGGAGCACCGCTTCTCCGGGCCAGGGCCGCCAAGTGGGCAGCCAGCGCTGGACGCGGCCTTTTGGATGGACCATCGGAATGCCTTTGACTTCCAGGTGCCAGAGGGGGCTCAGGTCCACCTGCCATTCCTCGCTCAGGCGTGCGTCCTCGGATGCTTGGAGCCGGATGCTGTCCACCGGCTCCAGGCTGGAGGACCAGGAGGTTTCGCGCTGCCCGGGCGCCAGACTCACCAGCAGCCGGCCGTCGCGCACCTTTGCGTCCTCGCGCAGAACCTGCTCGCCCGGGATCAAGGGTACGTCCAGGATCACGGGGGCATCGGGCGGGGACAGGCGCCGGACCAGTGTCCGAACTCGCCAGTCCACCCCGAGCTCCAGGGTCCGTCGTACCCGCAGCAGCGGCGGCAGCTCCGCGGGCTGCAGCTCGCCGCCTTGGGTCTCGGGCTGCAGACGCAGGAGCCGGATCTGGGCCCCCGGACGGCCTTCCGCGTCGATCCCCTCCACCCGCCAACCCTCAGTGACCACCTCTATGCGCCGCGGGCGCTGGGGCAGCGGGATCTCGACCTGGGCCCGTGGGGGTAAGGGCCCTGAAAGTCCGATCTGCCAGTGACCGGGCTTCACGACCAGGAGCAGGGTACCGTCCTGCCGGCGCCTGAGTGCATCGAAAGGCTCACCTTCCAGGGTGACCGTCGCCGGGGTCCAGACGCCGGTGCTGCCGGGAACCGGCAGCGCGACCTCTTCGGCGGCATCGACCGTCAGGTCCAGATCGAGCTCGTATCCACTCGCGTCGAGCCTCATGAAAGGGATATCGGCGCAGGACGGGAGACAGTCCGGCGGCTCCAGTAGCCGCGTCTTCAGCGTCTCCAATAGCTCGTTGGACGGGTATTCCTGGGCGGACGCCCCTGTCGGGGCGCTCGAAAGGCCGGCAGCAAGGAGGAGGACGGCCACCGTCGGTAACCGTTTCCAAGCCGACATCGAGAGCCCCGCCATCTTCAGTCCCAGCAGCAGGACCAGCACCAGCCGCACGAGAGCGAGCGCCAAATTCCCGCCGGGCGTCACCAGCCACAGGCCCACTTGGTGATCCCTGGGGACGGGCCCGCTCCAGGTCAGGTCCAGGGTCGTCCACTGCCAGGTCGGAACGCCCGGACCCGTCTGGACCCGCGCGTTCGGGTCCACGACCGGCAGGGGCTCGGCAGGCGGAGCTGCCAGCGGCTTCCTCGCCTTGGAACGGAGCTCGTCGCCCATTTGAAGCGATTTCATGCTCGCCACATCCCGGGCCATGCCGGCGGGCGAAGGCATCGTCGCCATCACCGCAGGCGCTATCGGCGGCAGGGCCCCGGGCCGCTCGAGCTGGGGATAGATGCCGGTGCGGACCTGGCTCACCAGGAACGGAACCGCGATCAGGGCGAGCACGACCAGGCTCCCGCGGTAGTAGAGCAGCAGGAAGCGCCGCAGGCGCGCCATGGCGGCACGCTCGGGATCCTTCGGCAGCAGGCGCAGGAGGGCGAACGCCGCCAACAGGTTGAGCCAGATCATCCGCGGTGCGTCCGGCTCCTGCCAAATCAGCACCATGGTGACCAGGGCCAGGGCCCCCCAGCCCCAGCCCCACAGACGTGCGACCGCCAGGGCGATGACGAGCACCAGGAAGAGATCCAGCAGCGTCCAGCGGTTCAGCCAGGTTCTCGGAAGGTTGTCCGCACCGGACACGGATAAGAGGTCCCAGCCGGGCGGAAGGTGCAGGTGCGTTCGCAACGATTGGAAATCCAGTTCCCAGCCCGAGGCCGGCAGGCTTCTTTCCCGCCCTTCGATGCGGCTGTCCGCCACCAGATCGATGTGGCCTTGCCGCACCTCCACGCCCTTCTCCGGTGAGCCGGGCAGGCGGGTGATGAAGCGCGGCTCCCCGGATACCAGGACCTGTCCCAAGTCCAGCGCGTCCGTTACCTGGAGGCGCCAGCTGCGGGTCAGCTCACCGGAGATGTGGTCGCGCAGCGTATAGCCCGCGCCCGCGAAATCGAGCCAGAGGTCGCGGCTCAGGGTCAGCCGGTCGGGTGCGGGGTCCGCGTCGCCGCGCCGCAGCTGCACCAGACGCATGGTCTCTCCCGGGTGCATCAGATAGGCGGGTAGGCGAGCCCACTGCGGCGGCAGGCGGGTCTGCCGCGGATCGACGGGCTTTACCCCCTCGATCTCCACCTGGCGCAAGTCCGGATAGGCGGCGAAGACCCAGATCTCCTCATCCGGCCAGGGCGGGCTGGCAGCGCCCAGCGTCAGCTCCGAGACGTCCCCCTGATGATGGGCCGAGACCTCGACCACCCAGTGTCCTGGGCGCACCTGGATACGCAATGTTCCATCCGGCTCCAGGCGTGCGGGCAGCGGGCTGTTGAGGCGCAGCGGGATCCCCCCCGCGAGCAGGGCCGGTCCCAGGGTCAGCTCCCGCGCGCGTCCCGCCACGTCCATATCCAGCCGGGTGATGACCCGCAGGGGGTTGTCGTCGTCCACGCGGCGATAAACCAGAAGTCCGAGGGTGTCTCGCTCGGCGCTCGTGGCCGTTTTCGCGCCCGTCCCCAGCCACAGGCGTCCGTCGCGCTCGTATCTCGGAAACCGGACCTGCTCACCATCGAGCCGCAAGGCAACGATCCCGGTGGCGGGAGGAATTCTCAGACCGTCCGGTAGATGGGACCAGCTGAAACGGCCACTGATCGCATAGTCGCCCGGATCGAGCTGGATCGCCGGTCCCCCGGCGTGCTCAACGACCGCCACCGGTATCGCACCGACACGGACGTCCTGCGGCCACTGGTCCTGACCCCCTGGGAGAGGAGCCCAGCTGCGGGCATAGACGCGCCAGCGCTGGGCGAACAGGCCGCCCGCCTTGCTCAGGTCGAGGTGCAGGCGCCCGGGCCAGGCGCACAAGCGCTCCGTCCCCTTGCTGCCGGCGACGCTGACCAGCGGGCAGTCGCGCTTGTCCTCCCCTTCGAGCACCCAGGGAATCCATGCCTTGAGCGAGTCCGGGGCATAGGTCTCGGGCTCGGCGGCCGAGCACAAGGGGGAAACGGCGAGCACCGTGAGAACCAAGATCAGGCGGGACATGGCGGACCTATCCAGAACGGAGCCTTGTAGCAAATTCTACACTGCCGGCTCGGACTCTACCCCGAAGGAGTCCGCAAAAGCGCAAAGACGGACTGTCCCGTCAAGCGTCCGCCGTGTCCCGCCGTCCGTGGCGCATGGCAGGTATAGAGCAGTCGTTGCTTCCCAACGACCTCACATCCCCAGCTTCTTCTCCAGGTAATGGATGTTGGCGCCGCCCGCCTGAAAGGCGGCGTCCAGCAGGATTTGCCGCTGCAGGTTGATGTTGGTATCGATTCCGTCGATCACGGTCTCGCGCAGGGCGTTGCACATGCGGGAGATCGCCGCGGAGCGGTCCTCCCCGTGGGCGATCAGCTTGCCGATCATGGAATCGTAATGGGACGGCACCCGGTAGCCGCTGTAGAGGTGGGTCTCCATGCGGATACCCGGACCGCCGGGCGCGTGAAACTCCTGGATGCGCCCAGGGCTCGGAAGGAAGGTCTCCGAGTGCTCCGCGTTGATGCGGCACTCGATCGCATGGCCGCGCAGCTCGACCTCTTCCTGTCCGTAGCGGAGATTCTGGCCATCCGCGATGCGGATCTGCTCCTTTACGATGTCGATCCCGGTGACCATCTCCGTGACCGGGTGCTCCACCTGGATGCGGGTGTTCATCTCGATGAAGTAGAAACGCCCGTCCTCGAACAGGAACTCGAAGGTTCCCGCACCCCGGTAACCGATGCGCCGACAGGCCTCGGCGCAGCGCTCCCCGAGCTCGCGCCGCTGCTTCTCGGTGATCCCGGGGGCGGGGGCCTCTTCCACGACCTTCTGGTGCCGCCGCTGCATGGAGCAGTCGCGTTCCCCGAGGTGGATGGCGTTGCCGTGCTGATCGGCCAGGATCTGAAACTCGATGTGACGCGGGCCCTCCAGGTACTTTTCCATGTAGACGACTTCGTTGCCAAAGGCCGCGGCGGCCTCTCCCTGGGTCAGGGATACCGCGTTCAGGAGGGTCGCCTCGGAGTGCACTACGCGCATGCCCCGGCCGCCACCTCCGCCCGCGGCCTTGATAATCACCGGGTAGCCGATCTCCCGCCCCAGCTCGATGGTGCGCTTCTTGTCGCTGTCCAGCGGGCCGTCGGAGCCGGGCACACAGGGGACGCCGGACTCCCGCATGGCCTCGATGGCGGAGATCTTGTCCCCCATCAGGCGGATGGTCTCGGGCTTGGGGCCGATGAAGATGAAGCCGCTCTGCTCCACGCGCTCGGCGAAGTCCGCGTTCTCCGAGAGAAAGCCGTACCCCGGATGAATGGCCACCGTGTCCGTGACCTCCGCGGCGCTGATGATGGCGGGGGTGTGCAGATAGCTGTCCCGCGACGGAGCCGGACCGATGCATACCGACTCGTCGGCGAGCAGGACGTGCTTGAGGTCCCGGTCCGCCTCCGAGTGTACGGCCACGGTCTTGATCCCCAGCTCTCGGCAGGCGCGCAGGATGCGCAGCGCGATCTCCCCCCGGTTCGCGATGAGTATCTTCTCGATCATTCGATCAGGGGCGACCTCAGGCGATGACGAACAGGGTCTGGTTGTACTCCACGGGCTGACCGTTATCGACCAGGATCTTCTTGATCGTGCCGTCCTTCTCGCAATCGATCTGATTGAGGATCTTCATGGCCTCGATGATGCAGAGGGGGTCCCCGGCCTTCACCTTCTCTCCCTCCTCGACGAATGGTTTGCTGCCCGGGGAAGGTGCCCGGTAGAAGGTGCCGACCATCGGGGAGCGCACCAGGTTTCCCTCCGGCTCTTCGTCGGTGGGTGCAGGGAGATCGGAGACCGTCGTCTGCGCGACGGACGGTGCTGCCACAGCCACCTGGGGTAGAAGCGGCGTTGGCATGATCAGATGCTGTGCAGTCGTCCCGTGGCGGCTGATGCGCACGGATTCCTCGCCCTCGTGGATCTCGATCTCGGCGACGTCGGATTGCTCCAGAAGCTCGATGAGCTTCTTGATCTTGCGGATGTCCATGTTCTGTTACGCTTGGCTCGCGACCATTTCCAGTCGGCGTACGGCCGCGCTCAGCGCCAGCTCGTAACCTTGGGCACCCAGTCCCGCGATGATGCCCTCGGCGATGTCCGAAAAATAGGAATGGGCGCGGAAGGGCTCCCGGGCGTGGACGTTGGAAAGGTGCACCTCGATGAATGGAATCGCCACGGCGAGCAGGGCGTCACGCAGGGCGACGCTGGTGTGGGTGAAAGCCGCCGGGTTGGCGATGATGAAGTCGACTCCGTCGTGACCCGCGCGCTGGACCGCCTCGACGAGCTCATGCTCGGCGTTGCTCTGCAGGAGCTCTAGGCGATGTCCCGCGTCCGCGGCCTGCTGCTGCAGTCGTGCGCCGATGCTTTCCAGGGTGTCGTGGCCATAGTGACCGGGCTCCCGGGTTCCCAAGAGGTTCAGGTTGGGACCATTCAAGACCAGGATGGTGGCCATTTCTCTAAACTCTCAGTCCATTCGCTGCAATGGCGTGGAATCTGGCCCGCTCCAGCGAATACAGGCGATCCGCCGCTGCAACGCAGGGACCGTGAGTGGACTCGCGATTGTCCGGATTTCGAGCGGTTGCGTCCAGCATGGCGCGAGCTGCCCACTAGTTTCCGCTCGCCTTCGTCAGTGCCGGCTGAGAAAGCAGAGGCTCTACGTGCTCGGACAGGGTGTCGCGAGTCATTTCCCCTGCATGGGTGTAGACCCCTTTTCCTTGGCCATCGAAGATTGCGGTAAAGGGCAGGCCCTGCATCTGGTTACCCAGTTGCCGGGACATCTCGATGGCGTCCATGCCGCCGATCAGGATCGGGAAGCCCACCGGGTGCTCCTTCAGGAAGGCTTGCACATCCTCTTTATCGTCGATGGCAATGCCGACGACCTGAAGGGCCTCGTCGCGGTGCGTCCTCTGGAGCTCGTCGAACAGGGGCAGCTCGCGGCGGCAGGGCGGGCACCAGGTCGCCCAGAAATTCAGCACCAGGACCTTTCCGGCCCAGCGGCTGCTGTCGATCTCCTCGCCATGGACATCGGGCAGGCGAAAGCCGGGCAGCCGATCGAGGTGGTCCGGCGAGCTGTCTCCGCTGAAGAGGTGCGTTGGGATGAGGCCCCAGTCAGCACCCAGCCAGTGCCGACTCACAAGGGCGAATCCGAAGCCCAGGGCGCCCGCCAACAGGGTGACGAGCACGATTTTTCCACTGGTCATGGTGCTGCTCTCCGCAGATGATCTGTGAATTCCTCCGCCGGCTCGAATCCGATCACCCGTTGGCCGCGCAGCTCCCGCCCGCTGGGATCGAAAAAGAGGATTGCCGGCGGCCCGGGAATGCCGAAGCGGCCCTGCATCAGGGCCCTGTCCCGATCGTCGTTGTCCGTGACGTCCGCCTGCAGCAGGACGAAACGCTCCAAGGCGGCGGCTACCGCGGGATCGGAGAAGGTATCACGCTCCATCTCCTTACAGGATGTGCACCAGTCCGCATAGAAATCCAGCATGACCGGCTTGCCGATACTGCGCGCCGCGGCGATCTCACGGTCCAGATCCCCGATCGTCTCGATGCGCGCGAAGGCGGGGTGCTGCGCAGCCGCGGCACCGCCCCCGAGACGCAGCCCCCGCAGCGGCTGTAAGGTGTCCTTGCCTCCGGCCGCGGCCCCGACCAGCATCAACACGCCGTAGACGAGGAGAAAGAAGCCGAAGCCCTTCCACAGTTTTCTCCAGCCCCCCGCCTCCGGCGGCAGCTGCTGGAGGGCGCCCAGGTATATCGCCGAGCCGATCAGGAGCAGACCCCATAGGACCATGGCGGCGGCAGGCGGCAGGATGCGCTCCAGAAGCGTGACGGCTACCGCCAGCAGGGCGACGCCGAAGACGGCCTTCACCGCGTCCATCCAGGCACCGGCCCTGGGTAGCAGCCTGCCCGCCGAGGTGCCGATGGCGATCAGTGGGGTGCCCATCCCCATGCTGAGCGCGAAGAGGGCAGCACCGCCGAGGATCGCGTTCCCGGTCTGACCGATGAAGATGAGAGCGCCGGCCAGCGGGGGAGCGACGCAAGGGCCCACGATCAAGGCGGAGAGAAGGCCCATGATCGCTACGCCGGCAAGGGTACCTCCCTCCTGGCGATTGCTGATATCGGCTAGCTTGGATTGCAGGCGGGAGGGCAGCTGGACTTCGTAGAAGCCGAACATGGACAGGGCGAGGAGCACGAAGACCAGGGCGAAGATGCCGAGGATCCAGGGATTCTGGAAGGTCGCCTGCAGGTTGGCACCGAACAGCCCGGCGAGCACTCCTGCGATCGTGTAGGTCAGGGCCATCGCCAGCACATAGGTCAGAGACAGCACGAAGGCCCTGCGGGTGGTGATGGCCGGACCCTGACCGGCGATGATCCCCGACAGGATGGGAATCATCGGGAAGATGCAAGGGGTGAAGGCAAGCAAGAGGCCGAAGCCGAAGAAGAGGGGGAGCGCGGCCCAAAGGCTCCCGCGCGCCAGCATGTCGGCGATCCGGTCCGATTCCGAAATGGGCTCGGCTGCGTCGGTCGTCGCAGGGACCGTTGCGGGAGTCTCGTCTGAGGACCGGGGGGCGGGTCTGTCGACCGTACCGGGCAACGCAGGCAGGTCCAGGCTCACCCGTCGGGTGATCGGGGGATAGCAAAGCCCGCGCTCGGCGCAGCCCTGATACTTCACCAGGAGGGTGACCTTTTCAGGGCCATTCGATCCGCGTACCAGGGGTACCGTCAGGTCGACCCGCCCGTGATAGATGGCGACGTCCCCGATGGTGCCGTCGGCACGCACGGAATCCGGCTCGATCTCCGCCTCGGGCATCGCGTAGGGAGCCAGCGCGATATCGGGGGCATCCTCCAGGGCGAGCTGGATCTTCTCCGCATAGAGGTAGGTCCCGTCGGCGATGTCCCAGCCGAGCTCGAGACGATCCGGTGCCGTGACCCGCGCTGAAAATCGGTATGCCTCCTCGGGCACCAGAAACTCCTCGTTTCCCGTACCCGTACCCGGGTCCGAGCCCAAGCCCAGTGATCGGCGCAGACCCGTGAGCACATCCGGTGCGGGCGGCTCGCTCGGGCGTGTCGTCAAGGGATCTGCTGCCGCAGGCGGTGCCTGCTCGGGCAGGGCCTCGGAATCCCGCTCGGCTGCGGTAAGCGCGGGTAGCTGGAGGAGGACCCTTTGCTTCTGGGGCGGATAGCAGAGACCCGCGTCGGCACAGCCCTGGGCCCTGGTCTCCAGTTCCAGGACATCGCCTACATCCGCCTCCCGCTCGATGGGTATCTTCACCTCCAGGCGATCGCGATACACCTCGACCTTGCCGAAAAGCTCGTCCTCCTTGGTCTCGGCAGCGGGCGTCTCCGGTAGGCCGGGCTGGATTCCTGAGGTCTTGCTGCGGAACCCGAGCTTGCTTCGGTAGAGGTAATAGCCGTCCGCAATGTCCCAGGACACCAGGATCGTGTGCGGGTCCAGCACCCGCCCGGAAATCCGGAACGCCTGTTCCGGAGGGAGAAATGCATCGTCCGCCCCAGGCGCAGACTGGGCGATGAGCAGCAGCAGAAAGGGAAGCAGCAGGATCAGGCGTCCGTGGAGGTACATGCGTCTACCCACTGCAGGTACTCCGGCAGCCCCTCGGCTGCGGGGATTGCGAGGATCTCCGGAAGCTCGTAGGGATGCAGCTCGCGAAGCCGGTCGCGAAGTGCCTCGAAACGCCCGCTCGTGGATTTGATCAACAGCAGGTGCTCGGTATTGCGCTCCAGCGCGTCCTCCCAGAGATAGACGGACGTCAGCGCGGGCAGCCGGCTGACACAGGCAGCGAGCCGCTCGACCACCAGGGTCTCGGCGATCCGTGCCCCGGTTTCTTCGTCGGGGCAGGTGCAGAAGATGAGCAGGACTTCTGAAGTCATAGGGTTACGGAAAGGATTCCGGAGAGCCGCCGCTCGGGTAACCAGGGCCGTTGACCGTCATGTTAAGGAAAATTGCCGAAAGCGCGGCGGCGCATTCCTTGGACCGGAAATTCGGCATCCGTATCCGCCGAGGCTCGCATAGGGTACTTGAAACCGTGCCGTTTGATGACACGGGAGCTTCGCTTTGGGCATGGAGGTGACGAATTTCGTCCCCATGTATGAGGTTCGACACAGGATATTCAAACCGCTTGCTGCCCCGAGACCTGCTTCGTGCCCCTCTTTCTTCTGCTGTTCGTCGGACTCCCGCTGATCGAGCTGTATCTCCTTATCCAGGTCGGCTCCGTGATCGGCGCCCTGCCCACGATAGCCCTGTCGATCCTCACCGCCCTGATCGGAGGCACCCTGGTCCGTATCCAGGGCTTCTCGGTCTTGATGCGTGTGCGCGATGCCATGGCACGGAACGAGGTACCGGCACTGGAGCTCCTCGACGGGGCCTTGCTGCTGATGGCCGGCCTCCTGCTCCTCCTGCCCGGGCTCGTTACCGATGTCGTCGGCTTTGTCCTGCTGGTGCCGGTGCTGCGCCGTCTCCTGATCGCACGATACGTCCGCATCCTGCCGGGCGGACCGCCATCCGGCCAGGGCCCGACCGGGGCGGATCAGCGGGTGATCGAGGGCGAGTTTCGCCACGAGCGGGATTGAGCTTCCCTATCCTCGGCGCACGTAAATGTAATCTACCCGGCCACTAATGTAGGCCGGGCGCTTGACAGTCAGGCGCGAGCCCCTATCATTTAGCACTCACTTTCGGCGAGTGCTAACAACGGGCCCCGATTTCGGCCCCCCCATTCGCTATCTACACACCATTTGAGGAGACCGCTCAATGAAGATCCGTCCTCTGCACGATCGAGTCGTCATCCGTCGCATGGAGGAGGAGCGTACCTCCGCAGGCGGCATTGTCATCCCGGATTCCGCGACCGAGAAACCGATTCAGGGCGAAGTGCTCGCCGTCGGAAACGGCAAGATCCTGGACAACGGCGAGGCTCGCCCTTTGGACGTGAAGGTCGGCGACCGCGTGCTGTTCGGCAAATACTCGGGTACCGAGGTCAAGATCGAAGGCGAGGATCTGCTGGTCATGCGCGAGGAAGACATCATGGGTGTCATCGAGGGTTGATCCGCTTCCCGATGAAAACCCGCTCCTCGAGTCCCCTTTTCAACGCAACAGATTTCAGGACACAGCAATGAGTGCAAAAGACGTCAAATTCGGCGACGACGCCCGCAGCCGCATGATGGCGGGGGTCAATATCCTGGCCGACGCCGTAAAGGTCACCCTCGGTCCCAAGGGCCGCAACGTGGTGCTGGAGAAGAGCTTCGGTGCCCCCACGGTGACCAAGGACGGCGTATCCGTGGCCAAAGAGGTCGAGCTCAGTGACAGGTTCGAGAACATGGGCGCCCAGATGGTCAAGGAGGTGGCATCCCAGACCTCCGACGTGGCCGGCGACGGCACCACCACCGCCACCGTGCTGGCACAGGCCATGGTCCGCGAGGGCCTGAAGGCCGTCGCCGCCGGCATGAAGCCCATGGATCTGAAGCGCGGCATCGACAAGGCGGTAGAGGCTACCGTC
>CAYYHR010000089.1:0-12731 GCA_964471705.1 uncultured Chromatiaceae bacterium
TCGTCGGCCTGGACGGGCAGTGCCAGCGCCAGGGCCAGCAGCAACAAGAAAAGGAGACGTGGGAGCTGAACGGATGTCATCATGGTTTGTCCTCGGACATTATCATTACGGATCGGGTATAGGGTCTCGGGAAGCCAATGGCGGCTACTCTACGAGCACGCGATGATCTTCGGGGCAGCCGCCGTCACTCGCACGCGGTTGCCACGCAAACCTTCGTCTCGGTCTCCTCCGGTTTTGTTCCGAGGAGATTCCCGCGGGGGGCGGTACGAAAGGGGCAGCGAGCGTGTCCGTGGGCATCGAGCAGCCGTCCTGGAAGGCACCGTGCGACCGGGAGGGCTCAATCGCCCTGGAAGCGGGGCCGGCGCTTCTCCTGGAAGGCAGCCAATCCCTTTTCCCAGAGAATTCACCTGGATAGCCAGGACTGCATCCCGGGCTTGGGTGATCACCATGGACATGGATGTTCTCGCTCCTCGACCTGTTGACAGTGATATCAGCTCCCTCTCCCCCTCATGATGCCGAGGTCTTCGTCCGCCTTGGGGAGGGGGTGGCTTCAGGGCCGAGATTCTCATCTCGCCGAGTCTCCCTGTCACCAACTCGGCGTGATCACGGTCGCGGGACGGGCATCACGCATCATCGACGAGCAGTTCTGATCCACTGAAGGTGCGCTCACCCGTTCTGAAAAGGCGTGGACAATTGGGGCCTGGCAACCTCTGCGTGGGTCGACAGAACTCGGCTATTGTCCAGGGCCGCCGGGCCCCCGTCGCCTTGGCAGCGTTGAGATGTTGCGGAATCGCGGACGGCAAGCAGGAGACCGCGATGCTCAACTCGTGGCGCAACGCCTCGAAACGCCTCGATGGGATCCAAGCGTGCGGCGCGGCGTGCAGGGGAGAATCCGAAGACGATGCCCACTGCGGCGGAGAAGAGAGAGGCGATGGCGATGATGCCTCCCTCGAGCACGAACGGCACCTGCAGGATCAGTGCCGAGGCAAGGGATGTTGCCAGGGCGAGCAGGATGCCGAGCAGGCCGCCGAAGGAGGCGAGCGCCATGGCTTCGACCAGGAACTGCATCAGTACCTCGCGCGCGCGCCGCATAGCGAGTCGTATGCCGATCTCCGGGTACGCTCGGTAACCGATACCAGTATGCCGTTCATGATGCCGGTCCCCCCGACCAGCATGCTCACGGAGGCCACCGCTCCGAGCAGGGCGGTCAGCATCTAGGTTGTGCCGGTCAGCATATTGGCGATCTCGCGCATGTTATAGACGGAGAAGTTGTCCTTCTCCGACGATGCCGTCGATCGGAGCGCGAATGTCAGCCTTCTCGAGGGCGCGGGTCTCGGCATCGAGCTGGGCCTGTGCTTGTGCGACCTGGACCTGCGCTACCGCGAGAAGTGCTGCCGCCCGAGAGTAAGAGGCGGATGCGGTGTCCAACTCCTCCGAAGATGCCAGCTTCCTCTTGATCAGATCCCGGGTGCGACGCAGTTTCTTGGCCGTCTCGGTCACCGTCGATTGAGAGTCCAGAACCCGCGCCATGGACAGAGCGAGCACTGCCTCGGATTCCCAGTGGTGCGCCCCCGGCTGGTTCGTGTTCTGCCTGGCCAAGCACCTCACCGGCCTGCCCCCGGTCGTTGTAGTCGACCGCGACGGATTCGATTGTTCCCGAGACCTCGGTGCCGACGTCCACCTGATTGACCGGCTCGAGCTTGCCGGTCGCCGTCACCCGCACCGTGAGATCGCCGCGCTGCACCTCGGCGGTCTTGTTCCGGATTCCGTTCTCTTTGGTCGGGGTGAGGAGATGGCCGACTCCGATCAGGACGGCCAGCAGGATCACCCCCCAGAACCAGAACCGCAGGGGGCGGGTGCTGCGTCCTTTCCGATCGAGACCGAGCATCTGGGAGACTTGTAAGGGTCTACTTCGGCGATGGTTTCCGTGAGTCCCCTGAGGTGGCCACTGTCATTTGCGGCAGGCGGCAATCGCCCCAGATCGGCGGAGGCTGTTTCGGCCTTTCATCCGAAGAGAGCTTGACCGCAACAATGGGTTAATTCCCCTATGTGCCGCTCGGGGACTCCCTGATGGTTGGAGCGATAGGTGAATGCGATAGTTGATTGTAGGCGTGGCGAAGGCAATCACCGTCGCAGTACGTGTAATTGCGCCACGGCTTACAGTACGCATGATGTCGAAACTTAAAGCGAGGGAGGCATATTTTGGCCACGAAGAACGATACTGAGGTTGGGGAGAGCTCGGATAGCAGCGTCGACGAAGAGCGGAAGCATGAGATGATTGCCGAGCTGGCATACTCCTATGCCGAGGAGCGAGGCCCCGAAGGGGGTGATCCCACAGAGGACTGGCTGCGGGCGGAAAGCGTTATCGAACAGAGGCTCGCCGGCAAGCTGGAAAGCTGCGTCTCTTAGCATCCGAGATCGGCTTGCGTCCCGACCTACCATGCCGGGCGTGTGGATACCGGCAATCCCTGCGGGGACGGTTATCTGATTAAAGAGACGAAAGGGGTTGCGTGATGCACATGACCTGGACAGGGAAGTCGACGTGATCTCCGAAAATCTCCGTTTCCTTTGCATCGTAAATCAATCAGCTGTGCTTCGGGCGCAACCAGACGCGAAGCCACACCGACTTCCCATTACCAATCACTCGCGTCGGTTAGGGATCACGGTCAGCTCGAGGCGGCAGGGACAATCTCGAGTCGCTTGTTTCCTTTTCTTGCCCGGCCTTGGTCTCTTTTTACCTCGCCGAAAGGCTTTGAATCCGTGCACCCCTCATTGTTGGCCTCCTTGAGCAAGTCCGTGATGATTGTGCCCATTAGAGAAAGGCGGAACAGCACCTGGCCCGTCACCTCGTCCATATCTCCGCTCAGCTGCCGCACCTCCCTGCGTAAGCGTGGATCCAGATCCTCGAGGTCCCTCAGCTCCGACAGTCTCTGTTGGATATAGGCCATACTACGCGAGACGTTCCTCATAACCCCGAGGGTCTGCAGAAGGGCGTTCGCATTACTATCTGTTTCGGCGTGCTTTTCCGCTGTAAGGCTCATCGCATTCGATCCCCGTGCTTCGCAAAGATCTGTCAGTCGAAAGGCCTTTTGATACCCCCAGGCCAACTGTCCACAAGCTACTTCGTCCGGTGCCCGGCTATGAGCCCTTCCGTGGGCCCTCCCTATACGCTTCCTTCCGATATTCGCGCAGGGACGAGCCTCATCCTAGCGACGTTGCAAATGATGGTAGATCGGTGAATCCCCGATCGAAGCGTCGGGGAAACCCATCGTATGCGGTCCCGACGACTGCACGCAGGAAGCACATGGCCCGACGCCGTTCCATTCGCGCTATAGTCGATACAAACAGCGGCATCCCATCATGACGTTTTCCTGCCTCGGAGCAAGAAGATTCAAATGGAAAGCAAGAACAGGACACCCAGCGCCGAGATCCACCGCATCCTGATCGTCGATGACCATCCATTGGTGCGGGTGGGGCTGAAGAGTCTCATCGAGGCCGAAGCGGATCTGAAGATCTGCGGGGAAACCGGGCAGATCGGTGAAGCCCTGGATCTGGTGCGGGCGACGGAGCCGGATCTGGCCATCGTCGACCTGTCTTTGGCCGATGGTAACGGACTGGATCTGGTCAAGCGCCTGGCGGCCCAACAAGAGGATCTGCGGATTCTCGTCTGCTCCATGCACGACGAATCGCTATTCGCCCAGCGCGTCCTCAGTGCTGGTGCGATGGGCTACATCAACAAACAGGAAGCCACCACGCATATCATCGACGCCGTACGCCAAGTGCTCAAGGGTAAAGTTTGGCTGAGCAAGGCCATGACCGAGCATATGCTCCAAGGCTTCGCCCAGGGACGCTCTTCCCGGAAGATTGCAAGCGTCGAGAGCCTGAGCGACCGTGAGCTGGAGGTGTTCGGGCTCATCGGCCAAGGCATGGGCCCTTCCCAGATTGCCGAGCTGCTTCACCTCAGCGTCAAGACCATCGAGACGCACAAGCAGAAGATCAAGAAGAAGTTGAATCTGAGCTCCGGCAGTGAATTGACTCGTTGCGCCATGCAATGGATTCTCGAGCAGGTTTGATCATCCGTTCGGAATGATTCCAAGCTCCGACACGAAGCGACCAAACGAGATGACCAAACGGCGCGGTTCGGGCAGCAAGGGTGCTGACCGGAGGCCGTCCCAAACGGCGGCTGGGACACCGGAGCTAGCCCCTTGGACAATAGATCAAGCGCTGAGCGTCGAGGCCATCGAAATGCATTTGGAGAATAACGAATGACGCAGCGCAGCCTCGACCGCCAGACCGAGCTCGCACCTTATGCGGGGCAGTGGGGCTCGGGTCGTGGCTGATCTGCGCAACCTGGGCAAGAGCGAATTGATCGGCCTGTTAAAGGCCAGCCAGGAGGCACTCGGCGCCGACTCTCAGGAGGAAGAACGGCTGTGGCACGATCTGCAGGTGCATCAGATCGAGCTGGAGCTGAAAAACCGCGAGCTGCGCGAGGTACAAGCGGAGCTGGAGGACTTGCGCGACTGTTATGTGGATCTCTATGACTTCGCCCCCGTCGGCTACCTGACCCTGGACCGGCGGGGGCGGATGCTCGAGGTCAATCTCAAGGCCGCCGAGCTGCTGGGGCGCCACCGCCAAGGGTTACCAGGCCATCCGTTAGCCGAACGACTTGCCAATGGTCAAAGCAAAGCGCTGTTGACCCATTTGCGTCAGGTGCTCGCCGCCGGTGAGGCCGCCGGCGCACCGCAGCGCGTCGAATTGATCATGGAGCCGACCGGTGACCAAGGCGAGAGGCGCACGCTGCTTCTGGAAAGCAGCCTACCGCCAGGCAACGGCGCTGGGAAAGGCCGCTCGGGGCAATGCCGCAGCATCCTCTTGGACATCACCGAGCGCAAGCAGGCAGAAATGGCGCTCCGCGCGAGCGAGGCGCGCTACCGAACGGTGATCGAGATGGCGACGGATGGATTCTGGATGCTCGACACCGACGGGCGCCTGCGCGGCGTCAATGACGCCTACGTGCGTCGCTCGGGCTATCGCCGCGAGGAATTGCTCGGCATGAGCATCCCCGATCTCGACGTCACCGAATCCGGGGTTGAGGCTCGGGCCCATATCGAGAAGGTTATGCACACCGGCAGCGATCTGTTCGAGACGCACCATCGTACCAAGGACGGGGTGATCTGGCCGGCGGAGGTCAGCACGAGCTATTCAGGAGTCGGCGGGGGTGTGTTTTACGCCTTCATCCGGGACATCTCCGAGCGCAAGCGGCTCGAGCGCGAAATCCTCGAGGTTAGCACCGCCGAGCAGGAGCGTATCGGCCGTGAGATCCACGATGGCATCGGCCAGCAGCTCACCGGTTTGGGACTGCTGGCTAGCGGTATCGAGCACCGCTTGGCGGCAGCCGGACACTCCGGGGAGGCCGCTGGCGTAGCCGAGCTGCAGGCGCATCTGCAGGCCGCGTTGGATGAGGCCCGCTCACTGGCCCGAGGTCTGTCGCCGGTGGAGATCGATCCACAGGGGCTGGCGCACGCCTTGTCCCGCCTTGCCGAGCAGGTGCAGGCAGTGTCGGGGGTAACCTGCCGGTACGAGGGCGCCTGGGATGTGCAGGTCAGCGACAATGTCCAGGCGCTGCACCTCTACCGCCTCGCCCAGGAGGCGGTGCACAATGCCGTCAAACACGGTGCACCGGCGACTGTGGTGGTTGGCCTGAAGCAGGATGGCGATGAGCTGGTGCTGACGGTGCGCGACGACGGCAAAGGCATCGCCGACGCGCCGGAGCGGGCCACCGGGCTGGGTCTGCACATCATGCAGTATCGGGCCGGCATCCTGGGCGGGAGATGCACCTTCGGGTCGGCCGCAGGCGGCGGCACCCTGGTGCGTTGTAAGGTGCCGCTCGGACGTCCCCACGGATAACAGCAGTCGGCTGCGACACTCATTCCGCGCGCATTGCACAATTGCCGGTTACTCGATCCCTGCGGCCAGTGCGACCGAGACCATGACGAAGAAGAAACCCCAATCCTCGAAGCGCGCCCTCCTCGTGAGCTGCCGCCAGCTGAACGGCGTAATGGCTGATTCAGTCGCCGTTGATCGACCCGTCGTACGCGAAGAGGAGCATGAGACCCGCCTGCTGCGATGGTCTTGATCGGTAGAGGTTATCCCTCGCCCCCTGGGAGCGCGGCCAAATAACTTGCGGAAAACTACTCTGAAGCTCAAGGGGCATACAAGATGGGTTATATTTATAAGTAAAGCCTTATTGATGGCTCGGCTGCGACGCCCGGAATCTCCGCGGCAGCGAGCCTGTCGCCCTGCATGGCCTGGGAACAAATATGAGGAAGAGGCGCAAGCCCGCATACCGAGTCCGCCGCTTTGGCGTGATCCGGCGTATCCTTGCCTTCTTCATCGAGTCGCCGCTCACACCTCTGGTGGTGGGGGCATCCCTCTTGTTGGGGGTTCTTGCAGTCTTCCTGCTGCCCCGCGAGGAAGAGCCCCAGATCACGGTGCCGATGATCGACGTCTTCGTCCAAATGCCGGGGGCATCGGCGGCGGAGATCGAGCAGCGCGTCACCAAGCCGCTGGAGAAGCTGATCTGGGAGCTGCCCGGGGTCGAGTACATCTATTCGACCGCGAGCCCGGGCCAGTCGCTGACTGTCGTGCGCTTCCTGGTCGGCTGGAACGAAGAACGGGCGATCGTCGAGATCGACCAGAAGCTCTCCGCAAACTTCGACGTGATCCCACCCGGCGCCTCCCTGCCGCTCGTCAAGCCGCGCCGCATTGACGATGTCCCAATCCTCGCTCTCACCCTCCACGGGGGCGGGTATGACAGCTTCGCCCTGCGCCGCATCGCCGCGGCGCTAAACGATGAAGTGAAGCAGATCCAGGACGTCTCCGAGACGACCATTATCGGCGGTCTGCGTCGACAGGTACGCGTCGAGCTCGATGCGACCCGCCTCACCGCCTACCAGATCGACCCGAGCAGGGTCGTGCGCTCCCTGCAGGCAGCCAACCGGCAGACACGGGCGCTCAGCCTCTCCTCCCAGGACGAGGAGATCCTGGTCCAGACCGGCGGTTTCCTGCGCGATGTGAGCGAGGTCGAGTCGGTCGTGGTCGGGGTCTACGGCGGCCAGCTCGTCTATTTGCGGGACATCGCAACCGTGCTGGACGGACCCGAGGAGCCGACCGACTATGTCCTCTTCGGGGAAGGGGCGGGGATGCATCTTTTCGAGGGCCAGGTACCGGAAGCCGGGCATTCCGGGACGCCGCACAGGGGGACGCCGGACACGAGGGCGCCTGAGCTCGCCCTCACGCACCTTGCGGCAGACGAGCCGGCCGTGACCCTCGCCGTCGCCAAGCGTCCGGACACCAACGCCGTCAGTGTCGCCGGCGAGGTGCTGAGGAAGGTCGAGCTCCTGAAAGGCAGCGTCATTCCCGACGGGGTGGAGATCACCATCACCCGTGATTACGGCCGCACCGCGACGGAGAAGTCCAACGAGCTCCTCTTCCACATGGGGCTGGCCGTCATCGGGGTCAGTATCCTCATCGCCGTCGTTCTGGGCTGGCGCGAGTCCGTCGTGGTCGCGGTGGCCATCCCCGTCACCCTGGCTCTCACCCTGGCGACCTTTTACCTGACGGGCTTCACCCTCAACCGGGTAACCCTGTTCGCCCTGATCTTCTCCATCGGCATCCTGGTGGACGACCCTATCGTGGACGTGGAGAACATCGTCCGTCACTTCCGGCTGCCGGAGAACAAGGGACGGCCTTTGACGGAGGTGGTCATTGATGCCGTCAATGAGGTCCGCAGCCCCTTGATCCTGGCGACCATGACCGTGATCGCCGCCGTGCTCCCCATGGCCTTCGTCCAGGGGCTGATGGGGCCCTACATGCGCCCGATCCCCATCGGGGCGACTGCCGCCATGCTGTTCTCCATGGCCGTCTCCTTCGTGGTGACGCCCTGGGCCGCAAACCTGATGCTGAGGCCCCTGGCGGCGCGGGGCGGTGCGACCCGTGATCGCGAGGACTGGACCACCCGGCTCTATCGCCGGGTGATGGGACCTCTCATCCACCGTTCCTGGCGGGGCATGGCCTTCCTCTTCGGGATCAGCCTGCTGCTGGCGGGCGCCGTCTCCCTGATCTTCATCGGGGCGGTGAAGGTCAAGATGCTGCCCTTCGACAACAAGAGCGAGCTGCAGGTGATCATCGACATGGACGAGGGCACCACCCTGGAGAAGACGGCCCGGGTCGCCCGGGAGATCGCCTCTGTGGTGAGCCGCGAGCCGGAGGTGACGGACTACCAGATCTATGCCGGGACCGCCGCCCCCTACAACTTCAATGGCCTCGTCCGTCACTACTTCCTGCGCAAGGGTCCAAACCTGGCGGACATCCAGGTGAACTTCATCGACAAGAGCGAGCGCAGCCTGCAGAGCCACGACATCGCCAAGCGCCTGCGCGACAAGATCCGGCCCATCGAGCAGCGCTACGGGGCGCGGGTCAAGGTCGCCGAGGTGCCGCCCGGTCCGCCGGTGCTCCAGACCCTGGTGGCCGAGATCTACGGGCCCGATTACGAGCAGCAGCGAGAGAACGCCCGCAAGGTGCGTGACCTCTTCGAGCAAACCGACGGGATCGTGGACGTGGACTGGTACATGGAGGACGACCAGCAGGAGATCGAGTTTCGCTTCGATCAGGAGAAGGCGGCGCTGCACGGCATCAGCGCGGAGCAGGTCGCCGATGTAGTGCGCACGGCAGAGGCCGGCTCCGATGTCGGCCTGCTCCACGCGCCAGAGGAGAAGGAAGACGTGGTGATTCGAGTGCGCCTGCCCATCGGTCAGCGCGCGGAGATCTCCGAGCTGATGCCGCTGCCCGTGGCCGCCCCCGACGGCTCGCACGTGCCCCTCGGCGAGCTGGTTCGGCCCAATTGGCACTTCGCCGAAAAGAGCATCTATCGCAAGAACCTGCTGCCGGTCGTCTATGTCACGGGCGACGTCAGCGGGACCGAGGAGAGCCCGGTATATGCGATCCTGAAGCTCGCCCCGGAGCTGGCCAAGCTCGACCTAGCCGGGCTGCCCACCGGCCAGTCCTTGGAGGTCTGGCTTACCCATCAGCCCTTCTCGACCCAGCTGCCGTCGATGAAATGGGACGGGGAGTGGCACATCACCTACGAGGTCTTCCGCGACCTGGGCGCGGCCTTCGCGGTCGTCCTGGTCCTCATCTATACGCTGGTCGTGGGCTGGTTCCGGTCCCTGCGCACCCCCTTCGTCATCATGGCGGCGATCCCCTTCTCCCTGGTCGGGATCCTGCCCGCACACTGGGCCCTGGGGGCCTTCTTCACCGCCACCTCCATGATCGGGTTCATTGCCGGCGCCGGCATCGTCGTGCGCAACTCCATCATCCTGGTGGACTTCATCAAGCTGCGGGTGAAGGAGGGCATGCCCCTGGCCGAAGCGGTGGTGGATGCCGGGGCCATCCGTTTCCGGCCCATGATGCTGACCGCAGCCGCCGTCATCGTGGGGGGCAGCGTGATCCTCTTCGACCCCATCTTCCAGGGCTTGGCCATCTCGCTCATGGCGGGGGAAGTCGCCTCGCTGCTCCTGTCCCGCATGGCGGTACCCATTATCTACTACCAGTCCATGAAGCGGCGATTCCCGGTGGATTCGAGCCAGTGACCATTGGCTGCCGAATATGGGTACCTCTTTGCCGTTCTGTAGGTTTGAGTCAAGAGTACGGGCGACAAGTGCCGAGTCTTCAGCCTAGGATGCGATTCTTCCTTCCCTAGCTCGCATTGCTTCAACTGTGTCTCCTGATCTCTGCAGCGAGAGCGATACTCTTGCCGACTGGCGCCGGCGATCGAGGTCGCCGGCGGATAGAGTGCAGAAAGGAATTTTGTATCCTTTTTTATACCGGTTGCCTGGGTCCCCAAGCCTGGCACCAGCCTGTTGCATTGACCATCAGTTGCGTGCCATTGGCCATACGATTACCCACAACTTTCTCGGATGCTACGCTGAGCCTCAAGTGCGAGGACAAAATCGGGGACGCGTTGTAGACCAATCCAGAGCGTTTTCGGGCCAGGAAAGCCATCGTTCTTTCGGTTTAGGAAGCCGCCAAGCGTGGCGACCATTCGCACCATCGTATCGAGTGGTGGTGGCTGTTGCGGCGGCGGCTTGCGCTGAGTAACCAGATAAACGGCCTTCCATTCCTCGTCGGCGAATACGCTATCGCAGGGCATTTCCGGGCATTCGCGTCCGAGCATGGTCAGAAACAGCACGCGCCAGGAAATGATCACATAGAAGGCCAGCGCCGCCTCCAGGCGCTGGCGTTTTTCCAATTGCAGCTGCTCGACGCGGCAGCCGCTTTTCAAGATCTTGAAGTAGACCTCGATTTGCCATCTGCACAGGTACCAAGTGAGCTTTTCGATCGCCTGTTCGGGCGTCTCGACCGGGAGGTTGGTCACCAGCAGCCACTCAAGGGACTCTTCGTCGGCAGGCGCTTGTGCCTCGGTGGCAAGCAGTGCGGTGACGGTGACCTCGGGTAAGTTGCGGTCCGGGCGCTGGGGCGCCTTGAGCGTGACGCGCACGACCTTGATCTGCTGATGGACGGTACGCGCACGCCGGCGATTGGAGGCGGGCCGATCGAAGGTGATCTCGGTGAGCACGGCAGCGGCGTCAATTGCGCCCATCGGCGAGCAGTCCGAGCGGGACGCGCTCGGGGGTGATCGCCAGAGTCGGATGCAGATACATCCCCCAACGGCTCTCGTAGTTCAGTGGGCCGAGCCCGGCGATGCCTTTTTTGGTCGTGTAGTCCAGCTCAGTGGTATCTTGGATGCACAGCACCCGCGGATGCTCACGCAGGCGCTCCTCGGTGCAGGCCACATGCGGGGCCAGCACCGCCTCGGCGATGACCTCGCGATGGTCGAAGAGGCGGTAAGCGGCGCGCGTTTCGCCCCAACCCCCACAGGCGGCGGGAATGCTCACCGTCGGTTTCTCTCCTAGTTTCTCCAGCAACCGCCGCGCGCGGCGATTGAGGCGTTGATCGCCCAGCTCGATCAAGGTCAGCTCCGCGGCCAATGCGCTCACGCCGCCACCCCCAGCGCGGCGCGAAAATCCGCCGACAGCGGGTAGACGTAGAGGGCCTTGCGCGGCAGGGCCGCCCGATGGGTGCGGTCACATTTGCCACGACCGACAGTTTCCCCCAGGTACTGCCAGTTGGCGGCGCGGTAGCAGGTACCGCCAAAGCGTGGCCTCTCTACGAACGTCTCCAGCAGTACGACCCGCTCGCCATAGCGGGCCGCGAAGTCCCGGGGGATGCGTGCTGCCGCCAGCGCCAACACCTTTGAGGCAAGATTTTTTACCTGGACCCACGGCAGGAGCAAGAACCGCGCATTGTTGAGTACGCGTTGCAGGCAGGCCTCGCGAGCGGGGACATCCCAACCGATCCAGCGGTCGCGTGCCGCTACTTTCCAAGCCGCCGCTCCGAAGCCGATGGCGCCCAGCATCCCTTGATCACAGTCAATCAGATAACGCAGCTGCGCCCCCGGCAACGGGCTATAACCCAGGTAGTGATAACGCTCGATCAGCCCGTTCCATAGCCGCGAAGCGCGCTGCCCACGCACCGCCTCAAGCCGCAACCCGCTCAGCTGCCCAACCGTACCGCCCACGGGCACGGGCTCGGGCCAGCGATCCGGACCCTGTACCAGCCCTCGACCATTGCCATTGCCTCTGCTCGGTGCCGGCAGCTCGATCAGTCCGGCCCGATGCAACCGCAGCAGCCCCACCCGCGCACTCATCAGCTTGGGCCGACCCAGCGCGTCCGTCCAGTCCAGCGCCCGACAGACCCGTCGTGCGATCTCCGCGCGCAGCGGTGGATTCGCTCCCACAATCTCACGGCGAATCCTCTCCAAATCCACCTCATCGAACAGCCGTCCGCACAGCTTGCTTGGAATCTCCTCGTCCATCTGCTCTCGCCCCATCAGTTGTGATGGGGCTGGATTTCAGCAGATGTGGGTCAGTGTGTCCAGCCCAGGTTGACCCCGGCCCCGCTGAGATATGGGTAATGGCATGGCCATTGGCACCCGCTCGATAGGAGAAAATAGCGCAAGGTCCCAACCTTCCCCCTTCTTTCCCCGTATATAGGCGGCAATTGCCGCAGGACTGTACGCTTTTGGAGCTGCGGGCTCTGTAGTTGAGGGCCCGGGCATGGGTATCCTCCGGATCGAGGAGGGTAGGTGCTGTATTCACGATTCTGCCTGTTCGCCCTACCCGAGCTCCTTGGCTGGCGAATAAACTCTCTGTCGGCGCCAGGACGAGACCGAGCAGATTAAGCTTCAAGAAGCGCCTGCGATCTTGATTCCATGTCTCGTTGTCTTGCACGCTTTCACCTGTAGTCAGTGTCCTCGTCATCGAGCTATTGCATGCGGTCTTGGTCATCTTTTCTGAATCCTCCTGAGAATTTTGTGAGCGTACGCATAGAGATTGATGATTAGCCGTGTCTATGCCGGGTATCTCGCGACCTGTTTCGTTTCTGCAATAACGGATATCTCCCGGCATTTGCAGTGCGTCCGCGTGTTGCGATCAGCCTGTTTGCCCATTGTCCTGGGATCATTTTCGTCCGGCTGCGTTAGAGATCGGACGATCATGGAATGAGGCGAGCCATCCAGAGGCAATGAAACGCCGCCCCACCGCTAATCGTTCCCTTTCACGGTAATCACTTATCCAAAAGCCCGCGGGCCACCCACTCACGGACCACTTGGC
>CAYYHR010000090.1:0-12540 GCA_964471705.1 uncultured Chromatiaceae bacterium
CTCGCTGGGCGTCAAGCAGCTCGACAAGGATCCCTTCTCCTCCTTCGTCGCCATCAACGAAAAGGGCAGCATCGTTACCGGAACCATCACCGAGGTGGACGCCAAGGGGGCGACCGTTGCCTTGGCCGAGGGCGTCGAAGGCTATCTGCGCTCCTCGGAGATTTCCCGCGACCGGATAGAGGATGCCCGGGCCGTGCTCAAGGCGGGCGACGAGATCGAAGCCAAGTTTCTGGGCGTCGACCGTAAGAATCGTACCCTTTCGCTGTCCATCAAGGCCAAGGACATGGACGAGGAAAGCGCGGCGATCAAGGGGTACTCGCGCGACGCACAGGCCGGTACCGCGACCCTCGGCGACATTCTCAAGCAACAGATGGGGGGGGCCCGGAAGGACTGAGCCCCGTCCTCGAGGAGATGCTGATTTTTGGCCATCCCGGCCAAGATCAGTATCTCCCTGTAACAGTCGGCCTGCACGCGGCGGACTACAAAACCTCTGTACGGAACAAGAACGATGACAAAATCGGATCTGATTGAGCTATTGGCGGCCGAGCAAGATCACTTGGCGTACAAAGACGTGGAGCTGGCTGTGAGATGCCTCCTGGAGCAGATGAGCAACGCCCTGGCCTCCGGCGAGCGCATCGAGATCCGCGGTTTCGGCAGCTTTTCCCTGCATTACCGTCCGGCACGCATCGGTCGCAATCCGAAGACAGGTGACTCCGTCGCCCTGGCGGGAAAGCACGTACCTCATTTCAAGCCCGGGAAGGAGCTGCGGGACCGTGTAAACCTCGCCTTTCTCGACGAGGAAAGCGAGGGAGTGCCCCAGGAGCCGTCGGCAGAGATCGATCCGCTTTCCGCAACCTCAGGATGAAGCTTCCCCAAAGGCAGAGTGGTGTAAAGGCTGCTCCGACCGAGAGAGGGCTGTGCCCTCCGGAAAGCGGCACGTGAAGATGCTCCCCCGCCCCACATCGCTCTCGATGGTGAGCCGCGCATCGTGCCGGTTGAGCACATGCTTGACGATGGCAAGACCCAATCCGGTCCCCCCGGAGGTCCGGGAGCGGGCCTTGTCGATGCGGTAGAAGCGCTCGGTCAGGCGGGGGACCAAGTCCGGCGCTATACCCTCTCCGTTGTCCTTGACCGAGAACAGCGGCGCTCCCTCCTGCTCCCGCCAGGTGACCCGGATACGGCTCCCCTTGGGTGTGTGCTTGACGGCATTGAGCACCAGGTTGGAGAAGGCGCTGCGCAGCTCGAGCCCATTCCCCCTTATGAGCAGGTCCGAAGCGATATCCGAGATCAGCTCGTGCTCCCCCTTGTCGAGCAGTCGCGCCTCGTCGAGGATCTGGTACAGGTCCTCGGGCACGTCTACAGGCTCGAGCTCCGGCGAGCGATCGTTCATCTCCAGGCGTGAGAGGGTGAGCAAATCCTCGATGATCGAGCGCATGCGCTCGGCCTGGTTGCACATCAAGTGCAGCGGACGGCGATGACTCTCGGGCGTAACCGGCGAATCGACGAGATTTTCGAGGAACCCGGCGATCACCGTCAGGGGAGTGCGAAGCTCATGCGAGGCGTTGGCGACGAAGTCACGGCGGATGCGATTGACGTGAAAAACCTCCGTGATATCCCGGCCCACGATCAACCGCTGCCGTTTACGCTCACCGAAGGGCGTGTTGTGCAGGGACAGCATGATGGCACGATTGTGTGCCGGCACCATCTCGGTGGGCCGTGCTTGCTCATCGGAGGCGATGAGCTCCCCGAGACCCTCCTGATGGAGGATCTCCGTCAGGCGTTTACCTTCGTCCTGCGGCCAATGCACGTTCATCAGCTCGGCCGCGGCCGGGTTCGCCCACTCGATGCGTTGGCGCTTGTCCAGGATGATCAGGGCATCCGGGACCGATACCGCCGCCTCGCGAAAGCGGCGAGCGAACCGAGTGTAACGCTTGAGACCCTTGCGCGCGCGCTGCTGGGCTTGCGCGACGGAGCGGTAGACAGTACCCCAAAGGCCGCGGGGGAAGGGGGGGGCCAGCCGGTGTTGGCGGCGCATGAGCAGGGTCAGACGACCCAGGAAATAGAGGTGTCGGCCCAGGTAGGAAAGAGACGCGAGCAGGGCGACGAGGGTCGGGTCGAGACCGAGCCACAGTAGAAGGAGTGCCCCGGTCAGGGACGCGAGCAGAATATAGGCTTCAAAGAAGAGAGACTGGAGCATGACCCCCGAGTTTGCGCCCTGATCGGGCTCATTGCGAAGGTGAATCGCTTCCCATACCCCTCCGCTCGAAAGGCTCGGCCCACTTTCAGACCGTAGGCCCGGAGAATGGCCCGCACGCGCCCCGCGCTCATCCCCTGTTCGAGAAGCGGTAACCGACGCCACGGACAGTCTGCAACATGTAGTCGTGCTTGGTAACCTCCAGGGCCTTACGCAGGCGGCGAACGTGGACATCCACCGTCCGCTCCTCCACGTAGACCTGGTCGCCCCAAACCTGATCGAGTAGCTGCGAGCGGCTGAACGCCCGGTCGGCATGGGTCATGAAGAAATGCAGCAGTCGGTACTCCGTCGGGGCGACGTCGACGGGCTTGCCGTCCGCAGTGACGCGATGGCTGACATTATCGATGCGCAGCCCGGCAATCTCGATGTCATCGCCCAGCTCATCGGGTTTGGCCCGCCGCAGCACCGCCTTGACCCGTGCCACCATCTCGCGCGGTGAGAAAGGCTTTGCGATGTAATCGTCGGCCCCCGTGTCCAGTCCCCGGATCCGATCTTCCTCTTCCCCCTTGGCGCTCACCATGATGATGGGAACCGAGCGCGTTGCGGCGCTCTGCTTCAGCTGCTGGGCCAGCTCCAGCCCCGAGCGTCCGGGCAGCATCCAGTCGAGCAGCACCAGGTCCGGGCACTCGGAGGCCAGGAGCTTGCGAGCCTCGTCGGCATGGCCCGCCTCGAGCACGCGAAAACCTGCGCCCTGGAGGGCGAACCGGATCACTTCGCGAATATCGGACTCGTCGTCGACGACAAGAACATTCGTCATAGCTCGTATCCCTCTGCAAGGGAGAATCGCTGATCTTCGGCATAGTTTATTTTCGTGAAGTTAACGAAAGATTACGGCATTGCCCATATCCGCGAAGGAATCACCCGGGGGAACATGGTCACAGTTGCTGTCTTGACTCAGCCCTGGCCGGCACTCCGACCCCTGAGCGCCCTCTCGAACGCCGTCTCCAATCGAAGGCGCGGTGCCGGATCCGTCAGACACCCGATCCAGATGGCCAGCATGGAGAACAGAAAGCCGGGAGCCAGCTCGTAGAGATCGAACAGACCGCCCTCGAGATTCCTCCACACCACGACCGTGACACCACCGGTGATCACACCTGCGAGCGCCCCGCGGCGCGTCATGCGCGGCCAGTAGAGGGACAGGATCAGGACCGGACCAAAGGCCGCGCCGAACCCGGCCCAGGCGTAGCCGACCAAGTCCAGGATCATTGCATTGGGATCCAGGGCCATGATGAAGGCAAGACAGGAGAGCGTCACCACAGACCCCCGCCCGACCGCCACCAGCTCCCGTGGGCCCCCTTCGGGCCGCAGGAGAATGCGGTAAAGGTCCTCCGTAAAGGTGGAGGATGAGACCAGTAGCTGAGAGTCCGCAGTGCTCATGACTGCGGCGAGGATGGCTGCCAGACAGATGCCGGCAACCGCCGGGTGGAACAGGACCCCGACCAGCTCGATGAAGACCTTCTCGCGGTCACCGGCCGCCAAGGGCGTCTGCAACACGAAGGTGCCGGCAAGCCCGGCGAGCACGGCCCCCGTGAGGGTCACCGTGACCCAGGAGACGGCGATACGGCGGGCCCGCCCAACCTCGGAGACGGACCGAATGGCCTGAAACCGCGCCAGGATGTGGGGCTGACCGAAGTAGCCGAGACCCCAGGCGGCAAGCGAAAGGATGCCGACGAATCCCAAGGCGGACCCGTCCGCCCCGGAAAAGATTCCTAGCAAGTCGGGGTCGATCTCGCGGATGCGCTCGAGCCCGGCTCCCAATCCGCCCGCATCATCGAAGGCCATCAGGGGGGTGATTACGAGGGCGGCGGCCATCAAGAGTCCTTGCAGAACATCGGTCCAGGAAACGGCGAGAAACCCGCCGACGGCCGTGTAGGAAAGGATCGCCAAGGTCCCCGCCGCCACCGCCCAGACGTAAGGGAGACCGAACACGGACGCGAACAGCTTGCCGCCGGCCACCAGCCCCGAGCTCGTATAGAGAAGGAAGAACAGCAGAATGAAAAAGGCGCTTATGGCGCGCAGCCAGCCACCCTCGTCGCCGAAGCGGTTGGCGAAATACTCGGGCAGAGTGAGGGCATCGCCGTAGGCCTCGCTGAACATCCGCAAGCGTGACGCCAGCAGGCGCCAATTGAGCCAGGTGCCGAGCAGCAGGCCCCCAGCCAGCCACAGGGACCCCAGGCCCGCGGCGTAGGCGAAGCCCGGCAGCCCGAGCAGGAGCCAACCGCTCATGTCCGAGGCACCGGCGCTCAATGCGGCAGTGCCGCTGCCGAGCTGCCGCCCGCCGAGGATGAAATCCGAAAGGCTCGCCGTTCGCCGGAAGGCATACCAGCCTATGAGCAGCACCAATGCGAAGTAAGTGCAGAAAGTGAGGGTGATAACGAGGGCGTCTTGCTTCACTCGGGCGGATCTCGGACAGATGAATCTCGGGGCGAGTATTGGAGCTCGTGCAGCTCTGGGGCACGATAGCGTAACCTGGAATGAAACCGTAACTTGGAATGAAACCGGGGAATCCGTCACATGCGCATTCATGTTCTTCAACATGTACCCTTCGAGGGACCGGCCTCGATCGGCGATTGGGCTGCCGCAAAGGGCTTTCCGATCACGAGGACACGCCTGTTCGACCAGGGGACGCTGCCGGATCTGGCGGATTTCGATTGGGTGGTCGCCATGGGCGGCCCCATGGGCGTCGCGGACCAGGCGAGCTACCCCTGGCTGGAGGAGGAGAAGGGATTCATCCGCGAGGCCATCACGGACGGCAAGACCGTCGTCGGAGTCTGTCTCGGTGCACAGATGATCGCCGCGGCCCTGGGGGCCAATGTATACCGCAATCCCGAAAAGGAGATCGGCTGGCTCCCGATCGAGCTGACGGAACAGGGGCGAAAATCGGGCCCCATGGCGTTTCTTCCGCAGCGTCTGGAAATCTTCCAGTGGCACGGAGATACCTTCGACCTACCCGCGGGTGCCGTCCATCTCGCGCGCAGCGAGGCCTGCGAGCATCAAGCCTTTCTCTATGAGCAGAGGGTGCTGGGACTTCAGTTCCACTTGGAATCGACGCCCGCGAGCGTGGAAGACCTGGTCGCCAACTGTGCGGAGGAGATGACCTCCGGAAGATATGTTCAGGACGCCGGGCGCATCCTCGCTGCGACGGAGGCGGATTACGGGCGCATCAACCAGGCGATGACCGGTGTTCTCGAGCGGCTCGCCTCCGATTCGGCTACCAAGCCGATCCGCTGAAGTCACCCAGCGGGCGCTTGAAGGTATCAGCGAACGGATAGTCGACCAGGTTCTTTCTCGTCTGCTCGACGCTCAATGCGGGGTCGACAGCGGCGAAGGGAAGTGCGAGCAGGAAGGTTCCGGCACTGAACACGGACGAGACGAAGGTTATGGGGCGGACGGCCGCCGCATCCAGGATCTTTGTTTCGCTCGAAGGATGAAACTCGGGCAGAGGCGGCTCCGACGCCGGCGCCGCGGACGAAGCGCCCCCCGCGGGCTCCCGACTAGTGGATGAAGCCCGCTCCTGCGATCCGGCCGCCTTGGTCGGGGATTGCATCTCCTTGGGCCCTGTCGACCCTTGTGCCGCTTCCAACCCTCGGGCGGGCAGCCCGAATGCCAACGCCGCTGCCAGAATCGCCACCGCCGAATGGAGTTTTCCGGCCATCGTTGGGCTCCCCCTGAATTTCAGATCCGAGTATCGGAGCCAATTATGCCCCAATCCCCTCGCGGTTGGGCAGACGAAGAGCATTCTCCGCCGTCGACACTGCCAATGCCACTGCGCTGAGCTACCGTCCGCCCCTCCCCGGCTCTGCGTCCATGATCGCGCCCCGGAATCAGCCCCCTCAAGCCACCTTCGTCCGTAACATTATGTGTCGACTGGAAATTTCTGAGACTGACCCCACATAGCCGGAGACGAGCGGATTGAGCAACCATCACCGGGTCGCCTATAATCACGCCTGCGAATCCCGAGTCAAAGTCGTGCGATGACTCCCTACCGGATTGAAAGCAAATGCGTTCCCTTCTCCTTGCCATCTCCGCTACCATCGGTCTCACTCTCGCCGCACCGGCTTCGAGCGAGGACCTGATCCAGATCTACGATCGGGCGGTCCAGAGCGACCCGGCGCTCAAGGAAGCGGAGCAGAACCTGTACTCGACCCGCGAGGTCAAGCCGCAGGCCCGCGCTCTCCTGCTGCCGAACCTGGGCATCACCGCCAACGCCCAGTATCAAAATGACAGTATCACCAGCCACAACCCGGCATATACCGATTCGCTGACGAGCACCCATCGGAACGAGACCTACAGCTCGCGAGGCTTGACGGCCTCCATCACCCAACCCGTCTACAATCGCGCGGATTGGATCCAGCTCGACCAGACGAGCCACACCATTGCGCAGGCGGAGGCCCAATACAGAGACGCCCAGATCGCGCTGATGGCCCGCACGACTGTCGCCTATTTCGACGTGCTGCGGGCCGCCGATGCAGTTCATGTCCAGGAGGCGTTGGTCCTCGCGGATGAGCGACAGCTGGAGCAATCCAAGCAGCGTTTCGACGTCGGCCTCGTTGCCATCACGGACGTCAACGAGTCCCAGGCGGCCTATGATCGTGCCCGCGCAAACCTGATCAACGCCCAGAACAACCTGAGCAACCAGTGGGAGGCATTGAGGAGGATCATCGGACCGGTGAACATCCCCATCGAGCGGCTCGGCGAACGGTTACCCCTCACGCCACCCCAACCCAACGACATCAACGCCTGGGCCAATGCCGCCGTCAAGAACAACTTCGGTGTCATCGCCGCCGTCGAAGCGTCCCAGGCCGCAAAGAAGCAGATCGATATCGAGCGCTCCGGGCACTTCCCCACATTCAACCTCCAGGCAGGGTACGATCTCGCTCGTAGCGAGGCACAGGTCGGAACCGACAGCGATTCGGCGTTCGTCGCCCTCAACATGGTGCTGCCCCTGTACCAGGGCGGCGGAGTCACCTCCCGCACGCGCCAGGCAGGCTACGATTTCCAGGCAGCGCAGGAGCGGGTCGACCAGGTGCGCCGCGAGGTGCTCAACAACGTACGGGATGCCTTTCGCGGCATCCTCTCGAGCATCAGCGACGTCAAGGCGCGACAGGCCGCTGTCGTCTCCGCACGCAGCGCACTGGAGTCCACCCAAGCCGGATTGGAGGTCGGCACCCGCACCCAGGTGGACGTGCTCAACGCCCAGCAGAGGCTGTTCGAGGCGGAGTTCGAGTATCTGAGTTCCCGTTACGACTACATCGTCAACGGTGTGAAGCTGCATCAGGCGACCAGCACCCTGACCAGGGATGTCCTGGTGAAAGGTAATGCCTGGCTGAATCCGAAGGACATCATTTCACCTCCTTCCTGACCCGGCAGAGAACAGTCGGGCCTCGACAGCCGACAGCCTGGATCGCACTGAAGAGGTTGATTGCGAGGGAGGGACCCATGCCCGCACGAGCAACCTCGGAGGGAACCGCGTAACTCGCAGACAGGGACAGGGATTCGGATCCTGGGCAGCGCGCCGGAAATTCCTTCGAGCCCATGGAATTCATCCACGAGTCGAGATCCTTGACGACATGTCCGGCAACAGCTTCGGCAAGCTCTTCGTAGTCACCACGTTCGGCGAGAGCCACGGGCCAGCCATCGGCGGCATCGTGGACGGCTGTCCTCCCGGACTGGAGCTCAGGGAGCAAGACCTGCAGTCGGACCTGGACCGCCGCAAGCCGGGGCAGTCACGTCACACGACCCAGCGCCGCGAATCCGACCGGGTGCAAATCCTCTCCGGTGTTTTCGAGGGTCGCACCACGGGTACCCCGATCGGTCTCATCATTCACAACGAAGACCAGCGCTCCAAGGATTACTCTGAGATCGCGGCGAGATTCCGCCCGGGGCACGCCGACTACAGCTACGAGATGAAATACGGAATACGGGATTACCGGGGCGGCGGTCGCTCGTCGGCCCGGGAGACCGCGATCCGGGTAGCTGCCGGAGGCATTGCAAAGAAATATCTGCATGACCGGCTCGGGGTGCGGATACGCGGCTATCTTTCACAGCTCGGTCCGATCCGGCCATCGCTCCTCGATTGGGAACAGGTGGAGCGAAACCCCTTCTTTTTCCCGGACTCATCCCTGGTGCCCAGGCTCGAGGCGTACATGGATGCCCTACGCAAGGAGGGAAACTCGATCGGCGCCGAGGTAACAGTGGTGGCCCAGGGCGTTCCACCCGGGCTGGGCGAGCCGATCTTCGATCGCCTGGACGCGGACATCGCCCATGCCCTGATGAGCATCAACGCCGTCAAGGGTGTGGAGATCGGCGCAGGCTTCGCAAGCGTGGAGCAGAAGGGAACCGAGCACAGGGACGAGATGACACCCGAGGGCTTTCTCAGCAACAACGCGGGCGGCATACTGGGAGGGATCTCCAGCGGACAGGACATCGTCGCCCGCATCGCGCTGAAACCGACCTCCAGCCTGCGCCTGCCAGGAAGGACCATCGACCGGTCCGGGGCAGCCACCGAGATCCTGACCAAGGGACGCCACGATCCCTGCGTAGGCATCCGTGCGACCCCCATTGCCGAGGCGATGCTCGCCATGGTCATCATGGATCATTGGCTGCGTCACCGGGGCCAGAACGCCGACACCGAGGTGCGAGCTCCTCGCGTACCGCCCGAGGTCGACGACTGCACCGACAAGTAAATCGGATCTCGTCTCGAGCTCCGCGTGGGGTGATGACGGGGTAACGACTTCCGATGGTCAGAGGCAAACGCGCGATATTGGAAAACGCAGCGGCCGGCGGGCGCCGGCCGCTGCCCTCGAGCTCAGATGATGTATCCGCGCTCGTCGTGCAGGGCGAGGTCGAGACCCTCGGTCTCCTGCTCCTCGGTGACACGCAGCCCGATGGTCCAGTCGATCAGCTTCAAGAGTATCAAGCTCACGATGCCGCCATAGATCAAAGTCGCACAGACAGAGATCAGCTGGATCAAGACCTGATGACCCATGGTCACCCCCTCCGCTAGGCCTGCACCGCCCAGACTGGCATCGGCGAACACACCGGTCAGGATGGCACCGACGATACCGGCGATTCCGTGAACACCCCAGACATCGAGCGAGTCGTCGTAACCCAGGGCCTTCTTGACCTTGGTCGCAGCGAAAAAGGCGAAAAAGGCACCTGCAAAACCGATGGCAATGGCCCCCATCGGCCCGGCGGTACCCGAAGCGGGCGTGATGGCGACGAGGCCGGCGACGGCGCCGGTGGCGATACCGAGGACGGACGGCTTGCCGTGGCTGATCCACTCGACAAACAGCCAGGTCAAGGCAGCCGTGGCGGTCGCCAACTGGGTTACGGTCATGGCCATACCCGCCGTGCCGTCCGCGGCCAGCTCAGAGCCGGCATTGAAGCCGAACCAGCCGACCCACAGCATGGAGGCGCCCATTACCGTGAGCCCGAGGTTGTGGGGCGGCATTGCAGTGGTCGGATAGCCCTTGCGCTTGCCGAGCACCAGAGCCGCCATCAGGGCAGCAATGCCGGCGTTGATGTGGACCACGGTCCCACCGGCGAAATCCAGAGCACCCATCTCTCCGACCCAGCCGCCGCCCCAGACCCAGTGGGCAATCGGCGCGTAGACCAGGGTAACCCACAGACCCATGAACCAGATCATCGCCGAGAACTTCATTCGCTCGGCGAAGGCACCGACGATCAACGCCGGGGTGATGATGGCGAAGGTCATCTGGAAGGTCATGAACACCGACTCGGGGATGCTCCCCGACAGGGCACCGACGGTGACTCCGGAGAGAAATATCTTGTCCGGACCGCCGATCCACTGATTGAAGGAGCCTCCGTCCGTAAAGGCGAGGCTGTAGGCATAGATGGCCCAGATCAGGCTGACCAGACCGGTAATGGCGAAGCACTGCATCAGCACGGACAGCACGTTCTTGGAGCGCACCAGACCGGCGTAGAAGAGCGCCAATCCGGGTATGGTCATGAAGAGCACCAGCGCCGTGGCACTGATCATCCAGGCGGTATCTCCGCTGTCCAGCACTGCTTGATCCCCGGCCAGGGCCAGGGTCGGTACCATGGTCAGCAAGGCCGTGACGACCGACGACACCGGCCTTGCGATCACAACATTTTTCATTTCAAAAAGCTCCTCTGCTAGCTCACAAGGCGTCCGAGCCGGTTTCACCGGTACGGATGCGGATCACCTGGGTCAGGTCGAAGACGAAGATCTTGCCGTCACCGATCTTTCCGGTACGCGCTGCGCCGGTAATGGCCTCGATGACCTTGTCCAACAGCGAATCGTCCACGGCGATCTCCACCTTGATCTTCGGCAGAAAGTCGACGACGTACTCGGCACCGCGGTAGAGCTCGGTATGCCCCTTTTGACGGCCGAAGCCCTTGACCTCGATGACCGTGATGCCCGAAACGCCGATGTCGTTGAGGGCCTCGCGGACGTCGTCGAGCTTGAATGGCTTGATGATGGCTGCAACTAACTTCATGTCGAAGCTCCGTAGTGATTGGGCGGCCGGAATCCGACCGCCTCGGGGTTGATCAGAAGGACTTTGAGACGGTAAATACAGCCGTATCCCCGCATTGGAAGGGTGCCGAGCACAGGTCTTCGTCCGACCGGCTGACCCAGGCCAGCTCGAAGCCGAAGCCCTTGAAATCCCGCGAGACGCCGACACTGTAGTCCTCGTAGTTGCCGGCGCTGTCGTTGAACTGATTCCAGCCGTAGTGTCCTGACAACGTGAAGTCGTACGGCAAGGGCACATCCACGCTCAGGTCGTAATACCAGGCGTCTCCGGTTCCGAACCATTCGTCGCTGTAGTAGGCGGTGAAGCTCGGCGTGAAATATCCCATGACGTCATAGGCAACGCCGAGATGCCACTCGTTGGTATTGTTCTCCGAGGTATTGGTCTTCGGATACTGGTAGCGCAGGTAGCCCAGATCGAAGTCGATTCCCTGCCAGGACGGCTTCCAGCCGGCGTAGAGGTCCAGCTCCATGCTAGCGCCATCGTAACCCGCCGGCTCGAGCACGACCTCTTCCGCGTTCGGATCATCCGGGCTCACGATCATGTTCGGATTGTTCGCATCGACGTAGATGCTGGACCCGGCGGAGGAGTCGACGTTCGAGGCCCAGACCCCGGCGTAGAGATTTAAAGGGGTGTACTCGTAATCGAACCCGCCCTGAATGGCCGGACCATTGTTGGTCTGGCTCACCCCGCGAAACATATAATTGGTCGTCAGGGCTACATTGGCGCTGAACTGATTGGGGGATTCGGACTCCGCCAACGCAACGCCGGACGCACCCATGGCCATAGCGAAAACGGAAGCAGCGGCGGCACCGGTGACGGTAAGACTACGAATTCTCTTGCTCATTTCGAAACCTCTCGGACTCTGCGTGCATTATTCGGAAGCATCGGCCAACACCGGGGGGAAGGCGCCTGCCGTTTTATCGTTGCGCGAATGTCTATGCACTTGGCATGCCAATATGGAATGTGCCCAAGAGACAACGGTTGTCGCTAATTGAGTAAAATTCGCAACATATACATGCACCATATTAGGGCGACTTCCCACGATATGCAGTAATTTTATGCTCTATATCGGTGCATTCCGCGCTTATCGTCGTCCTGACTTGACGACGCCCTGATGTTGGGACCCTGCGCTGTTGCACATTCCGCAACACCTCTGAATCGGTATGCGCAGAAAACAACTTCCGGCCCCATGGGGAATCCCCTCGAACAATAAGATGCAAGATGGCATTTTTCCGAGGATCAAGCTCGGCGTGAGCGCCTGCCTGCTGGGTCAGCCGGTACGCTTCGACGGCGGCCACAAGCGTGACGGGCTCATCGCCGGACCACTCGCCGATTTTGCTGACTTCGTCGCCCTGTGCCCGGAGATGGGAATCGGGATGGGCGCCCCGCGGCCTCCGATCCGGCTGATTGGCAGTCTGGAGCGAGCACGCGCCATCCGAAGCGACGACATCGGTCTGGACGTCACGCCACAGCTGGAATCCTTCGCCCGGGAGGCGCTCGCCTCGCTCCGGGATATCTGCGGCTTCATCTTCAAGAGCGGGTCACCGAGCTGTGGAATGGAAGGAGTGAAGGTCTATGAGACCGAGGACGGACCTGCGCAGCCTCTGGGTATCGGCATCTTTGCCCGTGTATTGATGCAGGCCATGCCCCTACTGCCCGTGGAAGAGGATGGACGGCTCGGAGACCCTCGGCTGCGCGAGAGCTTCTTCACCAGGGTCTTCGCATACGAGAGATGGCGGCGCTTTCTGGCCGCGGGGATGGAGCCCT
>CAYYHR010000091.1:0-3539 GCA_964471705.1 uncultured Chromatiaceae bacterium
ATGCCGGACATAAGATGCATGTTCCGCCAACTCAGAAAAATCACTCTCCTGGCCGCTTGAAAATAATTCGAGCATAAAGTATTCGTCTGGGTAAAATTCTCTTAACTCTGAAACAACATGGCCACAGTAAAACATCAGTTCGTTATCGCATCTCTTTTTGGATTGCGAGAATAGATGTTGGTCAATTTTTATCGGCTTATTTTGCTCCATGGATAAAACTGTATTGAGCCAACTACACGAAAGTCGTGTAAGAAGAGGGTGCCCTCCATACCAATGGAAAATCGCTGTGATTGCATCATACGAGAATTGCAGGCCCATACGTTTTCCAAGGCTCTTGATCATCGTGTGCACTTCTTCCTCAGCGAATCCGGTCAGATACCGGTGTGGCACAATTCCAAATAATGGATTCTGTACGCCGTTTACGATGTCTGTCTCGACGACTGATGGATTAACTCCTGCAATTACGAAAGAAAAATTCTTCAACTGACTCTGACAGGACCACATTGTTTGCCAGAAGTCGACGAAGTCTTCATGCCAATGCTCATCAAGCTTCGCAACGAAAGATACGAACTCGATCTCATCAAAAAATAGGCAGATCGTTCGATTTTTTTCTTTTACCCTTTGTACAAGTTGAAAAAATGATTTTGACCCCTTTCGTTCGGTAAATTCGAAATCGGCGCTGATATTCAACTGCTTCGCGATCTCAGTAGCAATCTCTTCCAATAATTCATGCCAGCGAGATTTACGAATGTCAGGTTGTTTGCAGTCTATATAGACAGCGGTCGCTACCTTCTCAGTTTCGATCAGTCGCTTGAGCTTGAAAAGAAATGAAGTCTTTCCAGTTTTACGTAGCCCGAATATTGCTTTATTCTCCCTGCGTCTTACCGAATCATAATATTCCATTAACAGCTGCTGACGACCAAAAAAGTATGTGTCCTCTACCAAAGGTAGAGAATAGTTGAAAAGATCCCTACCAAAAAATTGCTCATCCAGTCGATTTCTGATAAACCAAGCATTGCCTCGATGCTGTTCCAGCTCTTGTTTAGTGAACGATACAATGATGCGAGATTCTTGTCGCGAAGATGTATAAGAATCAAGCCATTCACGTACATCCGGAGCATCAGAAACAAGAAAGTAGTTCAACGTCTCTACACGCCCTTTAGCAGGCGATTGCGCATAGATTTGTTCTACGGCTTGAAGGGTTCGTGGCTCCATAGTGGGAAATGGAGCGTAGACGAGCATGATTTCGTTTTCAAATCCATACGTTTCCTTTAAATGGTTTTCCGGAGAAAGAAAAAACACCTTTAGGAGAGCATTGTATTCTTTTCTTTGGCGACCCCAAGTTACGAAGAAACCGCTGAGAAATGGGGTCAACATTGACTCATCTTCAGGATGATCCATCAAATATGTGTCGCGAACTTCTTTACGAATGTTACCCATCTGATAGTTTTGCTAATTGTGAAAATTAGTTCTGAAGGCCAACATCATGTCCGATAGATACTACCGCTGTCGAGCCAATAGCTCTCCTGGTCCAGGCCGACCCCGGCGAGGGTGTTGAGCCGCAAGGCGAGGACTCCGCGGCTGACTTGGCGTCCGCCCTCGACCTCGATCTCGGCGACCCGCAGCTGTTCTGCCGTCGCTCCTCGGACCCGCTCCAGGCGAACGCGCAGGGTCGAGCCCTCGCGGTAGATGCGCTCGCGGGTGGCCTCGTCTGCGAAGTCCAGCACGTAGAGGGGCGAGGCGGCCCAGCGCTCCGCGTCGAGCTGGCGGTATCCCAGGCGCATGATCCCGCGCATCGGGAAGCCCTCGTCCGGTAGCTCGTAGTCCGGGTCGTCTAGGTCGACGTCGGCATAGAAGACGTCGCCGCGCTTGATGATCAGGTTGTGGTCCATGAGCCCGAGGTAGCGGACGGTGGAGTAGGGACGGAAGGCACTGGCCCGGAAGAAAAAACCGGGGAGCTGACCTTGCCCCAGGACACAGAGCATAGCGCCGACGGCGGCGGTCGTCTTTGGGTCCTCGATGCGGCCCTGGCGATGGAAGGGGTACCAAGTCCCGGTCCGGTACCTGTGCAGGGGCACGATTCGGTCGGGCGGCAGCGGCAGCAGCGCGCGGAACAGGGACTGGACGCCGGGCAGCAGCGAGGGCCGCCCGGTCAGCAACAGGATGTCGCAGCGGTAGAGGTGAATGATCTCGCAGAGGGCGCGGATGGCGCGAGTGACCTCGAGCCGGTCCTCGGTGAACAGCCGGTGGATGCGTCCCAGGTCGAGGCGCACCGGGACCGAGCGCAGGTCGAAGCGCTCGCCCGGCTCGGCCAGGGCATCCCGGACCCCGGCCGCAAAGTAGGCCAGGACCTGCTCGGTCGGTCCCTCGCCGTCGCGGCCGCGCGCCAGCTCCCCGAGCGGCAGGGATCTGGCCTCGGCGCCGGCGACCGGGTCGTACTCCTCGTAGAGCTTCAGGATGGCGAGCCCCGCCGGATACAGGACCTGCAGCGCGAGCTGCTGGCGCAGGGTGGCCTCCTGCACGAACACCGGATCGAAGCCGATCAGCCGCGAAAGCAGCGCCGAGGGATCCTCGATTCCGGTCTCGGCGAGCGCCTCGGCCAACGCCGGCACCAGCACGGCGCGGATCACCTCCAGCAGGATGTCGTCGCCGGCCACCTTGAAGCCGTCGCGGAACCTCTGCTCTGGCATGATGTAGGCATTCGCGCCCCCGGAGCCCTCCAAGACATAGTCGTTGATGACCAGATCGGTGGTCCCGCCGCCAATGTCGACGCTCGCGATGGTCAGGCGCCGTGCATCGCCCCCCGCATTGGGGCTGCGGGCCAGGGCGAACAGCTCGTCCGTGCGCCCGGCGAAGCTGTTCTGGCTCTCACTGTAGAGATAGACGAGCTGGGCGCAGGTCGCCTCGTCCCACCGTACCTGCACCCGCGGGAAGGGCGGAAAGGCCTGGGCCGCGCCGGCCTCGTCTAGCGCCGCGTCCTCCGGATGCCAGCCGAAGGCCTTCCACACCAGGCCGATCGCCTGCCGGACCCGGTTGGCGAAGATCTCGCGCTCCGGCTTGGGCATCGAGGGCGGCACCGTGAGGATGATGGAGCGCAGGTGGCGCGGCTGGTCCGCGTTCGGCATGCGCAGCCGCTGCGCCGGGCTGTTGATCTGGCACTGGGCCTGGGTCAGGATCTCGGCGAGCAGGAACATCATCATGGAGCTGCGGGAGTAGCAGGGCGTGAAGACCGGCAGCCGGTCTTCCTCGGACAGTTCGTAGAGGGCGGTCCCGCGCTCGTCGATCAGGTTGCAGAAGGGTGCCGCGGCGGCCCGGGGCTCGATCTCGGTGCGCACATAGGTGCTGTTGAAGCGCCACCCGGGGTCGAAGGGCTCTTCGTCCCAGAGATAACGCTTCGGGCTGGAGATCCCGGTCGCGCCCTCGGTGCCGCGGCGGCGCGCGGCGAGCCGAGCGGCCTCGGGTCCCACCCGCCCGATCGTGGGCCAGAGGAAGGCGCCGGCGCGGCCGCTCTTGTGGGCCCAGTGCTCCTTGCCGAAGGC
>CAYYHR010000091.1:3639-6658 GCA_964471705.1 uncultured Chromatiaceae bacterium
AGAGGAAGGCGCCGGCGCGGCCGCTCTTGTGGGCCCAGTGCTCCTTGCCGAAGGCCGCCTGGGCAAACTCGACCCGGCTCTCGAAGGGCTCGGCGCAGACCCGATGGGGCTCGGAGAGATCGCGCAGCTCCAGCTCGTAGCGACGGCTGAGGACATCGCGCTCCTTGGGATGATCCTCGATCAGGATCCCGCAGGTCCGGGAGTTGCCGACGTCCAGGATCAGGTCGACGCTGATCGCCGGGAGCGGCCCGCCGGACTCGTTCGCGAGCAGCTTGATCTCCGGCAGCCGAGCCCGGGTGCCGATCAGGGCGAGCAGATTCAGGTAATGGGCATGATGGGCAAGCCGCGCCTTCTCGGCCTGGACATCTTCGGGCGGCAGCCGCAGGACCGGGCCGGCCCTGTCGTCGAAGACCTCCTCGATCCAGCCGGCGACCCAGGGCAGCTCTGGGTACCAGCCGATCTCGTTGGCTCGATAGGCCAGGGCGAAGGAGATGCCGGCGTGGACGTCCGCCAGGGTGGGCGCCAGGTACTTGATGTCCTCCGCACCCTCGAAGACGCTGGTGTCGATCGCTAGGGTCAGGCGATGGGTGTGCTCCTGGAGGGCTCCTTCCCCCTCACGCAGCTCCACGAGCCGCGCTCGGGCCCAGGTCTCGGGGCCGGTGCCGAAGCGGCGCGGTGGGTGCACCGCGAGCAAGGGGATGGGCAGCCAGATTCGGTCGAGGAGCCGCGTGGACTCGTCCATCGGCACGCTGAGCGCGGACTGGACGGGGACCCCGGGCCGCGCCGGGTGACAGTGACACTCGGCGCGCGGATCGTGCTCGAGACGGGCCAGGGACTGTCCGCCCTCCTGGAGGATGAACTCGCCGGCCATCTCCTTGCGCAGCTCGAGCCGTAGCGAGAAGTCCAGGAACTGCACGCCCGTGTCCATGATGAGCGTGACCTTGTCTTCGAAGTTGACGAGCTTGGCGAGCATGCTGTGGGTCCGGGCCTATCGATGGCGCCAGTCATTACAGCCAGAAAACTCGTAGCGTAGCGGAAAGTTTGACTTCCTGGTGTATGGCATTGTCCGGGCTTTCCTCCTAAACTGTACGGCAACCCCGTACGTTACGAGACGCATGACGATGGATACCACTACCGTAAACAAGTTCAGAGACGGCCTTAAATCTTTTGTAGAACAGGTTGTTAACAGCCACTTGCCCCTGCGCGTGACGCGCCGCAATGGCGCCGATTTTGTCGTCGTGAGCGCCGAAGACTGGGAACGCGATCAGGAGACCCTCTACGTGCTGCAAAACAGCAGCCTCATGCGCCAGATCGCTGATTCGGGTATCACTCATGCAGCGGGCACTGGTTACAAGCCTACACAAGGGCAGGTAGATGAGATCCTTGGTGTTCGAGGGTAGATCATGGCTCGTATACGAGGATTTGCGGCAACTCGACAAACGGATGCACAAGAATCTCTGCGCAATTCTGAAGGAGATGCTGCGCGGAGACCCTACAACCGGATTGGGAAAGCCGGAAGCCTTGCGACATGATCTCGCCGGCTTCTGGTCGAGGCGGCTCAGTCAGAAGGACAGGCTTATCTATCGATTCGACGATGGCCATATCTATATCTTTGCTATCGGCGGTCATTACGATAGCCACTGAGCATGTTCCCGCCTGCCGGAATAACCACCGGTCGACTTCTCGTTAGGGCCCCGACGACTTGCCCCCGGCCCCCTTCGCGGACGCGGATTCCGACGCCCGATTCAGTTCCACACGGCCGATGACGAGCTTACCACTACGCATGCTTGCCTGAGCACTCGCGGTGCGGAGGTTACCGCCGTAACGCCTGAGCCGGATCTGTCCGGCGTCGTTTCGAGCCGGGGGGCTCATCTTCACCGGCTACGCAGTTGGTGAGGCTGATCTGCGGGCAGGCGAAGGCGGAGGCCGCGGAGGAAGAGGGAAGAGGAGGGGGAAGGCCAGCACAAACAATAAAGCCTGTGCCCCAAAGGGCACAAGCCCGGCGGAAGACGGATCAGTATCCGCAAGTCCCGCAAAAAGATCGCTAAAGCCCGCTGGCCCAGACGCAGATCTTCGAGGCTATCGGCTCGCCGTTTCTGCCCTGGACAACCAGGTTGCGCGCATCTTAGTGGGTACGAGCAAAGTTGGAGGTTACGGTTTCGTAAGATACATGTCTGAGAATCCGGGGGCATAGTTAGCCCCCGCTGTTTACAGGACCTGTGAGCTGTTGCGGGAGATCGAGCCGCCGCCAAGGGAATGCCCTGCCAAATTCAGGGTCGACCTGCACCCTCATCAGAACGCTACAATCGGCTGTCCGTCACGCAGCGGCTACCGCCAGCGTAACAACACCACCGACGAGGAGACGAGCGAATGCAAACACGCGAGCTGGGAAGGAGCGGGTTACGGGTTTCCGCGATCGGCCTCGGTTGCATGGGGATGTCGGACTTCTACGGTCCCCACGATGAAGCTCAATCGCTGGCGACCTTGCGGCATGCCTTCGATTCAGGCGTTCTCTTCTGGGACACGGCCGATATCTACGGGCCGGCGACGAATGAAAGGCTGGTGGGGAGCGTGCTCGCCGGCGTGCGCGATCGCGTAATTCTCGCGACCAAGTTCGGGATCGTCCGCGACGCCACCGGTGCCTTCATCGGGGTCAACGGTAAGCCCGAGTACGTCCGCGAGGCCTGCGATGCGAGCTTGAAACGTCTCGGCGTGGCTCATATCGATCTCTACTATCAGCACCGCGTCGATCCGGAAACCCCCATCGAAGAGACCGTGGGTGCCATGGCCCGTCTCGTCGAGCAAGGGAAGGTGCGACACCTGGGGCTATCCGAAGCCTCGGCCGATACGCTGAGGCGCGCGAGCAAGGTCCATCCCATTACCGCGCTGCAAACGGAGTACTCCCTTTGGAGCCGCGACATCGAGAGCGACATCTTGCCGGCCTGCCGCGAGCTCGGTATCGGACTCGTGGCGTACAGCCCGCTGGGCAGGGGCTTCCTGAGCGGGCAGATCAAGACCA
>CAYYHR010000091.1:6758-12397 GCA_964471705.1 uncultured Chromatiaceae bacterium
CTCGTGGCGTACAGCCCGCTGGGCAGGGGCTTCCTGAGCGGGCAGATCAAGACCATCGACGACCTCGCCGATGACGATTGGCGGCGCAGTAATCCAAGGTTCCAGGGAGCGAATTTGGCAAAGAATCTCGAGCTCGTCGATAGGCTCCGGGAAATTGCGAGCGAAAAATCCTGCACCCCAGCGCAGCTTGCGCTCGCCTGGCTGCTGGCGCAGGGGAATGACATCGTGCCGATTCCGGGGACGCGCCGCGTGGAGCGTCTGGATGAGAACACCGGAGCCGTCGAGATAGCTTTGTCGGCGCAAGAGCTGGCAGCCATCGATGCCGTAATGCCTCAGGACGCAGCCGCCGGCACGCGCTACGCCGAGGCCGCGATGCAATTGCTCAATGCTTGACCCGAAAATGCTTAACCCAAAGAAGAGCAGTTGAGCCGCCAAGGCGCCAAGTTAGGCAAGGAAAATTCCCGAATACGAGGATCACCTTTGTAGTTTTGGATGAATCTCGATTTCTCTGGGAGCCCGAATGAAACGCCTCTTGCGCTATTCGGCCGTCGGCATCGTCACCGTAGCCTTGATTTTGGGCGGGATCTGGTATTGGTATGAGCGGAAATACTATCCCTCCACCGACGATGCCTATGTGGGTGCCCACACGGTGCGCATCGCACCCCAGGTCTCGGGTCCGGTCGTCGAGATGGCGGTTTCCGACCATGAACGCGTCCATGAGGGTCAGCTCCTCTATGTGATAGACCCCACCCTGTATCGGCTCGATGTCGCACAGGCCGAGGCAAAGCTCGCATTAGCCAAGCAACAGGTTGCACAGCTGCAGGCGGCTGTGACTGCCGCCTCCGCCCAGGTCAGTCGTGCCAAAGTGGATCTGAGCAATGCCGAGCGAAAATTCAAGCGTCAGAACGATCTGGTCAAGCGCGGCTTTACGGACATCCAGGCGGAGCAGGATGCCGAGGCGACGGCGGCCGAGCAGCAGGCAGCGCTGAGCGTTGCCGAGGATCAGCTCACCCAGGCCCGCGCGGAGCTGGGCTCGCTCGGGGCGGACAACCATCAGGTGCAGCTTGCACAGGCTGTCCTCGGCATTGCTGTGCAGAATCTTCGCCATACGCGCGTCATGGCGCCCTGCGACGGGCGGCTATCAGGGCTTAAACTGCGGCCAGGCGACTATGTCACGCTGGGGCAGGCGAATTTCGTCCTGGTGTGCGAGACGCACTGGTGGGTGGACGCAAACTTCAAGGAGACCGATCTGGCTCGCATCCAGGTCGGCCAGCCGGCGACGGTAACCGTCGATATGTATCCGGGCCACAGCTTTCGTGCCCGCGTGGCCAGTATCAATCCGGCCAGTGGCGCGGCCTTTTCCTTGTTGCCTCCGGAGAACGCGACCGGCAACTGGGTGAAGGTCACCCAGCGGGTTCCGGTGCGGGTGGAGATCCTCGATCCATCCCCGGACTATTCACTGCGCGTGGGGACCTCGGCCGAGGCGACGATCGACACCCGCGGCTATGGCGGACCGGCGTCGAGTGCGCAGTCCGCTCGATAAATGAGTAGCGAGGAGGTCGATCCGCGCCGCCGTTTTCTGATCACCGTCGCTGTGATGTCCGCGACGGTGATGCAGGTGCTCGACATCACGATCGTGAACGTCGCGCTACCGCACATGGAGGGCGAGCTGGGCACGACCCGCGACGAGATCTCCTGGGTGCTCACCAGTTATCTCGTGGCCTCGGGCATCTTCATGCCGCTGACGGGCTTCTTCAGCGACCGCCTGGGACAGCGACGCTACCTGATGATCAGCATAGCCGGCTTCGTGGTCAGCTCGGCCTTGTGCGGGCTGTCCACCAACATTGCCGAGATCGTGCTCTTCCGCCTCGCCCAAGGGGTCTTCGGAGCGGCCCTGGTGCCCTTGTCGCAATCGCTCATGGTAAGCACCTTCCCGCCGGCGGAGCGGGGCCGGGCCATGGCGATCTGGGGCATGGGTGTGATGGTCGGACCTATCCTCGGACCGACGTTGGGCGGCTATCTCACCGAGGTGCTGAGCTGGCGCTGGACCTTCTTCATCAACGTGCCCGTCGGCATCCTGTCGCTCGTGCTGGCCGCTGCCGCCGTGCCCGACAGCGAGCGGCGCGAGCGCCGTCTGGATTGGACAGGTTTCGCCCTCATCGCGGTCGCCATCGGTGCGCTCCAGTATGTGCTCGACCGCGGCAGCCAGGACTCCTGGTTTTCTTCCGGCACGATCCTGCTGCTCTGTATCGTCTCTGCGCTCGCCTTCGTCGCCTTCATCGCGCATACCGTACGGATCGGCGACAAGGCCCTGTTCCATTTGGGCATCTTCACAGACCGCAACTTCACCACGACGAGCCTGATGATCGCGGTCATGGGGCTCGGTCTGTTCGGCTCAGCGCTGCTTCAACCCGAGATGCTCGAAGGGCTGATGGGCTATCCGACGCTCACCGCCGGGCTGGTAATGGCACCGCGGGGGCTGGCCAGCATGCTCAGCATGCTGGTGGTGGGACGGCTGATTGGGCGGGTCGACACCCGTCTGCTGGTCGGCAGCGGGGTGCTCCTCGCCGCCGCCGGGTCCTGGGTGATGACCTGGTATTCCCTCGACATCGATCTCTTCTGGGCAATGTGGCCGTTCGTCCTGCAGGGTCTCGGCATGGGGCTGATCTTCGTCCCCATCTCGACCGTCGCCTTTGCCACTCTGCCCCCCGCGAAGGCCGCCGAGGCGGCGGGTCTCTATAGCCTGATGCGCACCATCGGCTCTTCGGTCGGCATCTCGATCATCTCCACGGTACTGACTCAGCACACGCAGATCTCCTGGAACCAGCTGGGCGGCCATATCCAGGAGACCAATCCCGCCTTGCAGGACTATCTGCACCGGCTCGACCTGTCGCTGCAGGATCCCGTCACACCGCAGCTCCTGGGAGAGGTCCTGTACCGCCACGCGAGCATGCAGGCCTTCCTGGACAGCTTCCTCCTGATCTCGGTGAGCTTTGTGGTGATGCTGCCGCTGATTCTGCTCATGCGCAGCGCGGGGCCGGGCCGTACCAAGCCTGGTTGATCCCTGACGACGCCTGTGTTTCATCTGGAGAATCGAGACCGGATGCAGGGACGGCACACTCGCGCACTCCTGCATGGAGATGCGGACTGCAATGGCCGCTTTCCGCGGTAACATTCCAGCCGGAGGTAGCAGACGCAATGTACGACACCATCCTGTTGGCCTACGACGGCAGCCGCGAGACGCGTGTGGCGCTGCGCGAAGGCGCCGAGCTCGCCCGTAACTGCGGGTCACGCGTGCATCTGCTCTCCATCATACCCATGCCCATTGGGATCGCCGCTGGCGAGGCATTCAACGCCGGTATCGTCATCGAGAACGAGATCGCCTGTTACCAAGCCATACTCGATGAGGGGCTGGCCAGGATCCGTGCGAAGGGGCTGCAGGCGGACGGCCAGATCGTCTCGGGTGATCCGATCGAGCAGATCGTGCGCCATGCCCGCGAGCTCGACGCCGACCTGGTCGTGCTGGGTCATGTGGCTCGGCGCGGCCTTGCGCGCTGGTGGCACTCCTCGGTGGGGGCCAGCCTGCTGGACGAGCTCGACTGCAGCGTACTGGTGGCGATGCGGCATCCGGACGAGGAGACGGCCGAGGCGGGGAAGAAAAGATCCTGAGGACTCTTCCTGGGACACGCGTCCCGCGTATCATGTCGCGCATCGCAAGATCCCCCCACGAAGTCACCTGCAATGCGCATGTTTGTCGTACCCAAGGCTCGGCGTGCTCACGAGCCGCCTTTCATCGGAGTATCGGCCACTCGCCGGCAGCTCGGCGGGCCGAGGTTGCTCGGCGCTCTCTGCGTGCTCCTTCTCTGGGCCTCGGCCTCGGCCTCGGCCTCGGCGGAGACAGAGACACCGAGCGCATCGGGGCTGCCGGTCTTGGGGACGCTGAGCGAAGAGATGCAGGTCCTCGCCCGCCGGGTCCACCCTTGTGTGGTCAAGGTCGTGGCCATGGGCTACCTGGACATGGAGAGCCAGGACGGCACGCCGGGCAGTGTCAGCCGGGGGCAGAGCTCCGGCTCCGGTGTCATCATCGATCCGGACGGCTATATCGTGACCAATGCCCATGTCTTGAGCGGGGCCGATCACGCGCAGGTGATCCTGCCGGCAAATGCCTTGCCGTGGGGCCGGCAGGGCGGGAGCCCGGGGCTGGGCAGGACATTGCCGGCGCAGGTCGTGGGCGTGGATGCGGAGACGGATCTGGCCCTCCTGCGGGTGCCCGAGACCGGTCTGCCCTTTCTGGCGCTGAATCCCATACAACCGATTTACCAGGGGCAGCTGGTGCTCGCATTCGGCAGCCCAATGGGGCTGGAGGACTCGGTGAGCCTGGGCATCGTGAGCTCCACGGCGCGCCAGTTCGCGCCGGAGGATATGATTGCCTACATTCAGACCGATACCCCTATCAATCCGGGCAGCAGCGGGGGGCCTCTGGTCGACACGGCCGGTCGGGTGGTTGGGATCAATACCCTCTTTCTCTCCCAGTCCGGCGTCAGCGAAGGGCTCGGATTCGCTGTGCCGGTGGACCTGGTAGCCGTGGTGGTGGAGCAGCTGCGTCGAACGGGGCGGGTGGTCCGCGCCTACCTGGGGCTGGATGTGCGCACCGTCACCCCGAACCTTGCCGCGGCCTGGGCGCTGCCGGCGGCCGGTGGGGTGGTCGTCCAGGACGTGGACCAGGAAGGACCGGCTCACGGTACCGGCATCCACCCCGGCGACCTGATCGAGTCGGTAGACGGACAGTCTCTGACCAACCTGCTGCAGCTCGACCTTCGCCTCTATCGTGCCGCCGCGGGCACGCGGGTGCAGCTGGGCGTTGTGCGCGAGGGTCGTTTGCTCACCATTCCGGTCGAGGTCCGTGATCGCCAGACCCCGACCTCGCGGATCCTCTCATCCGTGCGCAAGCGCAACCTGATTCCGCAATTCGGGATCTTCATCACGGACATGGACAAGGATCTGTCCGCAGAGCTCGGCCAAGCACGCGGGAAGGGTGGTGTTCTGGTCACTGCAGCGCTCGTCGAGACTCCGGCCCTCGGCGAGAACCTCGTGGTGGGCGACATCATTTATCGCATGAACCGCGAGCCGGTCACCTCCAGTGAGCACCTGCGGGACCTGTTGAGCGGCGTTCAGACCGGGGATCCGGTTGCCTTCCAGGTCGAGCGCGACGGGCGACTGCGCTTCGTCGCCACGGAGATCCCCTGATTTTCTCCATCGATTGGTCGTACCGTGACAGCAGACATCGCTCGTCTCCTTCGGGTCGCCACCTATGCTTCGGTGGCAACTGCGGGTTTCCTGATCGTCGGGAAATCGGTTGCTTGGCTCGCGACCGACTCGTTGAGCATTCTGGCCTCGCTGGTCGACTCCCTGATGGACGCCGCCGCCTCATTGCTGAACCTGCTCGCGGTGCGCTGGTCGCTGATGCCCGCGGACGACGAGCACCGCTTCGGTCACGGCAAAGCGGAAGCCCTGGCAGGCCTCGGACAAGCTGCCTTCATCATCGGCTCGGCGGTATTCCTGGTGCTCCAGGCGATCGATCGCCTGCTGCATCCACAGCCCCTGACCCAGCTGGGGGTGGGTGTAACTGTGATGCTGCT
>CAYYHR010000092.1:0-12322 GCA_964471705.1 uncultured Chromatiaceae bacterium
TGTAACTGTTGTCGCGACGCGGAAGACGGGCGAAAAGACAAGCAGGCTGGTATATCTTTTGACAGAAATCGCCTTAGTCGAGAGATCACCGCGGCAATGCGGTCATGCGTGGGCACGCCGTTGGCGAATTCCGCAAACCTGAATCAGAACGTCTCGGGTCTCAATTCTTGCCGACGAGGCGCCAGAACTCTTTCGCAGGCTCGAAGACCCAGCCGTTGTGCCCTTGCTCGATCCCGGCGGAGAGATAAGGGGGCTCATCCCGGAAAATCTCGACGACGATCAGATTGAAAGCCCCGCAGTAGCTGGAAGACAGCAGCAGACGACTCTCTTTCGCCATGGAGGTTAACCCTGCCAAGAGCCGGGGCGAGCGCTCGGCAACGGGTATCAGCTGTCGAGTGACCCCCAGCAAGAGTAGGCGCTTGTATTCGATCTGCGGATCGAAGCCGGCATTGCCGCCCCGGCTTTCGATCCCCAGCGCTGCTGTGCCCCAGGTGACCAAATCCGAGTAAAGCTCATGTGCCGTGCTCCAGATGGCCGACGGATAGGGTGTGTCGCAATGCACCGCGTATTCGACTGCCCGGACCAGGTAATAGAACATGCTCCGCACGAGCCATAAACGCAAACGCACGGAGGCCTCAGAGCTGGTCAGGTCGGAGTAACCCACATCGTCGAGCGCTAACTTCAGATTCTTGATCATCAGGACGTTCAGGTGCTGCACCAAGGGCTGACCAGCCGGTGTTCCCGCGGACGACTGTCTGGCAAAGACAACAGGTTTGGCCAACCGATCGGTGACTTTCGCTACCTCCGGCTGCAGCTCCCGAAGCAAGGAAATTCGCTTGGTGATTGGGAGGGCGATACGCGCGGTCCTCTGAAGTCGTACCATGAGGTGAATCAGCGCCTTGGGCTTCCTGCTCCCCTTGCTGGCAGCCTTATCAAAACGAGCGATATCTCTAGGAGGGGGCGAAGCATCAGCTGAACTGCCAAGCGGCAAAGAGCTGCCGCGGTCGAAATGGGTAGCCTTCTCTAACATCGCTTTCAATCCTTTTCCAAGTGACAAATATCTCTGGCGAACACAAGCTCAGAATCTTTCACCGAACGTAGATAGCAAAGATCGTGCCCCAAAGCCCGTCGGCAGAATTCCCTCGCCTCCGAATCAGGCTCAGGGGGACACCGCAAAAAACCGTTCGACCTCCTGCAGATCCCGGCACCGCGCCATCGGGGGAAGGCTGTCGGTAAAGGCACGACCGTAGGAACGGCTCAGCAAGCGCGGATCGCAAACCACCAGGACCCCTCGATCCCGGGCGTCGCGGATCAGCCGCCCCGCCCCTTGCTTCAGGGTAATGACGGCCTGAGGCAGCTGAAAATCCCGAAAGGGATTGCCGCCCTGGCGCCGCAAGGCCTCGATGCGCGCCGCGAGGACCGGATCCCCCGGGGAAGCGAAGGGAAGCTTGTCGATGACGACGCAGGACAGGGCCTCGCCGCGCACATCCACCCCCTCCCAGAAGCTCGCAGTGCCCAGCAGGACCGCATTGCCCAGTCGTCGGAAACGCTCCAACAGCTCGGCGCGGGGGGCACTCCCCTGCACCAGGAGCGGATAGGGAGTGCGCGACTCCAGCCATTGCGCGGCCTCGCGCAGAGCACGGTGACTGGTGAAGAGCAGAAAGGCACGCCCTCGGCTGTATTCGAGGATGCGTGCTGCGAGCGCAGCGACGGCCTCCGTATAGGCCGGCGACGCGGGATCGGGCATGTCCCTGGGGATGAGCCACAGGGCTTGGCGGGCATAATCGAAGGGGCTTTCCCAACGCTCCGTGCGCGCATCGAGGATCCCCAGTTGGCGGGCGAAGTGATCGAAGCGCTCGCCCACCGCCAGGGTTGCGGACGTAAAGACCCAGGCCGCCGGGTGCTGCTGCCTATGGGCCTGGAAGATATCCGCCACCTCGAGGGGCGTCTGGTGCAGCCGAAAACCCTGCCCCTGGGTTTCGTACCAGCGGATATCTCCCGGCTCGTCCCCCTCTGTGAGCCGGGTCAGACGCTGACCCAGGTCGGCACTGCGGGCAAGGCAGCTGTCGAGCCCCTTGCCACGCCCCCGAAGCGCATCGAGGGCCGAGTGCAGATCCAAGAGCCGGGTACACACCACATCCAACGCACGCACCGCGGCGGCATCCTCGGCAATCTCCCTCCAGGGCCCGCGTCGGCTCTCCTCCCCCAGGCCCGAGCGTAGGTCCAAAACGCTGCGGCGCAGGTCGCCGGCTCGCTCGAGCAGGTCCGGGGCATCGCCGGCCTCGCGCCGATATTCGACATCCAGATCTCGGGTCAAGTCCAGGAGTTGGCGACTGCTCACAGCCGTGCCGAAGAAGCTGCCCATCACCTCCGGAAGCTGGTGCGCTTCATCCACGATGAAGCAATCCGCCCCGGGAAGGATCTCGCCGACTCCCTCGTCCCGCAACGAGAGATCCGCACACAGGAGGTGATGATTGATGACCACCAGATCAGCGCCCTGAGCGCGGCGCCTCGCCTCCACCAGATGACAGGAGTCCCATTCCGGGCAGCTCTGGCCGAGGCAGTTGTCGCTGCTCGAGGTCACCGCCGGCCACACGGGGGCATCATCCGGCAGATCGAGCTCGGCCACGTCCCCGCTACGGGTAACCTTGGCCCAATCGCGCACCTGCAGCAGTTGCCGGCGCAGCTCCACGAGCCGGCGCCGATGATCCTGCAGGGCCAACTCCAGGCGGTAGCGGCACAGATAGTTTCCCCGTCCCTTGAGCATGGCAATGCGTACGGGGACCTTCAGCACCTCGCGGACGAGGGGCAAATCACGATGGAAGAGCTGATCCTGAAGATTGCGGGTACCGGTCGAAACCAGCACCTTGCGACCGGAAAGCAGGGCTGGAACCAGATAGGCGAAGGTCTTACCGGTACCTGTGCCGGCCTCGCAGATGAGCGTCCCGCCCCGGGCCAGCAGATCGGCGACGGCTTCGGCCATTGCCTGCTGCTGGGGACGGTGGTGATAACCCGAGAGGCGCTCGGACAGCAGCCCTTCAGAGCCTAAGACATCGGCGATCCGGCTCGCCAAGCCCCCGCCTCTAGAACCCTGCCGCAAGAGGGATCACCGACGAGCGCGGGCTCGACCTGATTACCAAGTCCCTGCACATCCGGACAGGGGTCGAGGGATGCCCACGACGGGATCGTCGCTGCCCCTTCCGGACGACACCATGGCGTCTGGAATCTTCCATGATCTCGACTCCGCGGGCCTAGCCCCCCTGGGCCTTCCGCTCCGCCTCCGCAGCCCCCGCCGTGTCGCCCACGGCGCGACGTGCAGCTGCAATCATGCGCCAATTGTCCTGTTTGAGCACGGCTTGATCCCCGGCCAAGGCGTTCGAGCGCAAGGCCAAGGTACCAGCTTGCGCATAGAGCCCCTGCTCCATCCGCACCCGCGCCAAACGGTTCCAGATATAGGGCTCCTGGGGCTGAATGCCCAGAGCCCGCTCCAGGGTCGCCGCGGCACCGACGTAGTCCCCTGCCTGACGCTCTTGCTCGGCCTTCTTGATCAGGGAATCCGCTGCCGGGGACAAGGTTGGAGTCGAGGGGGGAGGTGGTACATGGGCGACGACGACCTCGGGTGCCGGAGTCAGCGTCGGCGTCGATACCTTCTCCCCAGGCGGTTCGCTCGAAGGTGGTGCGCCCCCGCCCGTGCCCTGGGGGATCGCCCCACCAGGAGCCGGTGTGGCGGCTTCCGAAACAGGTCCGGCGCTTAGGTTGCCTGCTCCCTCGGCAGGGGCAGCTTCCGAAGGCACTGGGGCGTCCGGGGCCGTCGCAGGAGGACGATAGGCATACACCTCCACCTTTTCCTCCGGCGGTGGTGTCTGCACGGGCTTCGCCGGGGTCTGGACGGCCGGCTGCCGTCCGGCGGTCACCACCGGGGCGGGTGGGCCGGCTCGCTCATAGGACGCGCAAGCGGCAAGACCGGACACCAACACTAGAATCGGCAAACGCTTATTCATCAGTTACCAAAAAACCCACGCATGAACTCCCCGAAACCGCCACCCGCCCTCTTGTTATCGACCTTGTCGGAGCCGGCCTCCTTCTTCGCCGTCTTCGGGTCAGCGGAAACGACCGCACGGCCGCAGTCGGAGGTCGCGTCCGGCGTCCCCGCGGCGGAAACCGGTATGGTCATCGCGCGTCTGCAGCCCGCATCCGCCAAGAGCCCGTTGCGCGGATCGATGCGGACATCCTCGACCCCCTCCGGACGAAGCTCCGGTAGCGATCGGTTATCGACGGAAACCATGATATCACCCCAGATCGGCAATGCCCCGCTGGCACCGCTGAGTTGGATCGGCTTGTTGTCATCCCGTCCCACCCAGACGACCGAGACCTTATCGCCGCTGAAGCCGGCGAACCAACTGTCGCGCATGCCGTTCGTCGTGCCCGTCTTTCCGGCAACCGTCAGACCGCTCGGAAGGCGCTTTTTCAACGACCTGGCCGTTCCCTGTCGGACCACCTGCTCCATGGCCCAGGTCGTGAGATAGACGGCGGTGGCATCCGCCGCCGGCTCCACGGCCAGGGGATAGCGGTTGAGGGGCCGGCCCGAGGCATCCAGAACCTCGCGAATCGAGCGCAAAGGGGCACGGAAGCCACCGGCGGCGATGGCCTGGTAGACCTGGGCGACTTCGACCGGAGTCAGCGACACCGAGCCCAACAGCAGCGCCGGGACCGGGTCCACCGGCCGACTCACTCCCAGGTTTCCCAGCGTCCTCAGGACCTCATCCAAACCGACCTCGAGGCCGAGGTTGACCGTCGCCAGGTTGTAGGACTTGGCCAGCGCCTTGTACAGCGGCACCCGCCCGTGACTCTTGTGGTCGTAGTTGTCGGGTCGCCAAAGCTTGCCGTCCCCGGTGCGCAGGCTGACCGGACTGTCGGAGAGCGGAGTCGCCAGATTATACCGATCGGGATGTGAAAGGGCCGTCAGATAGATGACGGGCTTGATCAGGGAGCCGATGGGACGCACCGCCTCGAGGGCGCGATTGAAGCCCGCATACTCAGGGTCGCGTCCCCCTACCAGGGCCAGGACCTCCCCCTGGGCGGCGGAGGTCACGACGGCAGCCGACTCCAGGCTGCCGGAGGGCAATTTGCGGGAGCGCTCCAGCTCCGGCACCCGCTTGCGCACCGCTTCTTCGGCGGCAGACTGCACAAGCGGGTCCAAGGTGGTGAAGATGCGCAACCCCTCGGACCTCAGGTCTTCCTCGCGGTAATCCCGCTGGAGCTGGCGCCGAACCAGCTGCAGGTAGGCTGGATACGCGCCAGCCGGGCGCCCGCCCTGGTCGCTGACTCCCAGGGGCGCCTCCTTGGCCGCCTTCGCCTGCCCTTCGCTGATGATGCCCCGAGCGCGGAGGGTATCAATGACCAGATTGCGCCGAGTGCGCGCACGCTCAGAATGGCGCCGCGGATCGTAATAAGAAGGTCCCTTGATCAGGGCGACCAGCATGGCCGTCTCGGCAATCCCCAGCTCGTCCAGGTCGCGGTTGAAGTAGAAACGACTCGCCAAGCCGAAGCCGTGGATGGCCCGGTTGCCGTCCTGACCGAGAAAGATCTCGTTGGCGTAGGCCTCCAGGATCTCGCTCTTCTCGTAGTGCCAGTCGAGTAGGACGGCCATGAAGGCCTCGTTGAGCTTCCGGGCCAGGGTGCGCTCGTCACTCAGGTAGAAATTCTTGACGAGCTGCTGGGTCAGGGTGCTGCCGCCCTCGACGATCCCCCCTGCCAGCAGGTTGTGCCACACGGCCCGGGCGATCGCCCGGGGGTTCACGCCCCAGTGCTCGTAAAAGTCCCGGTCCTCGACGGCGAGCAGGGTTGCGACCAGCAGCGGCGGCAGATCCTGACCGCGGACCAGGACGCGATCCTCGTTATGGGTGGGATAGATGCTGGCGATGAGCACCGGATCCAGGCGCACCAGGGCGGGGTCTGGGCCACCTGCTCCGTCTTCGAGACCGGCCACCTTCCCCTTCTGTATATCGATGTCCAACAGACGCTCCGGCTCGGAGCCGTCCCAAAAGCGGAAAGGCCGCGTGTGCACCACGAAGCGATCCCCATCCCGCGAGTAGGTCCCTGCATACTTGGGCGATTGCACGCGGCGATACTTCAGGCGCTCGAGCTCCCCCGTTAGGGACTCGACGCTCAGAGGGCGACCGGCGTAGAGCTCGAGGGGCCGGGCGTATACCCGCGCGGGCAGCGCCCAGCGCTTGCCTTCGAACTTGGCGCGGACGGTACCGTCCAGGTAGAGGGCATAGAGGCCGGCAGCAAGAATCGTGGCAACGACAAGCAACAGGCCCCAACGGACGACGAACCGTCGCAGACCTCGGCTTCCGGTGCGGTTCCCGCTGCTTCGAGCACTGGCGGCAGTCTTCTTACGTCGAGCCACGGATCAAAAACACCTCATGGCCAGGGTTGCCGGACGGCAAGGCCCATGGGGAAAGGCAAACGAGCGGAACATGTCGAGGTCCGAGACGGACAAGAGGCAAATATCCATGCAACCTATGGTCCCATCTCAGAGCGGTACAGACAAGGACCCTCAGGTCTTGACCCCAACGCCGCGATGCAACAGGCAAAGACTAAAAATCGTCAACATGACGATGAATCCAAGAATGATGGCAAAAGCGATGCCCAAGGGGATATCGCTCGTCCCGAGCAATCCGTAGCGGAAGGCATTGATCATGTAGAGCACCGGATTGGCGAGGGACAGGTGCTGCCAAAAGGCTGGGAGCAAGTTGATCGAGTAGAAGACGCCCCCGAGATAGGTCAAGGGCGTGAGCACAAAGGTGGGGATGATCGAGATGTCATCGAAGCTGTTGGCATAGACGGCATTGATGAATCCCGCGAGTGCGAACAGGACGGCGGTGAGGATGAACACCAGGAGGGTCACACCGTAGCTGTGGACCTGAATGTCGGTGAAGAACATGGACACCAGTGTTACTACCAGGCCCACCAGCAGACCACGGGCGACGCCGCCCGAAACGAACCCGGACAAGATCACCCAATTGGGAACGGGAGCGATCAAAAACTCCTCCACGTAGCGGGAGAACTTGCTGGAATAGAAGGAGGAGACCACATTCGAGTAGGCGTTGGTGATGACCGCCATCAGCACCAGCCCGGGCACGATGAAGTCCAGGTAGTCGAAGCCGTCCATGGGCCCGATGCGCTGGCCGATGAGCCTGCCGAAAATGACGAAGTAGAGGGCCGTCGTGATGGTGGACGGCAGTACCGTCTGCACCCAGATTCGCGAGAAGCGAAGGATCTCCTTGACCAGGATGGTCGAATAGGCGATCCAATAGCGCCGGTAGCGGTTCATGAGGGCATATCCTCGGAGCCCCTGCCGTTTTCCACCATGTCCAGGAACAGCTGCTCGAGCCGGCTCTGCTTGTTACGCAGGCTGATAACCTCGATGCCGTTGCGTGACAGGGCATCGAACAGACCGTTAATGCTCCTGTCCTTGGTTACCGCCACCTCCAGGGTGCAATCATCGATGTGCTCCAGTACGAAGCCCCCGAGCTGTGGTAGCTCGGCCAACCGCCCCTTGAGATTCAGCACGAAGGTCTCCGTCTGCAGCCTGCGTAGCAATGCCTGCATGTCGGCACGCTCGGCGATCCGCCCGCCGTTGATGATGGCGATGTTGCGGCACAGGCTTTCCGCCTCCTCCAGATAATGGGTCGTCAGAATGATGGTCGTGCCCTCGGCGTTGAGCTCGCGCAGAAAGGTCCACATGGAGCGACGAATCTCGATGTCCACACCCGCGGTCGGCTCGTCCAGGATCAGGAGCCGCGGCCGGTGCACCAGCGCTCGGGCAATCATCAGCCGGCGCTTCAACCCCCCCGACAGGACCCGCATCTCCGAATCCCGGCGGTCCCAGAGATCGAGCTGGCGTAGATAGTATTCGGCCCTCGGTCTGGCCTCCCTGCGCGGGATGCCGTAGTAGCCCGCCTGGTTGAGCACCACCTCGATCACTGGAAGGAAAAGATTGAAATTGAACTCCTGGGGCACGAGGCCAAGGCAGGACTTCACCCTCTCCGCCTCCCGGTCCAGATCGTGCCCGAAGACCTGCACCTCGCCGCCGGTCTTGTTGATCAGGGAAGTGACGATGCCGATCAGGGTCGACTTGCCAGCTCCGTTCGGTCCGAGCAGGGCGAAAAAATCCCCCTCGTCGACGGTGAGGTCCACGCCCTTGAGGGCTTCGTGGCCGTTGCGATAAACCTTGGTGAGCTTCCTGACGGCGAGTGCAGGCATCGAAAATTCGAGAACAGCCGAGGGGCAAACGGCTAAGCTAGCCCTCCCCTGGCCGATTTTCAACCGGCATCATCCAAGCCCCGCAACTACGTCCAAGATCGAAATCCCTCGTTCTTCGCGTACCCCGAGGCGGCAGCCGTTCTCAGATCGTGACGCTAGATGACGCTTCACATAGCACCCTGGGCCATGCGGCGCGTACTGCAGATTCCTGTCTTGTGCTGATGCGTGGCGCAGCCAGTCGCCGCTCCCGAAGTCGTCCTATCGAGCGCATCACGAAGCGGGGCCGCAACGCACTACCCAGCGTCACTAGGCACGCGATGCACCCCAGCGGACAGCCGCCGTATGAGCAGCACGGTCAATGGGAAGACACCAGCTTTAGGCCGAGGATGCCGGCGATGATCAGCCCGACGAAGAAGAACCGCGCCAGAGTTGCCGGCTCACTGAAGATCAATAGCCCGAGCACGAACGTGCCGACCGCCCCGATGCCGGTCCAGACCGCGTAGGCGGTGCCCATCGGGATCGTCTTCTGCGCGACCAGGAGCAGCGCGCCGCTGACTGCCATGCAGATCACCGAGAAGCCGATCCAACCCCAGCGCATACCTGTATCGGCCAATCCCAGTTTGAGTCCGACCGGCCAGCCCCATTCGAAGATTCCCGCAATGATCAGGTAAGCCCATGCCATGGATTTTCTCCTCCCGGCCAGTCGGCTGTAGCAAATCGACGGTCGCGCTCAAACCTCGGCCTCGACCTCGGTACCCATCGGCCCCTTGACCTTCTCGCGGATCACCTGGACCACGTAATATATCACCGGGATCAGCGCGGTTCCTACAACGGTGGCGGCGAGCATGCCGCCAAAGACCGCAGTGCCGAGCGCGACCCTGGAGCCGGCCCCGGCACCGGTCGCTACGACCAGGGGCACGATTCCGAGCAGGAAGGACAGTGCCGTCATCATCACCGCTCGGAAGCGCAGCCGGCCGGCTTTGACCGCGGCATCGTAGATCGAGAGGCCCGCAGTCTCGCGCTGCTCCTTAGCGAACTCGACGATCAGGATCGCGTTCTTGGCCGCCAGGCCGATCAGCATCACCAGACCGATCTGGGTGTAGAGGTTCACATCCAGGCCAACCCCGTCGGTCAGGGCCAGGGCGCCGAACACGGCCACCGGCACCGCGAGCAGTACGGCGATCGGGATCGACCAACTCTCGTGCTGGGCAACGAGGAAGAGATAGACGAACAACAGGGCCAGACCGAAGATGATCGGCGCTTGGCCGGCCGCCTTGATCTCCTGGTAGGACATGCTGGTCCACTCGTAGCCGTAGCCCGACGGCAGGGTTGCCTTGGCGGTGGCCTCCATTGCCGCGATATCCTGTCCCGAGCTGTAGCCCGGCGCTGGTCCGCCGGAGACGTCTGCGGAGCGGAACAGGTTGTAGCGCGGCACGATCTGGGGGCCGGTGACGGTCTCGACCACGGCTAGGGTCGCCATCGGCACCATGTCGCCCTCGTTGTTGCGCACGAAGAGCCGTGTGATGTCCGAGGGCTGGTTGCGATAGTCCCCCTCGGCCTGGGCCATGACCCGCCAGGTGCGGCCGAACTCGTTGTAGTCGTTGATATAGACCGAGCCGAGCTGTGCCTGCAGGGTGTTGAAGACCTCCCCCATCGGAACCCCCAGGGTCTGCACCTTTTCCCGGTTCACGTCCAGGTAGAGCAGCGGGACATCGGCGCGGAAGGTACTGAACGCACTACCGATGGCCGGGCTCTCGTTGGCGGCGACGACGAAGCCGCGCAGCACGGAGGCAAACTCACCGATGTCGCCTCCGGTATAGTCCTGCAGCACGAAGGAGAAGCCACCAGAATTGCCGAGTCCGGGGATCGCCGGCGGAACAAAGGGGATGATGTTGGCGTCCGCGGTCTCGGCGGCGATGCGCCGCGCCTGGCCGACGATGGACGGCAGCATCAGCTCCGGTGCCTCGCGCTCGGACCAGGGGGCCAGCACCGGGATCACCAGGGCACTGTTGGAGCTGAACGCACCGTTCAACAGCGAGAATCCGGCCACCGAGATCACGTTGGTGACCCCGGGGATCTCCAGCAGCTGCTGCTCCAGCCGGCCGAGCTGGACCTCGGTGCGGCCCAGGGATGCCGCATCCGGCAGCTGTGCCTCGATGAAGAAGTAGCCCTGGTCCTCTTCGGGCAGGAAGCCCGATGGGAGGTTTGCGCTGTGGCGATCAACAGGACCGCATGCGCCAGAGCTGAAGCAAGACCAGGGACCATTCGATGCTGTACCATGAGAGCTTCCCGCGTCGTTCGCGTGTAGGTATCGCTAAATCTTAGCTGGAATTTCCGTGCGAGCGGGCGCCAAAGGATATGCCCCCTTACACCGGTTCCAAGTAGTTTCGATGTCCGATCAATGCGGTAACACAAAATCAGGCGGGGATGAGTCCGGCCTGAGCACGCAGGTCTCCGCCTACATCGGCGCGTGCCGGGCGCGGATACCTGCCTTTGTCACTGCAAACTATGCTGGGCGTGGGGCAGTCGGCTTAAACCGCCGCGCCTTCGGGACCGATGTCCTGGTCGCGCCGTACAACTTCCTGATGGGATTCCCGAATTTTGTGCTGCGGGTTCTGGCCCTCGCCCTTGAGCTTGTCGGCGCGGGCAAGGCGGCGAGTCGACTGGCGGGCAGTCCCCTGGGGCTGAAAACGAACGTGCAAAAGGCGCTGGCGGCAAGGCTGGTGACGGACCTGCTCGCCCTGCCCCTGAGCCCGGACGACGCGCGCGATCCTCTGCGCCGCCAGATTTGGGCTGCCGCCCGCGAACCGGTCAGGATTTACGTCCGCACGCGCAATGTCGCCGCGGACATCACGGCGGGCACGCTTGCGGCGGTGATGGGGCTTGCCTTCCTGCACCAGTTCACACCGGGATCGATCTCCGCCGGGTCCGCCATCGCGCAGGTCGTTGCCAGGGATCAGGCAGTGTCCCATTTCGCGCTCGGAGAGACATTGGGGCGGCTGTACTACGCCGCGTTTCCGGTCAGTCCTTCGCAGGCGACGCTTGCGCTGACTTTGCTTGCGGTCATGACAACAGTCGCCGTGATCACCGCCTTTTCAGGGTTCCTCCATGACCCCGTCCAGACAGCGGCGGGCATCCACCGCCGTCGGCTGGAGCAGATGCTCGATGCCATTGCTGAGATCGCCAGCCGGCCCGCATCAAAAGGCTACCGCCCGAAAGACACGTTTTTCGGGCGCGTCTACGACCTGATGGACTGGATAAAAGGTCTGCTGTCATTCTGATTGCTGCCGCTGATCTGCGCTCCAGGAGTGTCTTGTAAGGAGACGAGCCGCCTGTCGCCGGGCGACCACCCTGGACCTCGCCAAACCTGACCAATCCGGCCGTTGCCAACTAACCCGGTCCAAGTCGGTGTCGCACACTGTCACAATAACCTCCCGGTCAGTGCCATAGGATACGTTCCAGTTTTTCGATGCAACCTGGATGGCCGACGATTCAGGTGGTCAGCGGCCGGCGTCTTTCAACTCCCCGACTCGGATTCCCAAATTAGCTGCTTGACTTCTACCGCCGCGTCCCTCTCAGTATTTTTTATGCTACAGGGCGTCTACCAGCCCAAATGGCCGGTAGTAAGATAGCTTCGTATAGGTTGATGCTGAGACGCTTGGCCGGCGTGCGGAAGTTGCCGACGTGTCAGACTTTAAATCCGAGGCACACGTTTAACCAAACCACTATGAGCTTATGAATACACCCATCCACTTGACTCTGTGGCGCGTCACGCAAGTCTGTGTGATGTGATTCGTTACAGGGATTCAGGAAGTTCATGTCAAAGCGCGATACTTCATCCGACGAAACGAACGGCACTGCTGCCATAATCGAGAAGTTACTCAGCGGTCAAAGCTTTACCCATAAGTCGGAAAACTTCAACAAAAACAGGTGCATGCAGTTTTTCTTATGTTATTGTTTTTTGCTTGGGTTTCTGGACTTATGGGTAAGTACTAGACTCAGCGGTCTGCAGCAGGCCGCTCGAGACATCACACCCGTCTTCATCCGCACT
>CAYYHR010000093.1:0-4226 GCA_964471705.1 uncultured Chromatiaceae bacterium
TCGGTGCAGATACCTGGCTCGGTCCCGCTTATCTGGGCCTGGGCCTGAGCGGAGAAGGGAATGCCACCGGCTACTTCCTGCTGGGTCGGCCCTGATAGCTAAGGTCCAGTGCGATCCAACCGTCGGTACCCGATGGCCTCGCTCAGGTGCCTCGTCTCGATTCGGTCGCTGCCGGCGAGATCGGCGATGGTGAGGGCGACCTTGAGCACCCGGTGGTAGGCGCGGGCCGACAGGCCGAGCCGTTGTAGTGCCTGGCTCATCAGGCGCCGGGCGGGCTCGTCGAGGGGCGAAGTGCTCTCCAGCTCATTCGGTGAGAGTGCCTGATTGGGCTTGCCTGCGCGGTCCAGCTGTCGCTTCCTCGCCTCCTCCACGCGGGCACGCACTTGACCACTCGTCTCTATGGCGCCTGCGTCCGGCGCGCTGAGCTGGCTCACCGGTACCCTCGGAACCTCCACGTGCAGGTCGATCCTGTCCAGGAGGGGCCCGGAGATCCGGGCGCGGTAGCGGGCTACCTGCTCGGCGGTGCAGCGGCAGCGGGAGCTGGGATCGCCCAGGTAGCCGCATGGGCAGGGATTCATGGCCGCGACGAGCTGGAATTGGGCGGGAAACTCTGCCTGGCGCGCAGCGCGCGAAATGTGGATATGTCCGGACTCGAGAGGCTCACGGAGCACCTCCAGAACCCGGCGGTCGAACTCCGGGAGCTCGTCGAGGAAGAGCACGCCGCGATGGGCCAGAGAGATCTCGCCAGGGCGCGGATTGCTGCCGCCTCCGACAAGGGCGACACCAGATGCCGTATGGTGAGGGGCGCGGAAGGGACGCTGGCGCCAGTTTCGCGGATCGAAGGGCTCCCGCCCGCTCACCGAGCGCACGGCGGCCGCTTCGAGCGCCTCGGCCTCGGTCATGCCCGGCAGGATGCCGGGCAGGCGGTTGGCGAGCATGGACTTGCCGGTACCCGGGGGTCCGAGAAACAAGAGGCTGTGGGCTCCCGCCGCGGCGATCTCCAAGGCGCGCTTCGCCTGCTCCTGTCCGCGCACCTCGCTCAGATCAGGATACTCCATCGCGGATTCGCCCGGGTCCGGGCGCTCGTAGGGGGGCAGCAGGGCGGTGCCGTTGAGATGCTCGCAGACCTGAAGCAGATGATCTGCCGGGTGGATGGTGAGCCCACTCACCAAGGCCGCCTCGTCGGCGTTTTCCACGGGCAGGATGAGGGCCCTTCCCGCATCCCGGGCGGCCAGTGCCGCGGGTAGGACGCCGGTAACCGGGCGCAGGCCCCCGGAAAGTGCGAGCTCTCCGAGCATCTCGATACGGCTCAGGCCGTCAGCTCGGATCTGACCGGAGGCCCCGAGGACACCGAGGGCGATGGGCAGGTCGAAGCGCCCGCCTTCTTTCGGCAGGTCTGCCGGGGCCAGGTTGATGGTTACCCGTCCCGCCGGAAACTGGAAGTGTCCGTTGAGCAAGGCCCCCCGGACACGGTCCTTGCTCTCCTTTACCGCCATCTCGGGCAGGCCGACGATGGAGAGCGCCGGCAGACCCCCGGCGAGGTGCACCTCCACCGTTACCGCCGGTGCCTCGATCCCTTCACGCGCGCGGCTGTGGAGAACACAGAGACTCAATTGAGGCTCGACAGGGGCTCAACCGGACTTCTCGGGCGTCTCACTCGGCCCCTCGGAGATTCCGAGCTGTTGCTCCAGCCTCGCCACCTGCGCCTCGAGCCCCTCCAGCTTTTCCCGGGTGCGGGCCAGCACCGCGGCCTGGATATCGAGCTCCTCGCGGGTCACCAGATCGAGCTTGGCAAGGCCCCCCTGGAGCGAGGCGCGCAGATTACGGTTGATGTCTTCCTGCAAGGCCTGCAATCCCTTCGGAAGGCTACCGGAAAGGCGCTGGGCAAGGTCGTCGAGACGTTTTGGGTCCAACATTGGATTCAGCATTCCCCGCGTGTCGTCAGTTGCGAGACATTATCGAGTGTCCATTTCCGGCCACGACGGCCAATAATCGGCATCTCCCTAGATTAGCTTCTTGTGCGTGCCGTCACACATGGGCTTGGTGCCGCTGCGCTTGCAGCCGCACAGCCAGACTTTCTGTGCCTCTGCGAGATCCACCTCGAGGGGCTCGAACCCGGTTCCGCGGTGGGATCCGTCGCAGAAGGGTTGATTCCCGGAGCGGCCGCAGGCGCACCACCAGTAGGTACCGGCGTCCAGCTCGAGGGCGTAGGGCCCGGTCTTCGGACATTCTGGCTCTTGCATGTGTCTTCCTCTGTTCTTGTGCCGACCGGGCAAGAGTACCAAGATGGCCCGGACTTTTGGAATTACTCATGATCATGACATCGAAACGGCCATGACCGATGACCCCTTTCTCGAACGGCTGGTCGCGGAGCTCGTCGAGCTCCGCCGGGATCTGCATGCCCATCCGGAGATTGCTTTCGAGGAGCGGCGCACGTCCGATGCGGTGGCAAAGCGACTGCGGGCAATGGGGCTCGAAGTCGACGTCGGCCTGGCAGGGACCGGGGTAGTCGGTACCCTGAGCTCGGGGGATGGGCGGACCCTGGGTCTGCGGGCGGACATGGATGCCTTGGAGCTGAGCGAGAGCACTGGTCTGCCTCATGCCTCCTGCTACGCCGGCCGCATGCACGCCTGTGGCCACGACGGTCACACCGCAATGCTCCTCGGGGCCGCGCAGTACCTGGCTGAGCAGGGCGGATTCCGCGGGACGGCTCACTTCATCTTCCAGCCCGCCGAGGAGAATCTGGCCGGCGGCAAGCGGATGGTCGACGAGGGCCTGTTCGAGCGGTTTCCGATGGAGGCGGTCTTCGGTCTGCACAACCGGCCCGGAATGGAGGCGGGCCTGATGGGAGTGCGCGCAGGTCCGGTGATGGCGTCCGCCGACTTCTTCGAGCTGCGCCTTACCGGCGTCGGGGGGCATGCTGCTTACCCGCACACGGCAAGGGATCCCATCGTCGCAGCGGCCCAGATCATCGGTGCCTGGCAGACCCTGATCAGCCGTGGGACGGACCCTCTGGAATCGGGCGTGCTCAGCGTCACCTGTATCCAGGGCGGCCACACCACCAATGTCATCCCCGCCGAGGTCACCTTGGCCGGGACGGTCCGTGCCTTCCGTGAAGAGGTACGCTCGGGACTGGAGACGGGAATGCGCCGGATGGCGGAGGGGATCGCCGCCGCTCACGGAGTCGATGCGGTGCTGAGCTACGAGCGCCGTTACCGTGCCACGGTCAACTCGGAGCCGCAGGTCCAGTGGGCCCTGGCCGCCATGGAGCGAACGGTGGGGCCGCAGAGGGTGTGCCGGGACCTACCCCGCACCATGGGCGCAGAGGACTTCGGGTGGATGCTGGAGCGTTGCCCGGGTGCCTACGCGACGATCGGCAACGGCATCGAGGGCGCGCATGGTCGGCCCTTGCACAATCCCGACTACGACTTCAACGACGCCATCATCCCGATCGGTGTGCGCTACTGGGTGAGCCTCGTCCGCCAGCTCCTGCCGGTCCGGAGCTGAATCCATGTCCCGAAGCGAGCCACGGGCGGCTCGCGAAATCAGTGTGGATAGCGGTCGTCGAGGTTCGCCGGACAGAGCACCTCGCGCATGATGCCGATCAGGTCCAGTAGCTGCGGGTTGCGGATGCGGTAGTAGATACGGTTCGCTTCCTTGCGCGCAACTACGATGTTCTTGTTGCGTAGCTGCTCGAGGTGCTGGGAGATGTTGCTCTGGGAGGTTCCGGTACGCTCCACGATCTCCCCGACCGACAGCTCCCGGCTCCCGAGGGAGCAGAGGATCTTCCAACGCAACGGATGAGCCATCGCCTTGAGGGCGTTGGCGGTCAATGCGGTATCTTCGTTCTCCGGTGTATCGGAGTTGATGAAATCGGTCATCGGCTGCTCCTACTCCTAACTCGTCTGCGCCTTCCTGCGCTGCGGCATCTCGAAGGCCCCCTCTTCGTCGATGCGTACATAGCCAGTCATGTCCTTGGCGATACAGATGATGTCGGTGATTTGCCCGTCGGGGTCCTTCACGGCGGTGCGGGAAAAGAGGATGGGCACGCGGCGCTCGTCCTTGGCGATGAAGCGTGCCTCGATCTTGCTCAGCGCGCCGGTGCGGATCAGGGCTTCCAGCCAGATCCCCATGAAGGCCCCCGCCTGCTCGTCGCCCTCCTCTTCGAACACGTCCCCGATGGACATGCCCAGGAGGTCCTCTTCCTTGTAGTCGAGCATCCGGCA
>CAYYHR010000093.1:4326-12286 GCA_964471705.1 uncultured Chromatiaceae bacterium
GTGAGGAAGATGATGGGAATGTCTCGCGTGCGCTTGCGCAGCTTGAGCAGGGAGGCGGTTTGAAACCCGTCCATCTCCGGCATCTGCACGTCGAGAATGATGAGGTCGATGTTCGGTTGTTGCAGAGTGACGTCGATAGCCTGCTGGCCCGAAATGGCCTCCAGGATCGTCACGTCCATGTGCTGCTCGATCAGCATCCGCAGTGTGAAGAGGTTGTGGGCGTGATCGTCGACGATGAGGAGCTTGAAGCCCGAATAGCGATTCATGCCGTCTGTCGCTTTCTTTCCTCAGGAGGAGGACGCAAGTCTCGCGCTCAGAAATGCCACGATCTGCTGCCGGTCCACGGGCTTGGCGATGAAGCCGTCCGCACCGGCAGCGCGGAAGCGTGCTTCGTCGGGCGAATCCGCCGGCGCACCCAGCACGAGGATCGGGATCTTCCGATATTGCTCTTTGTCTCGAATTTTCTTGATCGTATCACAGGTATTCTCGGCAGACATCAATGTGGCCAGGAGAACCAGGGCGCATTCCTGATCCTCCTGCAGAGTCTCCAGGGCCTCGTCCGCATCGGCCGCAGTCTGCAACCCCAGTCCCAGGGACTCGAGCGCGGCCGCCTCGGCGACGAGACCTTGGACCTCCCGCTCCACCAAAAGGACCCAATGTCCCGCAAAGGGCTGCACATCCGGCGGCTCCGGGGGCGGCGGCTCCGGAAGTGGCAGCTCTTGCGGAGCTGTCTTCGACGCAGGCGTCGGCGGCTCGACCGCATGGATGATCTGGTCGGAATCCAGATGACTGGGGTCGAGCGTCACCGGGATCGCTAGGGAGAAACGTGCGCCCTGTCCCTCCGAGCTCTCGACGCTGATGCTCCCGCCCAGTAGCTTGGCCAGCTCGCGACTGATGGATAGCCCCAAACCGGTCCCGCCGTAGCGGCGCTGTGTCGAGCCGTCGGCCTGCTGGAAGGCCTCGAAAATGACCTCCTGCTTGTCCTCGGCGATTCCGATTCCGGTGTCCGCGACGCTCAGCACCAGCGGACAGCTCTTCTGGTCAACCCATTCGGCCCGGAGGGTAACGCCGCCGCGCTCGGTGAACTTCGCCGCATTCGACAGAAAGTTCTTCAGGACCTGGCGCAGCTTGTCCCCGTCGCTGTAGATCTGTTTCGGGACCGCCTCCTCGACCCGGAGCTCCAGGGCGAGCCCCTTGTCCTCGAACTGTGGCAGGACGAGCTGGATCAACTTTTCCAGCATCGGCTGCAGCTCCAGCCATTCGAGGTTCACTGCTACCTGCCCGGCATCGATGCGCGAGATGTCCAGGATATTGTCGATCATTGCGCGCAGATCGCGGCCCGCCTCGTGGATTACCTGAGCCTGACGTTTCTGATCCGAGGTGAGGCTGGTGCTCTGATCCGCGAGCATCTTGGACAACAGAAGGATGGAGTTCAGCGGCGTGCGCAGCTCGTGGCTGACATTCGCGAGAAATTCCGACTTGTAGTGGTTGGATTGCTCCAGCTCGCGCGTGTGCTCGCGCGCTTTGCGGAGGTGCGCCACGTGGACCTCGGCGAGCGTGGTGAGCTGGTCGCCCAGCTCCGCGAGCTCTTGGGGACCCTTCCAGTCGAAGCGCACGCTCTCGCCGTCGCGCAGCACCCGGGCGAGCCCTTTTGCGAGGGCTTGACCGAAGTGCTCCGCGCGGGACGCGATCCAACGGGCCATGATCATGACCAGGAAGATCATCGGCAGGACGATCGTGACCACACGCACGATCAGCGCATCGCGGAAGTGCTCGATGGGAGAGGGATCGACCTCGCGCCCGACCCACAGGGGGCGCCCGTTCTCGGTGAGAAACATGGGGACCCAAATCAGCTGCCGGCCCTGGCTGCCCTTCCAGAGCGCGAGATTTCCGGCGGCGAAGATCCCAGCCAGTCCGGGGAAGTCGGCGAAGGCATCCGGTTTCTCGCTGAACGGCTGCCGCGGGCGCAGATAGCTTCCGTTGCTGTTGACCCAGAGTGTATCGCGGTAGAACTGGGCCAAGCCGCCGACATCGATGGTCATCACCACCAGGCCCATCGCCTTGCCCTCGGGGCCGCCGCCGATCGGGCTGACCAGATTCAAGGTCATGAGCTTGCGGGGATCCTCGACCCCCGCAAGCGGGTCGATGCGGATGCGGCTGACCATGACCCCGCCGGCCTTCATGCGCAGGCCGGCTTCCAGAAGCTGCTCACTCGGTCGCTCCGGGAGCTTGGCCGTCGGATGCCACAGAAGGGTCTTTTCGTCTCTCTCCAGCCAGAAGCGCTCCTGACCTTCCGCGCTGAGAAAGAGGATCTGCACGATATCGGGCTGATCGTCGAGGATCTGGTTTACCCAGCCCGTGTAGCGGGCACGGGCGAGGTCGATTTGGTCGTTGTCTCCCTGCTCGCCGAGAAGCAGGCTCGGCTCAGGGAGCTTCGCGAGAAACCGTATCATCTCGCGGCGGCTCGCCAGGTGCTGATCCAGGTCGCGGAAATCTGCGCGGAGGTTCTGCAGGTAGGCCTTTTGGTAGATGAACGCGGTGCGCTTCAGCACCAGCGGAAGATTGAGAAAGACCGAGATCAGTAACGGTACCAGGCCGAATACGAGGAGCAGAACGAGTATTTGGCTGCGGAGCTTCACGCTAGCGTCGGGCTCTCATTTCGAAGCCTAGAGTCCCTGAACCAGCTCCAACACCTGGGCCGCGTGGCCCTTCGGCTTGATGTCGTACAGGGCATGGCGAATCCTGCCCTCCTTGTCGACGATGAAGGTGGAGCGAACGATACCCATACGCTTCTCACCGTGGGCTTCCTTCTCGCGCCAGACACCATAGGAATCGCAGACTTCCCCCTCGGTGTCCGCCAGCAGGCGCACATCGATGCCGTGCTTGTCGCGAAAAGAGCCGTGACTACCGCAATTGTCCTTGCTGATGCCGAGGATCTGCACATCCAGGGCCTCGAAGTCGGGTTGCAGATCGGTGAACTCCAGGGCCTCGATGATGCAGCCTGGTGTATCGTCTTTAGGATAAAAATACAGTACGACGTGGTTGTAGCCTTTGAATTGCTCCAGACTGACGCGGTCCAAGTCGGCGTCCGGAAGTGAGAACTCGGGGGCCATATCTCCGGGCTGCAGCATTCGGGGTCGCTCCAGTGGGGTGGTGGTTGTCGTCGATGCCGAAATTTAGGATCGGCTCGACGGAACGTCAACCGCACTCCGCCTGGGGTACGGATGTCTTTTCACTCCCCCTGACGGGGGGGGGGACGGCCCTGCTGCCATACCGCAAAGGCCTGCCGTTGAGTGGGGCCCATGGGGAACGATCCTCTCGCCGATTCGCCCTCGACGAGTCGCGCCCCCGGGAGTCACTCCTCGCCGGTCGATGGCAGCGCTTGCGCCGAGACATCGGACGAAAGGGCTTCCTCCAGGAGTCGTAGGGTCGCTTCAAGACCTTCGCGCATCTCCCGCAAGGTACGTGACAGGACCGGATCGACTTCTTCCAGAAGGCTGTGGGAGCCTCTCTCCTCCCCGTCCTTCTCCGGAAGCAGCCCATCGCCCGGCACGCCGATCGCTTCCAGGTCGGTCGACCTGAGCTCTTTGAGATGGATTCCGCGTGCCATGACGTTCAGAGGGGTCTCGAATGTCGCGTGGATGAGGCACGCTCAAAGATACCCGAAAATCGGGCTGGAAAGGAGGGTCGGCGGGCAAAGGCTGCCCGCCGCTTCGATCATTCGGAGGCGTCAGGCGCCGACGCGCCCGCGTATCGCCGCGACGACGGCATCGCTGGAAGTGGCGGTCACGTCAAACAGCAACCCCTCGTCCCGATAGAAGCCCTCCAGGGGGGCGGTCTTCTCGTTGTAGACGTCCAGGCGATTGGAGATGGCCTCCTCGGTCTCGTCGTCACGCTGCACGACCTTCCCGCCACACTTGTCGCACACGCCCTCGACCTTGGTGGGCGCCGACTTGACGTTGTAGATGGCCCCGCAGTCGACGCAGGTCCGACGGGTGGTGAGCCGATCGAGGATCACGTCTCGCGGTACGACCAAGTTGACGGCCGCGTCCAGCACGATGCCGAGGTCCGCCAACAGGACCTTCAGCTGCTCGGCCTGAGGGATCGTGCGCGGGAAACCGTCCAGCAGGAACCCGGCGTGGCAGTCGTCCTCCTTCAAGCGCTCTTTCATGATCCCCATGATAAGCTCGTCCGGGACCAGATCCCCGGCATCCATGAAGGCCTTGGCCTGTTTACCCAGATCGGTGCCATCCTTGACCGCTGCCCGCAGAATGTCGCCGGTGGAAATCTGTACCGAGCCGTCAATGGCGGTCAGCAGCTTGGCCACCGTACCCTTGCCCGCGCCGGGGGCGCCCAATAGGATCAATCTCATCGTATTCTCCTGTAACTCGAGTTGTAGGATATCGTATACCTGTCGCGGCGCGGACAGGTGGATGTCGGCAACCGTGCAGTAATTCAGAATTTTCCCCTTTTCCGATGATGGGAATCAAGACCGACGAGAGCCATGCATGAGCTTTCCGTGTGTCTGGCCCTGTTAGAGCAGGTCCAATCCATTGCGCAGGAGCGGGGGGCAACGCGGGTGGAGCGTATCCTGTTACGCGTGGGGCCGCTTTCCGGGGTCGAGCCGTTGCTGCTGAAGAGTGCCTTTCCGCTGGCGGCGGCCGGCACCCTCGCGGAATCTGCAGTGCTCGACATTGAAGCCATTCCAGTGCGCGTGCACTGCAGCGAATGCGGGGCCGAGACGACGGCAAGGCCCAATCGGCTCGTTTGCGGACGCTGCGGCGGTTTCCGAGCCCGGGTGATCAGCGGCGAGGAAATGCTCCTGGCAAGCCTGGCGCTCAGGGTCCCGGACCAGCACCCGAGCGGGTAAACTGGGCAATCCTGCTGTATTCTTCAGTAAAAGTTGAAAATCCCCGGAGCATGAGGAGGATTCGGTATGTGCGATTCCTGTGGCTGTAGCATCACCGGCGGCAATCCGGCCCGAGTCGTACCGGATGGCAGGACTGTCCATACCGAGGAGGCTCGTGCCGAGATCACATTGGCCGCGGACCTTCTCGCGAAGAACGACCACCAGGCGATGCACAATCGCGAGCACTTCGAACGCCACGGGGTTCTTGCGCTCAACCTCATGTCGTCTCCAGGTGCGGGGAAGACCAGCCTCCTGGAAGCGACCATCGAAGCCCTGGGAGACGAGCTGCGGATCGCCGTAATCGAAGGCGACCTCGAAACCGAGAACGACGCCGAGCGCATCCGTGCGCATGGCGTTCCGGCGGTGCAGATCTCTACCGGCAACGCCTGTCACCTGGATGCTCACATGGTCCACGATGCCCTGCATGAGATCGATCTCGACGAAATCGATCTGCTCTTCATCGAAAATGTGGGAAATCTGGTGTGCCCGGCGAGCTTCGACCTGGGTCAGCACCGAAACATCACCTTGCTCTCGGTCCCCGAGGGAGACGACAAACCCGCCAAGTACCCGGTGATGTTCCGGGCCGCCGATCTGGTACTGCTCGCCAAATCCGATCTGCTGCCCTATCTGACCGAGTTCAGTCCGACGCGCGCCGAGCAGTACCTGCGTCGCCTGGCAACCTTGGCACCCTTTCTGGAGATCACCACCAGGGACCCAGAAGGGATCGATCCCTGGATCGGCTGGCTGCGAGACCAGGTGCGGGACATGCGGGCGGAATCTGGTCAGGAAAAAACCTCACAGGCGTCGAGAGAAGCCCCCTTCTCGGGCGCGGAGGGCGGCCAGGGTCATCACCTACACCACCGCGATCGCCGGGATCGGACACATGCCTATGGAGGCGAATGAAGTCCTTGTTGCCAGAGTCCGTCGGGCCGGTTGACTGCCGAGTCGATGCGGTGTTAAGAAAACGGGCGTTCCGACCGAAAATACGCCGAGTGCCGACGATCAGTCGGCACCGGCAAAGATCACAGGAGAACCAGCTGCAGTGTTACCCAAGATACCAAAGCTCATCACGTTTTTTGCTGTCATCGGCGTCATGGGCGTATCGCTCATGTACGGCCCCGAAGGCCGAGCCTTCGATTTCGGCGATATGATGAACCCGGGCAGATGGATGGGCGGCGGCAACGACCGCTACGACGACGATTACGGTGGTCCCTGGGGGGGGCCCTATGGCGCGGGCGGACCCTGGGGCGGACCTTACGGAGGAGGCGGCCCTTGGGGCGGATATGGTCCAGGCGCCTACGGAGGTGGTCCCTATGCACCTCCGGGCTATTATGGAGCGCCCGGACGTCCCGGCGCAGCCGCGGTACCGGCCCCTGCCGCTCCTGCACCAGCAGCCAAGGCGCCGGCGCCGGACAACAGCGAGATCGAAGCGCTTCAGCGGCGCATCGAAGAGCTCGAGTCGCAACGGCAGAAGCCGGAAGCCCCGCCGCCTTCCGACTGGAGCTCGCCCCCACCCTCATCGGGTGATTGGGCTCCCCCCCCTCCGGCGAAGGATTGGGGCAGCCCCCCTTCATCCGGTGATTCTGGAAAACCATCCCCCAACGACTGGGGATCTGCTCCGGCCTTTCGCCCGCTGGGGAAAAACTAGCGATCGAAGCAGAACATCCGCGATGAGGTGCCTTGCGTGCTCACGTAGCTCACCAGGCAGGCCTTGTTGTTAGCGCCATCGGTGATCTTGCGGACCACGAGATCACCGGCCTTCAGCTCGTTCTCCTGGCGCAATGGCCCGACCCCTTGTGGAACGCTCGGATAGCAAAAGGTCGAGGGAGCCGTTCCCTTGGTCCGCACGAAGGCAACCAGACATGTGGTGGCAGCACTCGCGTCCGTGATCCGGTCCACATCCAGATCCCCCTCGCGCAGATGGCTGTCGATCTGCAGCCCTTCCTTGAAGCGGTGTGCGGTCGTGTAACAGTGCACTGCCGGCGAGGTGCCGGGGGTGCTGATGTAAGCGACGAGGCAGGCGCGGTTATTCTTGGTGTCCTCGACCTTGCGGATGACCAGATCGCCCTCCTTCAGGTGGGCGGCCTGGCGGACATCGGCACCGAACTCGCCGATCACATCGTAGCAGTCGGTTATCGGGCTGGTTCCGGCGGTACGGATATAGAAGGTCATGCAGGTCTTCTTGCTCACCAGATCCGTGATGTTGCGGACGATCAGGTCGCCCTCCCGCAGAAAGCCCGTCTGTACCACCAGGGTGGAGCTGAATTCGCCCGCGGCCGCGAAAAGTGGCACGAGACACGCACAAAGACCTATGAGCCGTTTCATGTTTGAAAACCTCTTAACTCGTTGATATGGCCCAACGCGGACCGTAACCACAGAATCCAAGCTGAAAATTATTCCCCAACTCGGTACGAGCAAGCAACGCCGAGCCTCTTCCAAAGGCGAACGATAAATCGCTCGTCCTCCTCGATCAGATCGGGCTCGGTTCTGTTGTGCTCTCGCATGCCCCGGATGATCTTGCGTGGGACACCGAGGCCCGTGGCCTCGATGTAGCGGTAGTCTCGCAGAACCTCCTTGATCAGCTCATTGCGCGAGGCACGGTAGCCGGCACGCATCTTCTCGACAGTGACGGTGTTGGGTAACCGTCCGGGGGAGATGACCTCCAGGCGATCCGAGTAGAGCGCAAGCTCGATGTCGATAACCGTGATGCTGTAGTCCCGATGGGCTACCGCATTGACCAGGGTCTCGCGCACGGCATCCAACGGATAGTCCCAGCGTTCACGGCGGATGCCGTCGTCGTCGATCCAGGCTTGGACCTCCGTGTTTCGGCGCACGAAGTCGAGGGCCTGGGCAATGATACCGGCTTCCAGAGCCCCGTCGGTCTCGGAGAAGCTGCGGGGCACGTAGGAAGCAGTTAGCATTGGGCCTTCCGACGGCGCAGTAAGTAACGAAACGATCGGCCCGCGAAGTGTTCTCGGCCCGGCCTTGGCGTTGTAATCTTTCTCGGTGCCGGTGTAGGCGACCGCCGATATACCGGACTGAGGCAAATAC
>CAYYHR010000094.1:0-3819 GCA_964471705.1 uncultured Chromatiaceae bacterium
CAGAGCCCAGAGACCCGATTGTCCTCGGACCTTGTTATCGGGCAATACCGTTCAATTGAGCCGTGATTCCGCCGTGAGTGGCGGAATCCAGTCGCATGGCGTGAGCATCTGCACACCCTCCGTGGCTCCTGGGTCCCGGCAATCCCCGCCGGGACGACGGACCAGCTCAACTCGATGGCGTGGTATTGCAGGGGGGCTCGCGGTTCGTTCCCCACCGCATCCTGCGACTCCACTATACCCTCGCTCAAACCATACCCGTCATCAGCGCCGGCGGCGGTGGCAGAGGCCGGAACACGCGCCCCTTGCCCTGCAGGAAGCGGTTGAAGAACTCGAACAAGACCAGGCGGGTGGTCTGGATGGACACTACCAGGCCCTCGAGCAGGATGATGACCAGATTGCCGAGCACCATGATCAGCGCCGCACCGAGCCAGGATCCGACCGCCTCGGCCATGGTAACGACGGCTGCCGACAAGGCCGCGTGGGCGAGGGCGAAGGCACCGACCCTTGCGAAGGACAGGGTGTTGACCAGGATCTGAAATCCACCCTCCGCCAAGTGCCCAAGGGCCGCCAGGGCACCCAGGAGGCGACGTTCGACCAGGAAGCTGCCTACCAGGTACCAGCTCAGCCCGACCAGGGCCGGCCAAGCGGGTGCTGCGCCGAAGACCAGGGCGATGAGCCCGAGGTAGAGCAGAAGAAACCCCGCGTCCGTGAGCAGCCAGCGCCCCAGCTCCCCGCGGCGCATGGCGCCGAGACCGGCGAGCAGTTGGCCCAGGCTGAGCAGCAGCACCGCGAAGACCAGGGGGACCAGGAGAACGCGCATGGGCTCCTCCAGGGGGTGGAGCCAGAGGGCCGGAATCAGGTCCTCGCGGGCGAAGAGGCTGCCGAACAGCAGGCCGAAGAGCATTGCGCCGGCGCCTCCCACGAGCAGCAGCCGCGCGACCTGGAAACGCTTGCGGAGCCACCAGCCAGCGGCGAGCAGGACCAGCCCCTGGCCCAGATCGCCGAACATGTAGCCGAACAGAAGGGGCACCACGACCGCGAGCACGGGCGTCGGATCCGCTTCGTCCTCACCGGGAACGCCCAGGGCGCGGGCAAAGATCTCGAAGGGCTTCAGCCAGGGCGGATTATCTAGGACCTGGGGCGGACGCATCCCGGTCGGTGGCGGCACCAGGCGCAGCAGGGCCCGTGTCCCCGAGCGGTCCAAGGCGCGGGTGATGGAGCGGCCGCTCAGGTCGTTGGTCCAGCCCGTCACCCAGACCAGGTGCTCGCTGGCTGCCTCGACTCCCCCCACGTGACTCGCGAACCAATCGAGCCAGGCCACCTCCCCCAGCACCGCGTCCAGGTCATGGTCGTCGGACAGCCCATCGAGCTCTGCGTAGAGATGTACGATGCGCTTGGACAGCAGCTCGCGGTGGGCCGAGACCAGTTCCAGGGCCTCCCGGGCGTTGCCGCGGAGCCAGGTCGGCCGCTCGATGATGCGTCCCTTTGCGCCCTTGATCCGGTGCTTCGCCTGCTCCAGATCGTCCGCGGGCCCCAGGAGCATGAGGCAACGCTCGTCCTCCCAGGGAACGCTGCGCAGAATCAGTCGATCGGAAAGCTGCGGCTGGGCGTCGCGAGGAAGGATGGCGCAGACGCTTGCGAGCACCGGGCCGCTCTGCACGAGCAGGGTGAAGTCGAGACTGCTGCCGGGGATGCTTCCCAGGATGCGCGTCAGCCAGTCGAGACGGGTCAGCTCTTCCTCGCTGTCCTGAAGGACGGTGATCAGGGGATCTGCATCACGGCTCCAGGCATGGATTCGGCCCAGGGCACGCCCCAATACCAGGTCCGGGGCCTCCGCGAGCGGGGCTCGCCGCAGACGCCCCCGCTCCCAATAGAATCCGTAGCGGGCGTACAGCTCCCGGTACTCCGCCAGCCCCTGAGCCAGGTGACGAAGCGGGTAATCCTGCGCCGCACCGGGTCGCACCTGGATCTCGATCGCCCCCGTCGCGGCAAGCTCCGCCACCGCCCGCACGCTCTCGCTGCGGGGACACAGGAGCTCGAGCCAACGTGTCGTGGCGGGGCGCAGCATCAGGCCGCAAACCGTCCGGCTGTCTCGGACGACATAGGATCATCCTGTAGAGAGAAGAGGATGCGGGTAACCAGGGCCGCGCGCAGACGCTCCAGGTCCAGCGCCGTCAGGGCCAGGTAGATGAAGGGGATCGTCGGCTGGAGCAGTTGCTGGTGGAAGCGCAGCCGCAGCCTCTCGCGCAGCTCCCTGCGCAGGCGCCAGGCCGATTCCGCCGGGACCTTGGAAAAACCCTGGACATGGTCCAGGAGCAGATCTCTCAGTGCCGTCAGGGCGCGGGAGGCGGCCAGGCTGCAAGGGGGCCAGCGCCGACGCCATTCCTCGACCCAGGCCACAGGGAGATCCTGCCCCGGTTGCAGCAGGCATTGGGCCCCCTCCCCCTCCAGGCGCTGTCGACTCAGTGCACCCTCGTCATCGAGCAAGGCTCGAAGGAAGGGGTCGCCGTTCGCCCATTTCGGCATCATGCCTCCGGCCTGCAGGTGGGCCAGGAGGGGGAGCAGCGGCAGCCAGCGAAGCCAGGACACGGCCTCGCGCCAAGGGACGGGAGCCAGAGCGGTGACCGACTTCAGGGTCTCCCGGTACAAGGATCCGATACCCGCCTCCAGGTCGTGAACGTCGCTCTGGACCGAGAAGCCCTTGACCCAATCGCGCAGGGAGCCCGTGCGAGCGTCCTCGAGGAAGGCCGCGAGGGTTCGGGATACCGCCACGCGCTGCCAGTCCGTTTCGCGCGGCAAGGCCGCGAACCGCGCCTGGATGCGCGCCTGGGCGTAAGCGAAATCGAGGTCGTACATCAGGGCTCCTCGCCCAGAATCTCATCGACCAGCCCGTCCACCGCCCGTTCCAGCAGATCCTGTACATCCGTCTCAGGCCCTGGGGACGCAGGACCGGCCTCGGGACCTCGGGGCTCCCGCACGGCCAGATCCACCGTCCGATCCGCGATGCGACTGGCCAGACTGACACGACCCTCGGTGCGCTCGACGATGCGGCGGACATCCTCCTCCGCCGCGGCGAGGATTCGCGCCGCCTCCGAGCGGCAGCGCGCCACCGCGTCGCGGGCCTCGCGCTCGGCCAGCAAGACCTGATTCATCGCCTGGTCGACGGAGTTGGAATAACCCGCCTGCTCGCCTGTCGCCATTGAGATCTGCCCGTGCCGTCCACTCGCCGAAATTTCAGGCCCGCCGACTTCGACAGGCATCGCACTACCCGACCGGCTCAGCGTAGCCGATAGTTTGAATTCTATCACCGACGCCAAGCACAGCCTGCCAATGGTCGACAACCTGCCGGCGCGATTCGGTACACAGCTTTAGCAGTTACCCACATACAAGGACGTTCCCCGAATGAATACCCTCTTGCACCCGCAGCTGAGCCCCGCCAGCGGACTCGTCTTCGCCTACCGTCTCGATCACACCGGCGGTGGGCGCTTGATCGAGCCCGATGAGGTGGCAAGCGCGTGGCAGGACGAGGCTTTCGACTGGCTGCACTTCGATCGGCGCTACAAGGGTATGGAGGACTGGCTCTCGGCCCATACCGAGCTCGACCCACCTGCCGTCCAATTTCTGCTGGGAGGCAATCCCCGTCCCCGTGTCCTGGTGCGTGGAGATGAGATGCTCATGAGCCTGCGGGGCTTGAGCCCTGATCCCGGCGCCTCGCCGGATGACATGCACTCGATTCAGATTTGGACCGACGGTCGTCGCATCATTACCTGCCGCGAGAGACAACACAGCGCGATCGCGAGCATTCGGCAAGAGATCGAG
>CAYYHR010000094.1:3919-5328 GCA_964471705.1 uncultured Chromatiaceae bacterium
CTGGCGGACGCTCGGGTCGGCTGGCTGGACACCGACGAGCGGCGACTGCTCAGGTCGGTGGGGGAAAAGACCGCGGAATACAGCGATGGGCTCGATGCCGCCCTCGAGATCGCCGAGATCACTCAGGACGAGCTGCTCCAGCGCTCCTCGGAGCGGACCAATCGACGCCTCTACATGCTCACGATCCTCAGTGCCACCTTCCTGCCGCTCACTTTCCTTACCGGGTTGCTCGGCATCAACGTGGCCGGCATTCCCGACGCCGAGGACCCCTTCGCATTCGCACTGGTCTGCATCGTATTGGTGTTGATCGTGCTCCTCGAGCTGTGGGTCTTCAAGCGCAAGGGCTGGTTCGGCGGATAGAAGACAGAGATTGCAACGACGACCCGACGTCTTCCCCGTCCCGGATTGCTGTCGACTTTGAGCTTTCCGTAGAAGTCCGCCAGGCTACTTGATCGATCCGAGGCGTAAGAGAATCTGCTTGACCGCCTGTTCCGTCAGGGGGATGTAGCCGAGAAGGCTCGCCGTTTTCCGGCCGTCGCCGAGGCAATACCGAACCACGTCCTTCAGCGCCTGCGCCTTCTCGGGCTCCAGGGTCTTGCGAGTAATGAGCCAGGACAGGGTCAGAATGGGATAGGAGCCACCACCGTACGGATCGGCCAGGTCACGTGGATCGAGATCGGCCCTGAAGGATTCGACCGCTGCCCTGAAAGACTCGCTGTTGGGCGCTACGTATTCACCCGCCTTGTTCTCCAGGGAGGCCATTTGCATATCGGTGAGGTCCGCGTAAGCGTATTGAACGTATCCGATGGAGCCGGGAACCGCCTTGACGGTGGCCGCGACCCCGCCGTTGCCCTTTGCCCGGATGAGTGCCCCCTGCTTCTTCAAGGCCTTGGGCCATACCGGGGTCATGGTGCTGCCGACGTTCTGTGCGAATTTCTCGCTGACGGCGCTCAGGTGGCGGGTCACCACGAAGGAGGTACCGCTCGAATCCGAACGCGCGACCAGGGTGACGGGCATGTCCGGCAGATCGACGCCCTTGTTCGCCGCTCGGATGCGCGGATCGTTCCAGCGTTGGATCTGGCCGAGAAAGATACCGCTGACTGCATCTCGGGAGAGCCGCAGACCTTCGATGCCCGGCAGATCGTAGGCCAGGATCACGGCACCGGCGGACAGGGGGATCTGCACGATGCCGCCCTCGACCTTGGCGGCGTCCTCTTGGGTCATGGGCACGTCCGACCCCGCGAAGTCGAGCCTGCCGCCGAGAAAGTTCTCGATCCCCGCCCCGCTCCCGATGCCTTGATAGTCCACGCGAACATTCGGGTGCTCACGGAAATAGTCTCGAAACCAGCGCTGGTACAGGGGAGCGGGAAAGGTCGCACCGGCTCCCGTCAGGGTAAGGGGCTGCGCCG
>CAYYHR010000094.1:5428-12281 GCA_964471705.1 uncultured Chromatiaceae bacterium
CGCTCGGGATCGTTCTTCAGCATCAACAAGTAGTCGTCGACGAGCCCCTCCCAACCGAATCCGCCGTGCTCATTGAGCTGGAGAAGCGCCACCATCAACAGCTTGGATGCCGCCCGGATCTCGCGATCCGTACCCTCGCCGTACCAGGCTACGAGCTCTTTGTAGAGCGCCTCTACCCTTTCCAACGGTGTCATCTGTCGTTCCTGCGCCACAGTCTTCCGGCCTGCCCTGGAGTACATCATGATTCGAGAATATTAAGCGCATGTGACGGTTTCAGAACGACGGCCCGCGGCACCGCCGGATTACCGAGTGAAGATGGCATTTGTCGCCGACTGCTTTTGCCGGGGCGAATTGCTGAAGACCATGATGTCAGTGCCCCACAAGCGATCGCTCTTGGTAGCCCGGGCTTCACAAGGGAGCCCGCGATGCAGGGCAGGACCGAGAATCCCGACCGAACGGACGCTCGAGCCATTTGTTGATGCCGAATCTCGAAAAACGATGGCAACCCGAAGACCAGCCGGAAAAATGTCCGTTTGTTAACAATATCTGTGGAAAACCTTGTGGACAAACTTGTGACAACAACGCTAACCCCCTACCCGAAAGGTAGTTTCCTTAGACTGATCAAACTCTTTCCAAGCTATAAAATAGCCTAATATTCAATCGGATACGATTCCGTCTCGTCGGCTGATCGAACTGGTCCACGATGAAGGCCGGCTCGCGCACCGATATTTTGCTGCTGTGCACAAATCAGAAGGAGGGTCATAAGATCTTAATGATCTTGCAACATAATAAAGCTGCCGGATTTGCCGCAACCTTTGCTCGGCGATAAGGAGTCCTTCGCTGTCGCACGCTGGTTTCGCGCCCGGTAAACACTCGGTCTCCCTGTGTCAATGCAAGCTCATGAAATTTTCAGAAGCCATCAAGCGACGACTTCCTCTCCAGCTTCGCCTCCCGGATCGCTACAATCCCCTCGAAACGGTAGTTCGCTATGTGGCGGAAGTGTTTCTCGTCGAGACGACCCACGGCCCCGCGATTGTCTGGCTCGATCCCTTTTGGAACGAAAATTCCCCGGACGCGTCCTGCCATATTGCCTACGTACGCCCCGACGGTGACGCTCAGTCGGGTCGCTGGATCGACAATGATCCCAGTTATGGCCCCCACTGTCTGGCTTGGCAGAAGCCATTCGTAATGGAGCGACTGGATCGGACTTCCCCGGCTTGGGCGGACTACAAGGCGGCGCAGTGCTGGCGGGCGGGAAACTCCGCCCGATACGGTCGCAAGGCCGCCTGGAAGCTGGTCACCGCGAGGCTCGGGGATCTGATCCTCGAACGACGTGCCTGACGGTCCGGGTCAATGCGCGAACTGGGGCACCGGGTCCTTGGGTGTGTGGCCGCTGATGCCTTCGAAGTGCGCGACCGTCTTTCGGATATGCTCAAGCAACATATAGGCCATGTCCCCGCTGAAGCCCTCCCGGACCACGATGCGCAGGACGGCGACATCCTCCGCGTGCTCCGGCATCGTATAGGCGGGCACCTGCCAGCCGAATTCCCGCAGCTTGGCCGAGACGTCGAAGACGCTGTAGTCGGTGACCTCGTCTTTGAGCTTAAAGGCGAATACCGGGATGCTGCTGCCGTCGCTGACGAGCTCGAAGGGCCCGATCTCCGCGATGGCCGCGGCGAGGTCCATCGCGGTGTCGCGCAGGGTCTCCATGATCTGGGTGTAGCCGGCCCGGCCCAGGCGCAGGAAGTTGTAGTACTGACCGACGACCTGGTTTCCCGGGCGTGAGAAGTTCAGGGTGAAGGTGGGCATGTCCCCGCCCAGGTAGTTGACCCGGAAGACCAGGTCTTCCGGCAGGTCCTCGTGGCTGCGCCAGACCACCCAGCCGACCCCGGGATAGACAAGGCCGTACTTGTGGCCCGAGACGTTGATGGACTTGACCAGCGGCAGGCGGAAGTCCCACTTCAGGTCTGGATGGAGAAAGGGAGCGACGAAGCCGCCGCTGGCGGCATCCACGTGCATCGGGATCTCCCAGCCCGTCTGCTCGTTCTGCCGGGCCAGCGCCTCGTGGATGGCCTCGATGGGCTCGAGCTCGCCGGTGAAGGTCGTTCCCAGGATGGCAACCACGCCGATGGTTCGCTCGTTCGTACGCGCCAGCACCTCTTCGGGTGTGATCACGTAGCGTCCCTTTTCCATAGGGATGTACTTGGGCTCCACATCCCAATAGCGGCAGAACTTCTCCCAAACGACCTGGACGTTGGCCCCGAGGACGAGGTTGGGCCTATGAGTCTCCTTGCCCTGAGCGCGGCGTCGGTCCCGCCAGCGCCACTTGAGGGCCATGCCGGCCAGCATGATCGCCTCGCTGGAGCCGATGGCGGAGGCGCCCACACCCTGGTCGGGGGCGTGGAACAGGTCGGAGACGATATTCACGCAGCGTTCCTCGATCGCGGCCGTCTGCGGGTACTCGTCCTTGTCGATCATGTTCTTGTCGAAGGACTCGGCCATCAGCTTCTCGGCCTGGGGCTCCATCCAGGTGGTGACGAAGGTCGCCAGGTTCAGGCGTGCGTTCCCATCCAGCATCAGCTCGTCGCGAATGATGTCGTAGGCGGTATCCGGGGGCATCTCGTGGTCGGGGAGGCGGTACTTGGGGGCCGGGCGGATCATTCCGCGGCGTCCGTAGGCCGGTGCGAGCAGGGCGTCCGCCTGGTCCGGGTCGATCACTTCGATCTTCTTGGTGAGCATGGGGAATGGCTCCTTTGGATTCGGGGGTTACTTCGTCGTCTGCCGTCGTCCGGTCGGCGCCCACCGGCAGTGTCGCGGTCGGGCGTCGTTCCGAGCGAGACTCTATCGAACCTGGACGAGAAAAAGGAAGGGGTATCTGCGCTTCTCTCGCAGACTCCTGCGGGAAGGCACCGAGATGGTGGATCCGGGATCTTCACTCCCGGGCACAATGAGCCCCACGGGGTACGGTTACATCATGTTTCCGTCACTTGCGCACAGCCGTACTGGTCATCCTCAGAGCGCCATCATGCCGACATCGCGATAGGCAGACGCCTCGAGCCCCAGGTCCCGGGCTCGGCTTCGAAACGGCCTGCGCAGAGGGTGCCGCAGGCTGCACACTTGCCCTCCTCCGTCAGCCCCCACTTCCCGAGCTGGTACCAGTCCCGCTCGATGAGCAGCGCCCCACAGTTGTGACACCAGGTGCTTCCCCCCGCTGGGTCGTGGACATTACCCGTGTAGGCATAGCGCACCCCCGCGCGCTGGGCGATCTCACGTGCCCGGGTCAGCGTCGCCGGCGGGGTCGGCGGCACATCCCGCATCTTCCAGTCGGGATGGAAGGCGGTGAAGTGCATGGGGACGTCCGGGCCCAGGTGCTCAACGACCCAGGCGCACATGCGCTCGAGCTCCTCGTCGGAATCGTTGTGGCCGGGGATGAGCAGGGTCGTGAGCTCGATCCAGACCCGGGTCTCGCGCACCAGGTATTCCAGTGTTTCGAGCACCGGTGCCAGATGGCCGCCGCACAGCCGATGGTAGAAGTCCTCCGTGAACGCCTTGAGGTCCACGTTGGCCGCGTCCATGACGGAGAAGAAGTCCTCTCGCGCGCCAGGATTGATATAGCCGGCGGTCACCGCCACGCTCTTGATGCCGCGCTCGCGGCAGGCCAGGGCCGTGTCCCGGGCATATTCGAGGAAGATGACGGGGTCGTTGTAGGTATAGGCGACGCTGCGGCACCCCAGCTCCCCGGCCTTGCGGGCGATGGCCTCGGGCGAGGCGCTTGCGGCCAGGGTGTCCATCTCGCGAGACTTGCTCATATCCCAGTTCTGACAGAACTTGCAGGCCAGGTTGCAGCCGGCGGTGCCGAAGGAGAGCACCGGGGTGCCCGGCAGAAAGTGGTTCAAGGGCTTCTTTTCGATCGGGTCCACACAGAAACCGCTCGAGCGTCCGTAGCTGGTGAGCACGATCTGATCGTCCTCGCAGCCGCGTACGAAGCACAATCCCTGCTGCCCCTCCTTGAGCTTGCACTCCCGCGGACAGAGGTCGCACTGGATGCGGCCATCGTCCAGTCGGTGCCAATAGCGCGTCGGGTAATGGCTCGGTTGGACTCTCATCGTTAGTCACCTATTTCCCCTTCATCTAGAATATTAGACAAGCAAATCGCGTAAGCGTGAGTCGCTATCATGAAAAGCACCAGAGAGCCCGCCGTAGCCGGCATGTTCTATCCGTCCGACCCCGAGGAGCTGCGGCAAGAGGTTCTGTCCTTCCTCGCGGCCGCGGGGGTCGAGCGCGGGAAACCTCCCAAGGCCATCGTCGCCCCCCATGCCGGCTACATCTATTCGGGGCCCGTCGCAGCTACCGCCTATGCGCAACTGGCCATGCGTGCCGAGGAGATCTCCCGGGTCATGCTCTTCGGACCGTCCCACCGCGTTGCCTTCAGCGGCTTGGCCTACAGCGCCGCCGACACCTTCCTCACTCCGCTGGGTCCGATTCCGGTGGATCGGGCGGCGTACGAGTCGATTGGCGACCTGCCGCAGGTTCGACGGCTCGAGGCGCCATTCGAAGGGGAGCATTGCCTCGAAGTACAGCTGCCCTTCCTGCAGCTGATCCTGGAGGGATTTCGCATCGTCCCCTTCCTGGTCGGCGATGCCGACACCGAGGAGGTGGCCCAGGTGATGGAGCGGCTCTGGGGTGGCGACGAGACCCTCATCGTCATCAGCTCGGATCTCAGCCACTACATGGACTACGACAGCGCCAAGGCCATCGACGCCGAGACCAGCCGCGCCATCGAGGGCCTGCATCCGGAGGCCATCGGCTACAACCAGGCGTGCGGACGCAATCCCCTGAACGGTCTGCTGCGCGAGGCGAGGCTTCATGGCCTGGAGGCGCGCACCCTGGACCTTCGCAACTCCGGAGATACCGCCGGACCCCGCAATCAAGTAGTGGGATACGGGGCCTATGCCTTCAGCTGACGCCAATCTGCTCGAGCCCGCACAACGCCGCATCCTCCTGGCGCTCGCCAGGGAGTCCATTGAGCACGGGCTGCGCGAGGGGCGTCCGATCCCCGTGGATCTCTCCGGCTATCCCCCGGTCCTCGCGGAGCGGCGGGCCGCGTTCGTGACCTTGCATGATCGGGGCGCGCTGCGCGGGTGCATCGGGCATCTCCAGGCGATCCAACCCCTGGTGCTCGACGTCGCCGAGAACGCCTTCGCTGCCGCCTTTCGCGATCCCAGGTTCCCTCCTTTGACGGAACCGGAGCTCGCCGATCTGGCCATCGAGATCTCCGTGCTGAGCCCTCCGGAGCCCCTCACCTTCGGCTCGGAGGAGGAGCTGTTGCAAATGATCGAGCCGGGTCGGGACGGCTTGATCCTCGAAGCAGGGAACGCCCGCGGGACCTTCCTGCCCACGGTCTGGGAGAGTCTGCCGCAGCCGCGGGATTTCCTACGCCACCTCAAGCAGAAGGCGGGCCTGCGTCCGGATTACTGGTCGGACGACATCCGTATCAGCCGCTATCGGACGGAATCCTTTTCGGAGCAGGAGCTCGGAAATTGAGCGATCTCCCACTTCCCGGACTGTTCCTCTTCCTTTTCTTCCTCGTCCTGCTCTCGGCGTTCTTCTCCGGCTCGGAGACGGCGCTCATGACGCTCAACCGCTATCGCATGGAGCACAAGGCAAGGCAGGGCCACAAGGGCGCCACGCTGGCGCGGGCTCTGCTCGAGCGTACAGACCGCTTGATCGGCCTCGTCCTGCTCGGCAACAACTTCGTCAACATCCTGGCCTCGTCCCTGGCAACCGTCATCGCCCTGCGCGTCGGCGGGGAAGGGGCGATCGCCGCGGCGGCGGGCATCTTGACCCTCGTCATACTCATCTTCGCCGAGGTCGCCCCCAAGACCCTCGCGGCCATGCACCCGGAGCGCCTCGCCTACCCAGCGTCCTTCATCTACACGCCGCTTCTGAAGCTTCTCTACCCCCTGGTTTGGTCGGTGAACTGGGTGGCGAACGGTCTGCTTCGCCTGCTCGGCGTTCGACCCGATGACGATCAGGGCAACGCCCTCTCCCGCGAGGAGCTGCGCACCGTCCTCAGCGAGGCGGGGGCTATGATCCCGAAGCGGAGCCAGGGCATGCTGCTGGCGATCCTCGACCTCGAGAACGCGACGGTCGAGGACATCATGATCCCCCGCAACGAGGTGGACGGAATCGACATCCGGGACCCGGAGGAAGAGATCCTCGCCGCTCTCAGGAACGCCGCCTACACACGCCTTCCCCTGTTCGACGGCAGCATCGACAGCGTCATCGGTATGGTCCATGTGCGCGACGCCTTGCGCATGGTCTTGGAAAAGAGGCTCGACAAGGAGCATTTGCGCGAGATCGCCCACGAGCCCTACTTCGTCCCCGAAGGCACGCACCTCTACCAGCAGCTGCGCAACTTCCAGGGCGAGAAGCAGCCCGTCGGCCTGGTCGTGGACGAGTACGGCGACTTCCTCGGGCTGATCACCCTTACGGACCTGCTCGAGGAGATCGTGGGGGAGTTCGCATCGGACCCGGCGGACACCATCGGGGAGATTCATCGCACGGGGGACGGCAGCCTCTTGATCGATTGTGGCATCAGTGTCCGCGAGCTCAACCGTGCCCTGCGCTGGAAGCTACCGACCGACGGCCCCAAGACGCTGAACGGCCTGATCATCGACTACATGGAAACCATCCCCGACCCCGGAACCAGCCTCAAGCTCTACGGCCATCCCTTGGAGATCATGCATACTGCGGAAAGTGCGGTGAAGACGGTAAAATCCTATGGATGAGGTTCCCTCGGTTTTTCGACTTCCAAGGGGGTGTGTTCATGCTACCTGATTTTCCTCCTGCT